>JALHSZ010000042.1 GCA_022865485.1 Dehalococcoidales bacterium | reverse complement strand
GCCGGTATCGTGGAATTGGAGAAAGCACGATTTACGCTGCTGGGTGTCCGGTAAGATTTCAAGATTACGAAGCAAATAGCTCACTTCACTGGGTGAATAACTGGCTTCACAAAGAAAAAACGCTCCAATTGACATTAGAACCTTTTGTCAAATTAGAGATAATAGGTGTTATCTCTAGCGATAGTCTTTCTTACGCTAGCTTACGCTAGAATTTTGTGATATGGTATTTATTGGAGATTATTTTTGGTAGGTTGAAAATGGAAAATATCTATACTCATAAGACTGGGGTCTGTGGTTCGAGTCCACAATGGCCCACCATAGTGTACAATAGACAGAACTGGCAGTTTCTCCTCCGTCATTCCCGTGGGCAGCATTGGTATAGTATAGGTTAGCAGTACGCTATCTCCAGTTACTTTCACTTCTTTAACAAAGCTCCTGACAAACGACTTCTTCTCGGCAAGAGAGCTTTCGCTTAGCAGGTTGTGCAGGTCGGATACATAACAGGCGACGGTTTCCTTATCTGCCAGTTCCACACGCCTGTCGGATAGATGCTGTTCTAATTCCAATCTTGCTGCCTGCAATTGATCATGTCGGTGCCTGAGTTGCTGAATCCGCGGTGCCAGGTCGGCTAGTTGTATCTGCCCTGTTTCAAGAGCGTCGTAGAGCCTCTCCAATCGGTGATCAACATCGGCAGTTTCTACGGTGATAATGTGTAAGCGCTCACTGTACTCTATTGCCAGGCCGTCCATTTCTTCGTTTATCATATGCACGAGCTTAGTCAAATTGTCAGTAGTTAGCACGTGCTCTTTTATCTTGCCTATAACCAGATTCTCAAATTGCTGGCTGTTAAGATAACGTGTTGGACATGAGCCGGCTCCCTTCTTTAATAAGGTCCCACATACGTAATAAGTGAATCGTCCGCTCTTAGCGTCTTGGCCAACCAAAGCCTTGCCGCAATGTCCGCACCGAGCCAGCCCACTTAAAAGGTAACGGCTTGCCACCCGCTTCGGATGAAGAATGACAGGGGCCCGGTTTTTAAGCAGAATCTGGACTTGGTCAAAGGTATCTCTATCGATAATAGCCGGCCAGGCATTATCCACGCGGATAACGGGAAGGTCACGTATACTGGCACGGCCCCAGACCATAGTGCCGGTGTAGGCCTCGTTGATGAGTATCTTGCGAATTGTGGTCTTAATCCAGCCCTTTCCCCTGGGGCTAGCGGTTCCCTCCCGGTTTAGCTGTTTTGCGATCTCTATTAGACCCTTGCCTTCAAGTATTCCGTTGAAGATGCGAAGCACTGTTCGAGCCTGATTTGGCTCGACCTCAAGCTTAGGACGCTCCTTTCCTCAGTCATTTACTTTAACCTTCCGATATCCGAAAGGAGCCCCGACTGAAATATAGAAGCCGCGGGAAGCGCTTTCCCTCATGCCACGGGTGACCTCTTCACCAAGATTGGCCGAGTAAAACTCATCTAGGCTTTCAATCATGGCCTCAAGTAGCTTTCCGGTAGGAGTATCCTCGGTAGGCTCGGTGATCGATATTACACGGATGCCATTCTTCCTAAGCATGGCCTTGAACACTATTGAATCCTCGCGGTTGCGGGCAAAGCGGGAGTATTTCCAAACCAGAATAAGGTCGAACGGCTTTTGAGAGCGGCGAGCAGCTGAGATCATTTCTCGGAAAGCAGTCCGTGCTGTTGTCTTACCGCTCTCAGCTTCATCGACATATTCCTTTATGACCTCTTGTCCGTTTCTGGCGGCATACTCCCTGAGAGACTTGAGCTGAGCCGAAATGGACAGGTCAACATCCTGTTTCTCCGACGAGACCCTGGCATATAGAGCTACTTTCATTGTACTCCTCCTCTAATCAATCTAACATTGTCACAGGGGACAGTACTTGCAGCGTCCCGGTACTATTCGCCTGAGTCTTACTACTGCCAGTTCTTCTCGGAGCTTACGACCCAGGCGCCCAATTTCAGCAACCGTTTTCTCCAGGGTACGATAGTCTTCGCAATTTTTTAAACGGGATTCAAGATCCCCTAAAACATCATATATTATTTTTGTATATCTTTTAGATTCATCCAATTTCATTATGCCCATGTGTGAGAAGCCGAAGCGAGGATTCACAAGTCCTTCTCCCGCCGCCACCATGACCTTCAAGGTGGACAACTTCAACAACTACATGAAGGGCTATGTCGAACGCATCCGCAACCTCATACCCAAAGAGGCACTGGAGGAGGAAAGCAAGGCTTTGGAGTATGGCAGCCAGCAATCACTAATCTAGGACCGCTCTATTGGTTAACCAAATATAAGAGGGTCGAGATGAAGTCTCGGCCCTCTCTTTTTACCCTCTGTGGCTGCACAAAAGCCTCTTTTGTTCAATAATATAGTCCTAGCTAGACAACACGCCAGATACTGACAACTAGGTCTTGCTAGAGGAAGCACCTATGCCACCGCGTGCTTGGAGAGGAACTCGGAGGCCGAAGCGAGCTCCTGGGAAGTCATCCTCCCTAGGTGCTTTAGAACGCCATACGAAGCTACTAAGGACTATAAGTTATGCTAAGACAAGCGCAATCAACCGGGCTATCATCGTCAACAACTACGTCCAGAAAGCCTTTGCTCTCTATCATGTCTAAGAGATTGGTAGTACCATCACCAATTTCCATCGCTCAGGAGCTTGAGTGCTAAGGAATCTTTTTCAGAGATATGGGCGGTATGCCCAGGAGGCTCAAAGGCACGGGGTTAAGACAAATCACGTCAGCCGAGCTGGTGATTGAATATTCCTGGATAGCTCTCTTGGGTAACCATCCTGTATAACTCGATTCGGCTCTTAGCGCCTAGTTTTCTATAGATATTCTTGGTATGCGTATGTACCGTCTGTCGGCTAATGTAAAGCTTTTCTCCGATCTCATCATCAGACAGCCCTCTAGTTAGATAGTGAGTAACATCTAACTCTCTTCTACTTAGCTGGAATCTAGCTTGTAGGGTAGTCTCCAGTTTCTTTTCGTCGGTGAGGTCGGATAGGGTAACTATAAAATTAGGCGTAGAACTTATCCGGTCCCCTTTCCATATCAGTGAGCTTTCGATTCGGAAGCTCTGGCCACTTTCTGTAGATACTATCCTCTCTTTTGGCGGCAGAATAGGCTGCTCTTTTGCTTTAAGTAAATCCAGGAGGTCGGAGCAATCTTTAATAACATAGGATGGTATAGGAAACTCACCTTTTTCAACATTAGATATATTATATGGCATTCTGCTGGATAACTGCAGACAGATGTCTCGCGCCTTGGCGTTGAAGAAGGAAGGCGAAAATCTATGGTCTAAGCAAAGAAGCCCCTTACCATCAGCCTCATCGGCAGACAAGAAATGACTTTCCTGGGTATTAATCTGTGAAATCAAACAAATATTGTGTATAGCGACTCCAAGATGAGAGGCAAGCCTCGCTGCTTTTAAGACTTCTTTATCTTCATAATCCGGCTGTTTCTTAGAACGCCACAACGTAATCATGCCCTCTAAATTGTTTTTCCAGCGCAAGGTCAGGAATAATTCCCAGTATAAGTGCTGAGGCAGCATAAAATTATTATAGAAATCTGACCTCTCCCAGTCTCTAAAGGAAATAGAGTCCCCCATTTTTAGGGCGGTTTTTGATGAAGAAGTTGCTTCTTTTAACAGAGGAGAATGCTGATAGAAAGAGTCTTTATATAAGATAGGGTAATACTTATCTTCATAAAGATTATGGTTGTCTGACCGGAAAGACCGTGACTCGGCTATCGTTATGTGCCCTGGATACCCTTTGATAAGCTGAAAGGTAGCACATTCGGTATTGAACGCCTGCGTTATGGAGGGGAATAACGTATTAATGAAGCTTTCTACGTCTTCACATCGGTTGGCAAGATAAACCAGATGTAAAATATCACGGTAATCTTTGCCAGTCATTCTAGCCATTTGCCACAGTTATATCACCTTTTGTTTTCGTTGTCAAAAATACCCTATTTAGGGTATTGCCTTTATGGACATATATATTAGTATGATGGTGGGTTCTGATTAACTTTTCCAACATACCATATTAATTCAGGAGGCCGCCTAGTGACGGATTGGCAGCTGACGGCAACCACTGTTTATTGTGATGCGGTTGATGATGATGTGACGATAATGGTCTACAAAGACCGGAGTACAGCGTGCACCGGTTATAAGAAGTATGGCGAGGGTCTTAATAAGGAAACAGCCAAGGTGCTCAAAAAGAAAGCGGGACGGCTGGGTAGGAATCTGGAATGTGAGGGGCCGCTGGACCATAGAGTAACTGACTACAGAGATAGGCTCGTAGCACAGGATAAAGCTACTTCTGCTCCAACAAAACTAACCAAAAAGAAGTGAGCGCAACACTAAGCAGGAGACTATTATAGGTGAAAGCTGACAAGAAGGTCAAACTACGGATTGACAACCTCTCGCTTAGCTTTGGCGGTGTCAGAGCCCTTACTGACGTGAGCCTGGATATCAGGGACAATGAGATACTAGCTATTATCGGACCTAATGGCGCCGGCAAGACCGCCCTCCTCAACTGCATAAACGGCTTCTATAAACCGCAAAAGGGCGAAATCTACTACGATGGTCAAAGAATCACCCGAATGCGCTCGGATAAGCTGGCTGAACTCGGTATCGCCCGAACCTTTCAGAATATCGAGCTGTATACCGGACTAAGCACCCAAGATAACATTATGGCTGCCCGCCACGTACTGATGAAGCAGAACTTCCTTGCTGGTGCGCTATACTTTGGCTGGGCTCACAAGGAAGAAATCGAGCATCGTCGGACGGTAGAGGATATTATTGATTTCCTGGAAATAGAGCCCCTCAGAAAGAGGGTAGTGGCTGTTCTACCCTATGGGATGCGAAAGAGAGTCGAGCTGGGGAGAGCCTTAGCTCTGGAACCGAAAATCCTGCTCCTGGATGAGCCCATGGCCGGGATGAACCTGGAGGAAAAGGAGGATATCGCTCGGTTCATAGTTGATGTCTTTGAAGGCCAGGGAGCCACCTATCCCAATACACCCGTTCTGAGGGATGGGATTAAATGTATCATCCTTGTGGAGCACGATATGGGAGTAGTTATGGACCTCGCTGACAGGATTATTGTCCTCGATTTCGGGCGTAAAATTGCCGAGGGCACCCCGGCCGAAATTAAGACTAACCCTGAGGTTATCAAGGCTTACCTCGGGCAGGAAACATAAGCCAGAACTTTTTAAGAGAGAAAAATGCTGCAGGTCAACAACATTGAAGTTACCTACATGAATATTATTCAGGTACTGCGGGGCGTATCGCTGGAGGTAGGTGACGGGAAAATCGTGGCCCTACTCGGGGCTAATGGCGCGGGAAAGACTTCCACACTAAAGGCAATATCCGGGCTATTAAAGACAGAGGAGGGAGAGGTAACCGGCGGCAGCATCAATTTCGACGGCAAGAGGATAGACAGGTTTAGTGCTGCAGATATTGCGGCGATGGGCATAAGCCAGGTCATGGAAGGGCGAAGGGTTCTGGGGCATCTTAGCGTTGAGGAAAACCTGCTGGTATTCGCCCATAATCGCAAAGACCGCAAAGAGGTCAAAAACGATATGGAGATGGTTTTTGAATACTTTCCCAAGGTCAAAGCCCTTCGCCGACAGATGAGTGGTTATCTATCCGGTGGCGAACAGCAGATGTTGGTGATAGGGCGGGCGCTCATGGCAAGCCCCAAGCTCATGCTTTTGGATGAACCCTCACTCGGTCTGGCTCCACTGCTGGTGCAAGAAATCTATGAAATTATCCAGAGAATCAATGCCGAGCAGAAGAAGGCCATACTCCTGGTGGAGCAAAATGCCGTAGCTGCCCTTGGTATCGCTGATTATGGTTACGTTATGGAGAACGGCAGGGTAGTTCTGAGTGGTCCAGCGGGGATGTTAAGGGATAATGAGGATATTAGGGAATTTTATATGGGGCTATCGGCGGTGGGCTCTCAGAAGAGCTATCGTGAAGTTAAGCACTACCGGCGAAGGAAGAGATGGCTGGCTTAAAGGAACAGGTAGGGGCAATGACTGCTGCGATAGAGCAGGTCTATAAAGAAAAGGGTGATAGCTGGCCCAAGATACTGAAATATAACTATGAGAAGTATGGCGATGACCGTATCGCCATACGCCATAAAAACCACGGCATCTGGCAGCGTTATAGCTGGAAGGACTACTACCTCAATGTTAGCCACTTGTCACTTGGTTTAATATCCATTGGCTTTAAAGCTGGAGATAAGGTGCTTATTATTGGGGATAATGCTCCCCAGTGGTATTATGCTGAGCTGGCGGCCCAGGCTAACCATGGGGCTGCGGTGGGAGTGTATCCCGAACTGCTTCCATCCGAGATTAAATACATCGCCGAAAATTCCGAGGCCAGATTTGCGATAGTTCAGGACCAGGAGCAGGTTGATAAGATACTCCAGATTAAGGACGAGCTTCCCCGCCTCAAAAAGGTTATCTACTGGAACTATAAGGGATTAGCTCACTACGATGACCCCATCCTGATGGGATACGAGCAGGTGCTGGAGTTAGGGGGAAAATATGAGGCGGAACACTCCGGACTCTTTGAACAGAATATAGAAAGCGGCAATGCTGACGATGTCTGCGCCATCGTTTACACGTCGGGAACCACCGGGGAGGTACCCAAGGGAGCCGTCCATAGCTACAGGACGATGAGGTCTGGGGCTGACCATTACTTGCATCTCGACCCCTGGTATGAGAATGATAATATTTTCCCCTACCTGCCGCCGGTCGGCATGACCGAGCAGTGGCTCGGGATTGGCTGCCACCTCTTGTCAGCCAGTATCCTGAACTTCGCTGAAGAGCCGGAAACCCAGCAAGAGGATTTCAGAGAAATAGGACCAAGCATGATACTCTATGGAGCCCGGATATGGGAGGCTCAGGCAGGCATGGTTCAGGCCCGCATCCGGGAGGCTGACGTCTTAAAGAGACTCATCTTCCGCCTACTGATGCCCATCGGCTACAAAATAGCCGAACTAAGGTATAGAAAGCAAAAGCCGAACCTGTTCTGGAAAATACTCTATGCCTTTGCCGACATAGCCCTGTTTAGACCCATCAGAGATAGCCTTGGCCTGTCAAACGCTAGGATCTGCTATGCCACCGGGACTATGCTCAGCCCCGACGCCTTCAGGTTCTACCATGCCCTAACTCTCCCCATCAAAAGCCTGTATGGGTCAACGGAGGGAGGAGCTCTAACTGGTGCTAAGAACGATGACATCCGTTTAGAGACTGTAGGTCCCGTTCACCAAGGAGCAGAGGTGAGGATAACCGATGATGGTGAGATTATTTATCGGCAGGCTGGCGTTTTCCTTGGTTACTATAATGACCCGGATAAGACTGCCGGGGTGCTTAAAGACGGTTGGTTTTATAGTGGGGACAGTGGTTTCATTACTGAGGACGGACACCTTGTCTTTCTGGATAGGGTAGCGGACCTAGTTGAACTGGCCAGTGGTGATAAACTGGCTCCCCAGCTTATTGAGAGCCGGCTGAGGTTCAGTCCTTATATCAGGGACGCCTGGGTTCTAGGCGGCCCGGATGGAGCCTATACCTCGGCAATCCTAATAATTGACTATGAGAGCGTCGGTAGGTGGGCTGGGGAGAAGAGGGTGGCTTATACCACCTTCACCGAGCTTTCTCAGAGGCCAGAGGTTTACCAGCTGGTGAAGCAGGATATAGACAGAGTGAATCAGGCTTTACCACCGGGCACTAAGATCAGGAAATACGTCAATCTACACAAGGAATTTGACCCTGACGAGGCTGAGTTAACCAGAAACAGGAAGCTGAGGAAGGTATTTATGCAAGAGCGCTACCGCGAGCTTATCAATGCTATCTATAGTAACAAGACTGAGGTGCCCGTAGAAGCCCAGGTCAGATATCGGGATGGGCGGATGGGAACAATAAAGACCACTCTTTGCATCCAGTCTGTTAAAGGAGCTGGCCGGTGACCTTCTTTCTACAGTTAATAGTAAGCGGTTTTTCCCTGGGGATGGTCTATGCCCTGATTGCTATAGGCTTTGTCATCATCCTCAAATGCTCCAAGGCATTCAACATTGCCCAGGGACATTTTGTCATGATTGGCGGTTACTTGGGCTTTACCTTCCTGGTAACCTTCCATCTGCCAGTATGGGCCAGCCTGCTGGCGGCGATAGCAGTGGCTATTGTGATGGGCTTGTTAATAGAACGCTTAACCCTGCGCCCCTTAATAGGTCAACCGGTACTGGCGGTCATCATGATGACCATAGCCTTGGCCACTGTGTTTGAAGGGCTGGCAACCCTAATTTGGGGTGGTGAATATAAGGCCTACCACGGAGTATTGCCGACCATAACTCTAAGAATTGGGGAGATATCCGTACCCCCAGAGATGTTAATTGGAATAATGGTCTCCGTTGTTACCGTAGCTATACTCATGCTTCTCTTCCGCTACACCAAAAGCGGGCTGGCAATGAGAGCCACCGCCGAGGATGAGCAGGTGGTGCAGAGTGCCGGTATCAGGGTAACCACCGTTTATGCCCTCTCCTGGGTAATTGCCTGTGTTGTTGGTGTCATCAGCGGCATTATTTTAGGCGGTGTATCCGGTGTTATGGTAGGAATGTCACAGGTCGGGCTGAAGGCATTCGCCGTGGTGCTGTTGGGAGGGGTGAACTCAATCGGTGGGGCTATTATCGCCGGAATAACACTGGGTATGCTGGAGAATATAGCCGCTGGCTACCTGGACCCACTCTTACCGGCTGGCGGGGGGTTGGCTAATATCTTCCCGTTTATCGTCATAATAATCGTGCTAGTTTTCAGACCCCACGGTCTGTTTGGTCTGGTCGAGATAGAAAGGATTTGATAGATGGCTTTGCCCAGCGGAACCTTTAACCAAAGCTATGCTCAGGACATGGCTATCTTCCGCACCAAGACGCAGTGGATACTGCTGTTTGCCTTCCTCGCCTTTCTTTTCACCTGCCCGCTTTATTCCGGCGATAGAATCCTGACCATACTGACCATAATCGGTATCACCGTTATCAGTGTTCACGGCCTTAATATTCTGACCGGATACTGTAATCAAATTTCCATCGGTCACGCCGGCTTTATGGCGGTGGGTGCCTATACCTCTGGTATGCTCACTGCCCATTTAGGCTGGTCATTCTGGGCCGCCCTACCCTGTGCTGCCCTAATGGCAGGATTGGTGGGTATTTTATTCGGCTTACCGTCATTAAAAGTCAAGGGCTTCTACCTGATTATGGCGACAATAGCCGCCCAATTTATTATTATATGGTTTATACTTCAATTCCGTAATATCACCGGTGGTGGTGATGGCTTAGCTGTGCCCAGGCCTGAGATAGGCGACTTTGTATTTAAGTCCAAAGCCAGCTATTTCTACCTGGTGATGATTTTTGCCTGTCTGGCGACATTCGCGGCTACAAACATAGTCAGGACCAGGGCAGGCAGAGCCTTCATTGCGATCAGAGATAATGAGCTGGCGGCTGAGGTCATGGGGGTCAATCTTTGGGCTTATAAGCTGCTGGCGTTCTTTATCGGCTGCGTTTTTGCCGGTGTGGCCGGCGCGCTTCTGGTTCACTACGTTGCTTTCGCCACCGTCGACCAGTTTCCCTTTATGAATTCGGTGTGGTATCTGGGCATGCTAATTGTCGGTGGCATGGGCAGCACCGCCGGGGTTATCTTTGGCGTAGTCTCCCTCAAGCTGCTGGATGAGCTGGTTGTCATTGTCGGTCCAATGCTAGCGGTCGTCGTTTCCCCCCAGGCAGCGGCTTCGCTCAGCCTTATCATGCGCGGCTTGATAATCATCATCTTCCTCATCTTTGAGCCCAGGGGGCTGGCTCACCGCTGGCAGATGGTCAAGGCATATTACCGGCTATGGCCTTTCTCGCATTAAGAAGGCAAAACTAAATTAATAAAGGGGGTGATTAGATTTAAGAGAACAGCAGATTTAGGGGGTGGACAAAATCTTAAACCAGAAAGGAGAAAAAATGGCTAAGATTAAGTGGTTGTTTGTAGCTTCCCTGCTTATTATGCTGGTGGCCTTGCCTCTATTGGGTGCCTGTGGAGAGGAGGAGGCGCCACCACCAGAAGGCCCACCGCCACCGGTTGAGTACACACTATATGTCGGTGGTTGTTTTGCCTTGACTGGTGCCTACGCTGAGGATATGGCGGCGAGTCTGGCTGGCTATGAAGACTATATTGCATGGGTGAATGAGAACAAGATTCTGGCTCCTTGGTACCCAGATAAGACAATCCCCGATAATGTAACCTTTGAGGTGCTGTGGCGAGATGACGAGCTCAATGTAGAGAAGGTACTGTCTATCTATGAGGAGCTTAAGGACGCAGGACTCATGGTCGAGAGGGTATCAGGGTCGCCACAGGCGCTGGCACTAATGAACCTGCTAAATGAGGACCGCATCGGTGCCACCAGTGCGGCTGCTGGACCCTATCTCCTTTCGCCGCCAAAAACCATCTTCACCAATTACCCCATTTATACCGACGACTGTGCCGCCTTCGCCGATTGGTTCCTGGAGAACTGGACAGAAGACAGGGCACCGAGGTTTGCCTTCCTCACCGCCGATAATGCCATGGGTAGGGGGGTTGTGACAGATGAGCTGAAAGCGTATCTGACGAGCATCGGATATGAGATAGTTGGCGAACAGTATGTGCCTTTGGTACCCACCGCGCCACCAACCACCCAGCTTCTATGGCTGAAGGATAACGGAGTTGATGCTTGCTTCGGTGTCATGATTAACCCCGGTTCCCAGCCAACGGTAAAGGAAATGAACAACCTGAATATGGGACCCGATAAGGCATACAAGATAACCTTTGGCTGTGCCACACCAAGTCACATTCAGGTGTTCGTTCCGGCTATGGGTGAAGAGGGTAACGGTTTTGTCGTCGCTGGTGGCTATGCCTCTTGGGATGACACCGGCGTGGGGATGACCTTCGCCAACCAACTACTGGCGGCTAACCGCCCCGACAAGGTTGGAGCCATGCACATCATGTATGTAGATGGCATAATTGAAGCCATGACCCAGGTTGAGGCGTTAAGGCTGGCCATGCTAGAGGTACCTGTTGAAGAGCTAACCCCGGCTGATGTGCTGGAGTACGGCTTCTACAGGATTAAGAGCCTTGACATCGGCGGCATAACCAGTACACCGCTGACCTATGGTCCGGCTGATATCGAGGGTGTTGATGAGGTACGTATCCAGCAGGTGCAGGATGGTAAGATTGTAGACCTGGGCACCTATCCGTGCCACCACATCTACAAGCACCAATAACTTAACAACTATTATTCCGGGAGCTCTATGGCTATAGAGCTCCCGGAGGCTCCCATTACCTTTAAGGCTGGAGAATAAACGGGCAAAGGCGGGCTTGCCAGGGTGTGTCACTCGGGGCTTCTCACCGTCGTCAGTTTCTCCCACCCTCCCTGTGATAGTGGCTTAAGCAGGGCAAGTGGCAGCCCGCCTTTTCCAATTAGATTATATATTTCTTTTTAACAGTGGGCAATAGTTGTTTTGTGCAACCATAGAGGTTAAAAAGGGGGTCAAGATGGGCTCAATCCAGCAAGACTTATCCATATTTAAAAAATTTAATTTTGACAGGCCGCCAGTAGGTGTTAAGTTCTTACCCAATAAACCGGATGGGCTGAACAGGCTAGATAAGATCCTCGATTTTTGCGAGATGCTCCCCGAAGCACAGGAAGGAAACGCTTTTTACGTTACCAAAGAAAACTTCACCTGCGTCGGACCGCTGGTTCTAGGTATGATAGAGCATGAGCCCATTTTTGAGAGCGGTCAAGTAGGACCCCCATTGGAAGTCATCAAGGACGTACGTGCCAACCAGAGAATCTATCATGTAATCCCCAAACTGTACAAGGGTGCCGTTAACTATGTCGCCTTTGCTCCCATGGACAAACTATCATTCGAGCCTGACGTATTAATTGTTACCGCTAATGTGAGTCAAGCCGAAATTTTACTGAGAGCCTTAAGCTATAGCAGCGGGAGGATGTGGTCGGCGAGGGGAACGCCGATTATAGGCTGCGCCTGGCTCTACATTTATCCCTACCTAAGCGGCGAATTGAATTTTACCGTTACCGGTTTTGGTTTTGGCATGAAATCAAGGAGGCTATTTCCCGAAGGCCTGATACTTATGTCTATCCCTTATGACCTGCTCCCCGGCATGGTAAACAATTTGCGGGATATGAAATGGATTCCTCGTTCCTACACTTTAGGCGGAGATGGACATAAAAAGCGAGTTAAGAGAATAGTCGACGAGTTGAAGCAGGAATCTCAAACCGAGTAAGACAAGCGCATGAGGCAAGTGATTTTACCGCAAACTCTGAAATTGTAGCAACCAAATACTAAAATACTGTTAAGTTATTGATTAATTTTCAGCAATCATCCTTTACTGTTTAGCTCATTTCTGTTGAACAATCCAAGCAAATGTGACCGCATGCATTCTCGCTGATTGCTGCTTCACGACCACTTTATGCTCAAAGGGCTCACTCAATTCTTAATAAGATTTTAACACTTAAATGTTATTACTTTTGGTAGAAAGTGGGTGAGGCAGAATGCAGCGAAGTAAGAAGTTTATTCTTGCGGCGATACTAATGGCGGCGGTGCTGTCGGGGAGCGTACTGGCAATATCCTGCTCCTCAGCTGGAGATGGTGAACTTCCCAGTGCCCCCCAGGGCACCGGGCCAGAAGGAGATATGCCACCAGTTCCGGGTTTAAATGATGATTTACTGGCCGGGGTTGCCGAAATTCTTGGCATCGACCAGCAGGAATTGGCAGACGCCTTTGCTCAGCTTCATTTTTCCTTCGCTCAGCCTCAGCTTGTTCTCGGTTTTTCCTATCTTCCTCGTCTCGCTCCCTTTGCTCTTCCTTAACCTTTGCTACCTTACGCTGGTGTACATCCTTCAGTAATAGCCTAATCCTACGCATGGGTAATAGTGAGTTGACTTCAAATCTGACTAAACTTAAACCAACAATAGCATTAGTCACAAGGTCGCTAGATGCCTCATCTAAATTAATACATTTAGACAGTCCTTTACTAATTTCCTCCATACAGCTTTGGAACTCGCGTTTTTCATCATCTGATAGAAAAGTGTTAAGGTCATCATCACTAAGTTCTTCCAGTGGCGCTTCAAACTGAATCTCAGCTCGCCGGTCATTGAACCACTCCAGTGCCTTAGGATGCAGTCTCTTTTCATCCTCGGGTTTTAAGCTAAGTATCCCAGACAATTTGACCCCCAAACAGTTCGTGGCTATAATTACTAAATAGTTAGGGCAAAGGTAAGCTTAAAAGTTCTGCGTATTGTACACGGTGGCCCACCATAGTAATCCCACCGAGAGAGATGAAGGAGAAGTGATATCGCCATGGCAGCAACCGAATCTAACAAAGCTATCAAGGAAGCGCGGGAAGCAGGAAAAATAGAAGCCAGGAAAGAACTGGGGAAGTGGCTTGAAAACAATATGCTGGAAGGTCCCTACCGCACCGTTTATTCGGATATCTTTCCGTCAATGATAGGGCGACTCAAGGCAGGCAAGAGCCTTTAGTAGTACCGCCCGCTTTTTATTTGCTTATCATCGTCGGGGTCTTGCCGGGAGTGATGAGATTGGCGATTGCCGGCTCGTTGAGCTCGACGCCGATGCCGGGGGCGGTGGTGGGGTAGAGAAAGCCGTTTTCGTAGCGGGGTACGTTCAAAGCGACATCGTTCTTGATGGGCTTGCTCACGGTTTCATAGACGTCGTGGATATGCAGAGGTCCCAGGTTTTCGTGAACCATCTTGGAGAGCCACTCGTCGGCGACCAAAAGATGGGTGTAAGCCGCCGCCTCCAGCCCCGAGCCCATCATGCAGCCGCAGACGACAGGTAATCCCGCCGCTTTAGCTATAGCTACCCACTTTTGCGCCTTGAGCAGCCCGCCCGCCTTGGGTATCTTGAGGAAGAAGCCGTCGGCGGCGTTCTTGGCGATGATTTCCATTAAATTTTTAAGCTCGATAGCCGCTTCGTCGGCGAAGACGGGGATGCCGATTTTAGCCCGCAGGCGCGCCATGCCGTCGATATCCCACCAGGGGACGGGCTGTTCCACCATAGCCACGTTGTATTTCTCCATTTTTCGCAGAATCATCAGCGCCTGGTAGTAGTGCCAGCCGCCGTTGGCGTCGATAAAAATCTCGACATCGTCGCCGAGCTCCCTTAACGCCCGCACGTTTTCGATATCCAATTCCTCGGTGCCCGCACCCACCTTGAGCTTGAGGACGCGGAAACCGGCCTTGAGCGCCTTTTTCGCCATGCCGACGACCTCTTCCGTCTCGGCTCCGGGGAGGACAAAGCCCAGGGGGACCTTTTCCGTGGTCAAGCCGCCCAGGAGTTGATAGACGGGGACGCCCAGCGCCTTGCCCACGATATCATGTAAAGCGTAGTCGACGATGGACTTGGCCTGGTTGTTGTCGCGGGCGGCGTAGTCCATCCGCGCCACGATTTTCTCTATTTTGAAGGGGTCTTCGCCGAGCAGAATCGTGGGGGCGAAGATGTTATTTATCATGCTCATCATCGAGTCCTGGCTCTCGCCGCGATACCAGGCGGAGGTGCCGCCCGAATCGGCGATGCCGATAATGCCCTCGTCGGTATGCAATTTGAGGACGACGCTGGCCGAGCCCTGCTCGATGCCCCCGCCCATAGGGAAGGGCTTGTGGAACTTCGAGGTGACCGGTATGCATTCAATCTTCGAGATACGCACTTTGTCCCTCCTCTAGACGTCTGGCTCTACAATTAACCATAATATACTCCCATCTGCATTGACAGACAAGGGGGCTATGATAGAATAGCGTTTAGGATAAAGCGAAAGGAGAGCCGCGGTGACGCTAGAAGAGCTGGAGAAAAGAGTCAAGGTTTTAGAGGACATCGAAGCGATAAAGCAGCTGCACATCAACTATGTCTATTTGCTCTGCAAGCTGCAGTGGGACGACATGCTGGCGTGCTTCGCCGAGGACGCCACCATGGAGCTGCTCGACCAGGGAGTCTGCAAAGGTAAAAAAGAGATTAGCGGGGTATTCCACAACGTGCTGGCCAAGATGATAAAGCGCAACGACGGGCATTTCGTGGGGCAGCCCGTTATAACGGTCAAGGGCGATAAGGCCAAGGGGCACTGGATTCTCTACCTTTTCTTCGCCGAGCCCGAGGTGAAGTGGCTGCAGGGGCGGCAGGACTGCGAATACGTCCGGGTAAACGGTGAGTGGAAGTTCAGCTCGGTCAAGTTCACCGCTCCCTGGCCCGGAGCCTAGATAAATGAAAGAATAGGAGGAGCCATGGACCTGAAACTGAAAGGCAAGGTGGCACTGGTTACGGGGACGGGCAGCCAGATAGGCTACGGAAAAGCTATCGCCCTGACGCTGGCTGAGGAAGGGTGCGACGTGGTTTCGGCGGATATCGACCTGGAAGGAGCCAAGAAAACCGCCTCCGAAATCGAGAAGCTGGGCCGTAAGAGCCTGGCGGTTAAAGTAGATGTGGCCAACCGCAGCGATGTCGATAAGATGGTCGAGGCGGTGATTGATAAGTTCGGGCGTATCGACATACTGATTAACAACGCGGGCACCAGCAGCCGGGTGCAGCCCTTTATGCAGATGACCAAGGCGGACTGGGACCTGGATATCGGGGTTAATCTCTACGGGCAGATGAATGTCGCCCAGGCGGTTATACCGCACATGGCGGCCCAGAAATACGGGCGCATCGTCAACTGCTCCGGCGGGCAGGGCATACCCAATATCTCCATCTACGGGGCGGCCAAGGGTGGGGTGGAGCAGTTTACCCACGCCCTGGCTATGGAGGTGGCGCCCCTGGGGATAATCGTCAACGGAGTACTGCCGGGGCTGGGGGAGACGGGGCTGGTGGGCACCGCCCCCAAAGAGTTCCTTGAATCCCAAAGACAAATGTCTGCTCTAAAGCGACTTTGCACCCCGCAGGACGTGGCTACGGCGACCGCCTTTTTAGCCTCGGACGTTTGCAGCTATATGGTGGGGCAGTTTATCAAGCTGCACACCTTTTAATCGAAAGCGTTAGTCTCAATCAGACAAAGGAGAAGGATAAATGGCCGAATCGAAATACAGCCGACTGCTGGTGACCAAGCCCGTCTACGAGGCGGGGGTGCCGGTGAAGGGGCGGCAGAGCCCTTCCATGACCCTGATGAGCAACGCCCTCGTGCCCGGTTGCAACATGTACCTCGAAGTGGGCTGGATATGGGAGATGCCCACCCCCAACCCGCATATCCACGAGCATTCGCACAGCTTCGACGAGATTGTGCTCCACCTCGGCGGCGACCCTAATAACCCCGAAGAGCTGGGTGGGGAGATAGAGTATTGCGTCGAGGGGCAGCCGCTGGTCTTTAACAAGTCCTCGGCAATCTACCTGCCCAAAGGGACCAAGCACGGGCCTTTGACCTGGAAGAAGTTCGCTAAACCGCACCTGGAGATGGCGATAATGATCGGCACCGGCTCCTATAAAGAGGGGTGGCCGACGGGGGTCGGCGAGAAGAAATAGCCTATCTATCCAGCGTCTTTTGTATCGGGGTGTGGACGGGTCTTAACGGCGAGCCGCCCGAGACGAGCAGGGCGTCGCCAGTGACATACGATGACAGCTCCGAAGCCAGGAAGAGGGCGGCGTTAGCCACGTCCTCGGGGGTGCCCGCCCTTTGCAGGGGGATGTCACCCTTGCCCAGTTCATCGAAGAAGACGTCTTTTTCCTTTTCCGTCAGCTTGCCCAGCATGGTGTCGTAGAAGTCCGTCCGGACGGGGCCGGGCAGCAAAACGTTGACGCAGATGTTGAAGGGCGCCAGCGTGTGCGCCAAATCCAGAGTAAAGCCGATAACGCCCATCTTGGCCGTGTGGTAGTGGATGGCATGGGCGGGGGGATTGACCGCCGCCGCCGAGGAGAGGTTGATGATACGGCCGTATTTACGGCTTTTCATGTGGGGCACCACCGCCCTGGAGAATAAAAAGAGGCTCTTCAGGTTCAGCGTGAGCACCTTGTCCCAGTCGGCTTCGGGCATGTCTTCAATTGGGGTTGGTGCTGCGGGCATGCCTCCCGCGTTGTTGACCAGTATATCCACCTTATCGAAATGGCTTATTGCCTTATCCACCGTGGCGCGCACCTGCTTATCATCGAGAGCGTCGCAGCCCAGGGCGATGCCCCTGCCGCCCTTGTTTATTGCCTGAGCCAGGGTCTCGGTGGCGTTTTTGAGGTCGATGTCGGCGATGACCACGGCACAGCCTTCCCGGGCGAACTTGAGGGCGATGCCTTTACCGATGCCCTTGGCGCCACCGGTGATAATAGCTACTCTATCGGCCAGTAACATTTTCGACTCCTTGAGCGATAGTCTCCAATTATGCCATAGTTTCCAAGACGGCTTTACCAAATAGTAGGGCTAATCGGCGGCAAATGCAACCGGTGGTTTTGACAATCAATCGGCTGGGTGTATAGTATAGGGTGACGAAAATTCAAGGAGACGAGCTATGCGAGGTTATGCGGGTAAGACGCTCTGGGTGGACCTATCCAGCGGCAAATTGAAGGACGAGGCGCTGGACGAGGGGCTTTGCCGCCAGTTTATCGGCGGTTACGGGCTGGGGGCCAGAATACTTTTCAGCCGCCAGAAGGCGGGCGTCGACCCGCTGGGGCCGGATAACATCCTCGGCTTTACCACGGGCATGCTCACCGGCACGCCATCAATCTCGGCTTCAAGGTACATTATGGTGGGCAAGTCGCCGCTGACCGGGGGGTGGGGCGACGCCAACTCGGGGGGCAGCGTGGGGCCTTACCTGAAGTTCGCGGGCTACGACAATATCTTCTTCACCGGCATATCGGAAAAACCGGTCTATCTCTTTATCGACAACGGTAAAGCCGAGCTGAGGGACGCTGCCTATCTTACGGGCAAGGACACCTTCCAGACCGAGGACATCCTCAAAGGCGAGCTGGGCAAGGATACCGAGGTCGCCTGCATCGGGCCTTCGGGGGAGAAGGTGGCCCGCATCGCCGCCGTGATGAACAACAAGGGGCGGGCGGCGGGGCGTTCCGGGCTGGGGGCGGTGATGGGCTCGAAGAGGCTGAAGGCGATAGCCGTCAGGGGCAACATGAAAATCCCGATGGCCGATGAAACCAGAGCCAACGAGCTGAGAAAGAAATACCTGAAAGAGCTTGCCGGTCATGTCGATACGATGCGGGAAAAAGGCACCCCGGGCATCTTCATCGACTGCGCCGAGAGCGGCGACACGCCGACCAAGAACTGGGGGGGCACGGCCGTTATCGACTTCCCCGATTACAGGGACATCGGCGGCGACCCGGTATTAAAGCGCCAGGAGAAGCGCTATGCCTGCTACCGCTGCCCTATCGGCTGCGGCGGGCACATGAAGGAGGGGAGGGGGGACTATAAATACGAATCCGGCGCCCACAAGCCCGAATACGAGACGCTGGGCATGTTCGGCGCCGACTGCCTGAACAGCAATCTGGAGTCCATAATTAAATTAAACGATATCTGCAACCGCTACGGGGTGGACACCATCTCGGCGGGGGCGACCATGGCCTTTACCATCGAGTGCTACGAGCGGGGGCTTATCACCAAAGCCGACACCGACGGCATCGAGATGACCTGGGGCAACCATAAGTCCATCGTGGCCATGACCGAGAAGATGGTGAGAAGAGAGGGTTTCGGCGACGTCATTGCCGACGGGGTGAAGGTGGCGGCGGGGAGAATCGGGGGGGACGCCTCCAGCTACGCCATGCACATTCACGGGCAGGAAATACCCGCCCACGACCCCAAGCTCGGCTACCACTGGGCGACCACCTACCGCATGGACGCCACCCCCGCCCGCCATACCCAGGGGCCGGGACTGCCGATGCCGGGCATGGACCTGCCCGAACACGACCCCAAAGCCTTCAGCGGGCGCGCCGAAGCCCATAAGCTGGGCAGCGATTTCAGCCACGTGGTGAGCTGCACGGGCACCTGCATCTTCGGCTTCTGGGCGCTGCCCGATGTCGCCGCTTTTATCGATTTTATGAACGCCGTCTCCGGCTGGGACTTCACCCGCGAGGAGATTTTTAAGACCGGGGAGAGAATCGCCAATATACGGCAGGCTTTCAATATCCGCGAGGGCCTGAATCCCTTGCAGTATAAGATTCCGGGGCGGATATACGGGCACCCCGCACCGGAGCGGGGGCCTCTGGCGGGCATAACCGTTGACGAGGATACCCTATACTCGGAATACCTGAGCGCCATGGACTGGGACACCAGGACGACCCGCCCGACCAGGCAGAAGCTGCTGGAGCTGGGGCTGGAAGACGTGGCTAAAGCGCTCTGGCCTTGAAATGCGAAAAGCGTTAGTCTCCACCACGGCGATATAACCGCCGACGTTAGTCTCGCCACAGCGATAGCTGGCAATCCTGCCCTATCGTCTTATAGTCCTCTTTTTGTGTTAGTAGTCCTAAATGTAATATAATGCTACTTTAAGTCTGTTCGGGGCGTGATGAAGGAGTAGGAATGCTCAAAAAAGTGGCTGTGCTGGGTGGGGGCAACGGCTCCCATACCATGGCCGCCGACCTGGCGCTGAAGGGGCTCGAGGTGCGAATCTGCGAAGCGCCCGAGTTCAAGGACAGTTTTGCCACCACCTTGAAGCGGCAGGAGATAAGCCTGGTGGAGGCGGGGGGTGGGGAGAGGACAGCCAAGCTGGCCCTGGCCACCACCGATTTCGAGAAAGCCATAAAGGGCGTCGATTATATAATGATGCCCATTCCCGCCACCGGGCACGAACGCTTTTTTAGAGCTATCATGCCCTACCTCGAGGATGGGCAGACCATCGTCGCCTGGCCGGGGAACTACGCCTCGCTTTATTTTGCCCGGATGATGGGGGAGGAGGGGCTAAAGAAGGATATCACCCTGGCCGAGGGGCACACCCTGCCCTGGGGCTGCCGTGGGGAGGGGGGGCGGGTAAGGATATTCGTCGATGCCTGGAAGCTGCTGCTGGCGGCGCTCCCCTCTAAAGATACCGCCAGAGTCGTCAAAGACCTGAAGGGCTACTACCCGGTGGTTGCCGGCTCAAGCGTGCTGGAGACTTCGCTTAATAATCTAAACCCGATTGTGCACCCGGTGGGGACAATCCTCAATGCGGGCGCCATCGATAATCGAAAAGAGGATTTCCACCTCTACCGCGACGGCACCACAAAGTCCATCGCTATGGCCATCAAGGCGGTCTTCGAGGAGGTGAGCCGGGTGGGGGAGGCGGTGGGGGTAAAGATGCTGGGATACCCGGAAGAGACGTTTTGGCTCAAAAGCACCATCATGTCGCACTACTTCAAGACTCCATTCGACATGGACGGCACGGTGGCTAACATCAGCGGGCCGGCTTCCATGACCAGCCGCTATATAACCGAGGACATACCCTACGGGCTGGTGCCTGTGGCCGGGCTTGCCTGCAGCTACGGCGTTGACATACCCATTATTGATGCTACAATATGTCTGGCTTCGACTATCAACGGGGCGGATTACTATGGGGAGGGGAGGTCGCTGGGGGAGCTGGGGATAGCCGGGCTGAATCGGGAAGAATTAGACAAAATTCTGAAACAGGGATTTTGATAAAGGGGGTGATGGATGCACTTATACCGGCCGAAATTAGCCAGAGAATTCGGCGAAAGCTAACCAATAACCAAACTTCGGAGGAGGTTTTAATATGAAAAAGGGAATGATTTTAATGCTCGGACTGTGCCTTATCCTGATAGCGGCCGCGCTGCCCGTGGTCAGCAGCTGCGACACTACCGAGGAAATGTACACGGTCTGCATAACCCAGATAGCCACCCATCCCGACCTGGATAATAACCGCCAGGGCATCATCGACGGGATGGCCGAGATGGGCTATGTCGAGGGGGAGAACGTCGAGTTCGTCATCAGGAACCCTGAGGGCGACATGACGACGCAGGCGACCATCGCCGAATACTTCGTCTCCTTGAACCCCGATATCATCCAGGCCATAACCACGCCTTCGGCGCAGACGGTGGTTGCCGCCGCCGAGGGCACCGATATCGTAATCATCTTCAGCTCGGTTACTGACCCGGTAACGGCCGGGCTGGTGCCCAGCTGGACGGAGGCAGGTGCTACTGTGACCGGCGTCAGCGACTGGTTCGAGATGCCGCCCCAGATAGAGCTTATTCTTTCGGTAATGCCCGACGTCCAGGTTCTGGGCATCGCCTATAACGCGGGCGAGGTGAACGCCGCCGTGCAGGCGGAGGAGTTTAAAGCCGCCGCCGCCGATTTCGGGCTGACCGTAGTCGAGGCGACCGCCGCTTCCACCGCCGATGTCTATGCCGCGGGCATGTCCTTAGTGGGACGCTGCGACGCGGTCTGGATTCCTACCTGTAACACGGTGGGCGGCGTTGGCATCGAGTCCATAATTCAGGTCGGCGAGGAGAACGGTCTGCCTGTCTTCGGTTCGGCGTTGGGCATGATATCTACCGGACTGGTCGGCGGCTGCAGCGTTGACTACTACTGGGTCGGCGTGCAGGCGGGCTATATGGCGGCTAGAATACTGGATGGCGAGGACATCGCCGACATACTGCCGATAAAGGCGGCCGTTTCCACCATCGTCTATCCGGCAGCGGCACTGAGGATGGGGATAACCATCCCGCAGTCGGTGATAGATGCGGCCGACTTAGTCCTGGAAGACTAGATAACAGCGCCACAGGCGCTGACAACTGAATAGATAAAAATCGGCTCATCCAGTTAAGGATTCTAGAGCAGGAGTGACTATTGGGTGTTGTCGGTAATGTATTGTCCTTTTCCTGCTACGAAGGATTAGTCTTCGGGCTGGTTGCCATCGGCGTTTACCTGACGCTGAGGGTGCTGGCTTTTCCCGACCTTACCGTGGACGGGAGCTACACCCTGGGTGGGGCGGTGGCGGCGGTCTTAATCGTGGCCGGGGTGAACCCGTTTCTGGCCAGCCTGGCGGCTATCGGCGCCGGCTTTTGCGCGGGACTGGTCACGGGGATACTCAACACCAAGCTGAGGATACCGGCACTATTGGCGGGCATCCTGATGATGGTGGGGCTGTACTCCATCAACCTGAGGATTATGAGCGGGGCTAACGTTTCCCTGCTCCGCGAGGTGACATCTTTCGACATCGTCGCCGACCTTCTGGGGATGCGCAGCGGCAGCATCGTCGTCTCCATAATACTGGCGCTGGTGATTGCCGCCGTCGTCTTTTTCATCCTGAACTGGTTTTTGCGCACCGAAATCGGGCTGTCGCTGCGGGCGACGGGCGATAACGAGCAGATGGTGCGCTCGCTGGGGGGGGATACCGATAAGAACATCCTGCTCGGCTGCGCCATCTCCAACGGGCTGGTCGCCCTCGCGGGGGCCATCGTCGCCCAGGGGCAGGGCTTCGCCGACGTGGGCATGGGCATCGGCATGATTGTGATGGGACTGGCCTCGGTGATAATCGGCGAGGCGCTCTTCCGCCCCAAGGGCGTGGCCTGGCTGCTGGTGGCGGCGGTGGGTGGGGCTTTCGTCTACCGCCTCTTTATCACCATCGCCCTGAGGATGGGCATGGCGCCCGGCGACCTGAAGCTGATTACGGCGGTGCTGGTGGTTATCGCCCTGGCCATACCCTACATCAGAAAGAAGGCGCGGCGGGAGTGGATACCGCCCGCGGTGAGATGGTAGAGGGGGAGTCTTATAATGAGTGCTAAGAGCCTGCTCCAGCTTAAAAAAATAAGCAAGGTGTTTTCGCGGGGCACCGTCGACGAGGTCAAAGCCCTGAATGGTATCAGCCTCGATGTCAAAGCCGAGGACTATATCACCGTTATCGGCAGTAACGGCGCGGGCAAGACGACCATGCTCAACGTTATCGGCGGCGTCTTTCCCCCGGAGAGGGGAGGCAGGGTTATCGTTGACGGCACCGATATTGCCGGCTTGAGCGAATATAAGCATGCGGCCTATGTGGGGCGGGTCTATCAGGACCCCAATATCGGCACGGCGGCCAAGATGACCATCGAGGAGAACTTAGCCATGGCCGTGCTCAGGGGGAAATCGCGGGGACTGCGGGTGGCCTGCGATAAGCAGCGGCGGGAGGAGGTCCGCGAGGCGCTGGCGCCGCTGAAGCTGGGGCTGGAAGGCAGATTGAGCGCGCTGGTGGGTACGCTTTCCAGCGGGCAGAGGCAGGCGGTGGCGCTGGTGATGGCCACCATAAGCCGCCCCGCGTTGCTGCTGCTCGACGAGCACAGCGCCAACCTCGACCCCCGCACCGCCCAGATAGTGCTGGGGCTGACCGAGATGATTGTCAAGCGGGAAAAGATAACCACCCTGATGGTGACCCACAACATGGAGCTTGCGCTGCGCTACGGCAACCGCCTTATCATGATGCACGAGGGCAGGATTGTGGTCGACTTAAATCATGAGCAGCGCACCGGGCTGACCATCAACGACCTGATAACCGCCTTCGAGCGCGCCAGCGGCAGTAAGTTCAACGAGGATGAGCTGCTGCTCCGCGGCTAAAACTTTTAGTCCCCTTCTTCTCTGCCCCAGTTTTGCATGAGCTCTTTCAGCCTCTGGGCGAGCTTGGGCTCGTTGCGCAGGCGCTCGATAAAGATGGGGCAGCCTTCCAGGATGGAGTTCTGGGCGGCGGTAGCCATGCTGGAGAGCAGGTTTTGCATGCCCAGGTCGGCGGGCTGGGAGACGTCCGTCCCCGGCGCCGAGGATTCGAGCTGGCGGCGGATGTCCTCGGCGGTAAATCTCATGGGCATGACGCAGGACTTATACCAGGGGCAGTCTTTGCACTGGGCTATGGCGTAGGCTTCGTCTAAAACATCACCCATATCTAACCCCCTTGCAAGGCGCTAAGCTGTTCCAAGATGGATTCTATCTCTTCCACGCCGGAGAAAGCGCCTACCTTTATGCCCCGGATGAAGCCGTCTTTGTCGATAAAGAGGGTACGAGGGATGCCGCGCACCCCGTAGAGCACGGCGACCTTGCCTTCCATATCCAGCAGCACGGGCAGGGAGATGCCGTTATCTTGTAAAAATGTGGCTACTGTCTCGGCGCTCTCGCCGACGTCGACGGCCAGCAGCAACAGCTCGTCCGATGGCCATTCTTCATAAATCTGCTGCAGGTAGGGCAGCTCCATGACGCAGAAGCCGCACCAGGTCGCCCAGAAGTTGAGCATTACCATCCTGCCCTGGAAATCGCTCAGGGAGAAGGTTGAGCCGTTGGCGTCCTCGAAGCTGAAGTCGGGGGCGGCTTGGCCGGCCACGGGTTCCGCGCCGGTGTATTCGTCGCAGTCGATGATGACACCGGGACCGTTGGTTAAATCGGGCTCGGCGGGTTCGTTGCCGTTGGGCTCATCGCCATTGGGTTCATTCCCGTTAGGCTCGTTTCCGTTAGTGTTGCCGTTGGGGTTGTTGGGGGTGGTGCCGTCGCAGCAGGCGGTGGTCGTCAGCCCGATGACCAGCACCGCCGCCAGCGCTATTACCACCAATAGCTTTAATATTCTAACCATAAACAGACCTCTTTTAGTAATTATAACCCTAAAGGCTAGTCTAAAACCAGTTCAGGGTGTTGGTCAGGGTGAGTATGCCTACCACGATGAGCAGCACGCCGCTGAAGAGATAGCTCCAGGTGGAGTAGCGGTGCAGGCGCCTCAGGATGGGGCGGAAGAAGTCGAAAGCGACGCCGATGACCAGGAAGGGGATGCCCAGCCCCAGGGAGAAAATAGCTAGCAGGTAAGCGCCGCGCCAGACGGTCTCCGAGCTCCAGGCCAGGGTTAATATGCCGCCGAGCACGGGGCCGATGCAGGGAGTCCAGGCCAGGGAGAATATGGCGCCGATGAGCAGCGAGCGCAGGTAACCGCTGGTGGCGCCTAATGAGGGCGCCAGCCGTTTTTCGTAGTTGAGCCAGGGAAATTTGAGCGACGCCAGCAGGAAAAGGCCGAAGGCGATGAGCAAGCCGCCGCCTATCTTTAGAATGAGCGAGTGGGAGCCGATGGCGAATCCGGCCAGCCCCGCCGCCGCCCCCAGGGCGACGAAGACGATGGCGAAGCCGACAACAAAGCTGAGGGAGTGAAAGAGTATGGGGAAACGGGACCTTTTCACCTCCGATTCTAGGATTTCGGTGCCGCAGACGCTGGCCAGATATACCGGCACTAAGGGCAGGACGCAGGGGGAGAAGAAGGAGAGCAGCCCCGCGCCGAAAGCAACAAATAGTGAAACTTCTTCCATAATCTAGACAAAAAACCTTTCTATCTCGAAGACGTTTTTAGGATTAAACTTAATGCTAACCAATCTGGGCGAAAATAGCAAGCTGGTCACATCATCCCCAAAGGGCTATAATATCGGGGAAGAGATGAGGGCATTAAGCTACAGCCAGATTTCGCTATACCAGAGCTGCCCCCTTTGCTATAAGCTGCAGTACATCGACGGGCTGGAGCCCAAAGAGAAGGGGTATTTCAGCTTTGGCACCACCATGCACGACTGCGCCGAGTATTTCTTCAAGGTCAGGGTGCCGCCGCCGCCCTCGCTGGAGAAGATGCTCGATTTTTACGAGCGAAAGTGGCTCTCCGAGGGCTACGAGTCCGCCGAGGAAGAGGCCGAGTACAAAGCCTACGGGCGGGAGCTGCTGACCAGGTTCCGGGAGATTCACCAGCCCGACTTCCGCATGCCGATAGCGGTGGAGCACAAGTTCTTTATCGACATCGCTAACGTGAAGCTGACGGGAAGGATAGATAGGGTGGATAAGCTGGACAGCGGCGGGCTGGCTATCATCGACTATAAGACCGATAGAGAGCTTTTCACTAAAGAATATCTCGATAAAAATCTACAGTTGACCTTATACCAGCTGGCGGTGGAGCAGTCCTGGTTTTTGCCCGTGGAGAGGCTGACGCTCTATCACTTCCGCTCCAACACGCCCTGCAGCTGCCCGCCGCGTAAGCAAGCGCAGCTCGAAGAAGCCCGCAGGCTGGTGCTGGAGGTTGCCGAGGGCATCCAGGCGGGGAACTTTCCCGCCGTCGAGAGCTGGCGCTGCCCCTGCGATTTTCCCGAATACTGCCCCTATTACAAGCACAAGTTCGCCCCGCAGCGGGGGGAGACCGATGTCCTCGATGAGGGGGCGGTGGAGCGCTACGTCGCCCTGCAGAAGGAGATTAAGGGGCTGGAACTGGAGCTCGACGAATTGAAGCAGACCATAGCCGCCTACTGCCAGGCGCAGGGGATAAACCGCGCCTACGGCAAGGAGCATGCCCTGACCTATAAGATGGTGGAGAGGGGGGGCTACAGCGAGCCCGAGGTTAGAACGCTGCTCGAGCCCGCGGGTTTGTGGCCGAGGGTGCTCGGCTTCGACCAGTCCAAGCTCAGGGAGCTTATCAAGGACGAGACGGTTGCCCGTGAGTTGAGGCAGAGGTTAGCTGAGCTGAAGCAGGTGGTTTCGGCCAGCCCCCAGCTCTGGGTGAAGCGGCTGGTCGAGGAGGAATAGTAACCGGCGCCAGGGTCTATTAAATAATTAAAAAATAATTAAATAATAGTTGCATTTTTGCTGGCGTTTCGGTATCCTTATCTGACAATATAATAGATGACCGGGGATCCAGTTTAGCTGGACAAAGCGGATAGCAAGTCGGTGAGATTCCGACGCAGTCCCGCCTGCTGTAACCGTTAGCCAGGGCTAGCGGAAGTCAGAACGCCGAATCCCGGCATCATTAAAACCTCCGCGGAGAAAGGGGGTGGGATGGTGCTCAGAGTGTACTGAGGAAGTCCCCCTCGACTTTAAGGAGAGGGGGATTATTTTTTGCCCGGATTCTTATATTATAAATAAATTACTACTGGTAAATTACTACTGGCAAATACTATTGGAGGTAAGTTTTGATGAAGTTCAAGGCAGTGGTTGTTTTTGTCGTCCTGTTGAGTTTGTTAATCGGTACGGCCGTCGGCTGCAAAGCCGAGTTCGAGCCGGGGACCTATACCGACGATTTGGGGCGGGGGGTGGTTATCGACGAGGTGCCGCAAAGGATTGTCTGCTTCGGGCCGAGCATCACCGAGATTGTCTTTGCGCTGGGGCTGGGGGAGTGGGTGGTGGGCGTGGATGACTTCAGCGATTACCCCGAAGAAGCCCAGTCATTGCCCAGGGTGGGCAACTCCCTTTCTCCGTCCCTGGAGAGCCTGGTGGGACTGGCGCCTGACCTGGTTTTAACGCTGGAGCACGAGCAGTTTAACAGCGAGCTGGAAGCCATGGACATAAAATATCTGGTTTTAGACCCCAAGGATATCGACAATATCCTGACCAACATCGGGCTGGTGGGGGCGGTTACCGATAGCATCGATGAAGCCGCCGCGCTGGTCGATAGTATGGAGGAGCGCATCGCCGACGTGCAAGAGCGGGTGGAGGGGGCGGCTAAAGTGAGCGTCTTCTTTATCGTCGACGCCACCGACCCGACGCTGCCCTGGACGGCGGGGCCAGGCTCG
>JALHSZ010000041.1 GCA_022865485.1 Dehalococcoidales bacterium | reverse complement strand
TTATCTCAAGCCTGGCTCTGGTCACCGAAGGCGAGATAAATCCGGGAGCAACTGCCCAGCTGCAGTGCGCCGCCCTGGACCCCGATGAGGACGAATTGAGCTACACCTGGTCGGCGGACGGTGGTACTATCTCCGGGTCGGGGGCTACCGTCAGCTGGACGGCGCCCGACGAACTGGGGACTTACACCGTGACCGTTGAAATAAGCGACGGCGATGATATTGCCATCAGCCAGCTCGATATCCCCGTGGTCGAACCCAACAACCCCCCGGTTATCAATAGTCTGACCACGGATTGCCCGAGGGTGAAACAGGCTGGAACCGGCACACTTTTCTGTGACGCTACTGACCCGGATGAAGACGAGCTGACCTATAGCTGGTCGGCGGAGCGCGGCAACATCTCCGGCGAAGGCGGCGAAGTCACCTGGGTAGCCCCTAGTGAGTACGGGACCTTCATTATCACCCTCACCGTGACCGACGGCCGGGGTGGTGAAGCCACCGACACGATAAGCATTATAGTTTGCACCTGTGGCAGTGCCTGCGACTAAAGAAGGGCGACAGAAAATAGAGCCAGACTTAAAGGACTACTGATAGAAGGGGGTAAAAATGGCTAAACGGCGGGTAATGCTTACCTATCGCCCGGAGATAAGCTCGGAGCCGATTATCTATACCCTTGGCCAGCAGTTCAAGCTGACCACCAATATCCACCGCGCCGACGCCACCGAGAGCAAAGGCTGGATAGAGCTGGAACTCGAGGGCACGGAGAAGGATATTGAAGCCGGCATCGTCTGGGCTATCTCCAAGGGGGTGAGGGTTGACCCGGTGGCTGAAGGGGTATAGGTGAGGCTATAACTACTGACTCAGGTTGCGCCGTTTAAGCCACTTCTGCTTCTGAGCGAGCCGTGTTGGCTCGTCAGCGGGCTGATAACCAGTTAAGAATTGCTCTTTAAACGACAGGAAGGTGCCATCCAGGATGGCACCTCTTATTTTAGCCACCAGTTCGGCGACAAAACTCAGGTTATGAATGGTAGCTAACCGGTAGGCTAAAAGCTCGCCACAGCTGAAGAGGTGGTGGAGATAGGCGGCGGAAAAGTGGCGGCAGGTGTAGCAGCCGCAGCCGGCGACGATGGGCTGCTCCATCTCTTTATAGGCAGCATTGCTGATGTTCTTCCTCCCCTCCCAGCTAAAGAGGGCGCCGTTGCGGGCGACGCGCGTGGGCAGGGCGCTGTCGAAGATATCCACCCCCCTGGCGACGGCTTCGACAATATCCTCCGGAGAGCCGACCCCCATCAGGTAGCGCGGCTTGCCTTCGGGGAGGCAGGCTACCGTCTCTTCAATCATGGCTAGAGTGAGCTGCTTGGGCTCGCCGATACTCAAGCCGCCGATGGCATAGCCGGGGAAGTCTAATGCCGCCAGGTATTGCGCCGACTCTTGCCTGAGTTCGGCGAACATGCCCCCCTGCACGATAGCGTAGAGCGCCTGGTCGGGGCGCTTTTGAGCTTTAAGGCACCTCTCCGCCCACCGCTGCGTCCTTTCCGTGGCTCTCTTTACCTTCGCCGGGCTGTCGTCGTGCGCCGGGCACTCGTCCAGGACCATGATAATATCGGCGCCCAGGCTTTCTTGATATTGAATGGCCAGCTCCGGGGTGATATGGTGCTTGCTGCCGTCGATATGGGAACGAAAGGTTACGCCGTCGTCGCTTACCCTGCGCAGCGGCGACAGGCTGAAAACCTGGTAGCCGCCGCTGTCGGTGAGAATCGCCCCCTCCCAACCCATAAAGTTATGTAAACCACCTGCCCTCTCGATGACATCTATCCCCGGCCTCAGGTAGAGGTGGTAGGTGTTAGCCAGAAGCATCTTGTAGCCAATGTCTTTGACCTCATCCGGGGTCAGCGTCTTGACCGCGCCCTGGCTGCCCACGGGCAGAAAGACAGGCGTGGGCACTTTTCCGTGCGGCGTGAGCAGTTCGCCGGCGCGGGCTTTTGTCTGGGGACAGGTCTCTATTAAACGAAAGCTGTGCACTACTCTATCAAACGCTCGGCGATGATATTGCGCTGTATCTCCGAGATGCCGACGTATATCTCGGTCATCTTGGCGTCGCGGTAGAGCCGTTCCAGGGGCATGGTGGTCATGGTGCCGTAGGAGCCGCCGACCTGCATCGCCATACCGGTAACCTCGACGGCAATCCGTGAAGCGAACAGTTTAGCCAGCGACGATTCGTACTTTATATCCTGCCCCTGGTCGCGGGCGAAGGCAGTCCTGTATACCAGCAGCCTGGCCGCCTCCACGCGGCTGACCATCTCGGCCAGGTGCCACTGAATCGTAGGCAACTTGGCCATCGCCCTGCCCATTGCCTTTCGCTGTTTAGCATAGTCTATGGCTACGTCCAGCGCCGCCTGGGCAACGGCGACGCCTTCAACCGCCGCCCCCAGCCGCCCCAAACTTATCGCCTCGCGTAGTATGTCGAAGCCCTGCCCCTCTTCGCCGAGAAGATTCTCTTTAGGCACGCGGACATCGTCGAGATAGACCACCGAGGTTCCCAGACCTTTAAGCCCCATCGTCTGGCAGGGCTCGCGTAGGTTATAACCCTGAGAAGATGTATCTACGATAAAGGCGTTCAATCTCTTGCCCTCACCCCTGGCGAAGACCAGCGCCAGGTTGGCAGCGGGAGCCAGGGCGACGAACTGCTTCTGCCCGTTGATAATATAGCCGTCGCCGCTTTTTTTAGAGGCAGTGGTGATTGCCTTGGGGTCGGAGCCTGTTTCCGCCTCGGTGAAGGCGATGCCCCCCAGCTTTTCGCCCCGAGCCAGAGGAGACAAAAGCCTCTTTTTCTGCTCCTCATTACCGAAGCGGAAGAGCGCTTCTTCAGGCACGGTATTTATGGCCATGATAGCGCCGACGGTCATCGACGCCTGGCAGAGCTGCTCCAGCGCCAGCGCGTAGCTCAAATAACCCGCCCCGCTCCCCCCGTATTCGGTGGGATAAGGCAGCCCCTGGTATCCCCGCTTGCCTATTTCTTTAGCCAGCTTAAAGGGAAACTGCCCGCTGGCGTCGATTTCGGCGGCTCGCGGCTTGATTGAGCGGACGGCGAAGTCTTTAGCCGCCCTCTGCAACATCCTCTGCTGTTCGTTTAGATTAAAGTCCATTTATGTCAACTCTGGCTGGTGCGTCTCGTCGAGATAGCTCTGCAGGATAAGGGCGGCGGCTTGAGCGTCGTCCCCACCCTTCCCCCTCCCCTTCTTACCGCCCGATGCCCGCCTCAGTCGTTGCGCCATAACCGTGGTCAGGCGCTCGTCCCGATAGTCCACCGGGACTTTGGTGTACCGGCAGAGACGACGGACGAACTTCTTGACCTTCTCCACCTGCCAGCCCAGGCTGCCGTCCAGCGAGCGGGGCAGCCCGACGACAATTTGCCCCACTTTTTTCTGGTTAATGATATCGATAACAGCCTTTATCGCCAGACTATCGTCCTTGCGTTCGATAACGGAAAAAGTGCTGGCCAGTATGCCTTCGGGGTCGCTGAGAGCCACCCCAATCCTTCTGTCCCCGATATCCAGTCCCAGACTGCGCATTATACCAGGCTCTTCACCAGCTTGAGGGCTTCGTCCAGCTTTTTCTTGTCTTTACCGCCCGCCTGGGCCAATCCAGGCTTGCCCCCCCCGCTGCCCCCCGCCACCTCCGCCACCTGCTTCACTATCTTACCCGCGTCGTAGCCCTTGGCCACCAAATCAGGGGTTACCGCAGCCAGGAAAGCGGGCTTATCCTGATGAATAGTGCCCAGCACGACGATAGCGCTCTTGAGCTTGTCCCGGATGATGTCGCTCATCTCCCGCAGAATCTCCATACGGGCGGAGGGAATCTTGGCCGCCAGCACGTTTACCCCCTTGACCACCTCGGCTTGAGCCAGCAGGGACTCGGCGGTCTTCCTGGCCAGTTCCATTTCCAGAGCCAGCGTTCTTTTGCGCTCTTTGTCCAGTTCGGCATCTGAAGACTCCGCCGCTTTCTGCAGGTCGGTTAAACGCTGGCTGACATACTCTTCAGCCCCCCTCCCCGTAACCGCCTCGATGCGCCTCAGCCCCGACCCGATGCTGCTCTCGCTGATAATATGGAAATAGCCGATTTCGCCGGTAGCATTAACGTGGGTGCCGCCGCAAAGCTCGGCGCTGATAAACGGCTCGCCGATTTTCAACACCCTGACCACATCCCCGTATTTCTCATCGAACAGGGCGATGGCGCCCACCTCTATAGCTTCTTTATAGGCAAGCTCTTCGTCATAGACTTTGAGATTTTGACGTACTCTCTCGTTGACGATGCCGTTGACCTCGGCAATCTGCTTATCTGTCAATGCCTTGAGGTGCGAAAAGTCAAAACGGAGATGGTCGGAGGCCACCAGCGAGCCGCGCTGCTGGACGTACTCCCCCAGCACCTGGCGCAGAGCGAACTGTAAAAGGTGGGTGGCGGTATGATTGCGGGCGATATCCCCCCGCCTTTCTACATCAACTATTGCCTCGACCTCATCCCCGACATTCAGGCTGCCCTCAACCACCTTCCCCTGGTGAACGATAACATCGGGCGCGACATGAACGGTATTGGTAACAAGAAAGCGACCAGATTTACCGCGTATTTCGCCAGTATCGCCCACCTGACCCCCCATCTCCCCGTAAAAAGGAGTGGACTCCAGTATAAGGTTTGCCTCCTGACCCTCTTTTATCGCCTTTACCGACTTATTGTCGGCGGAGAGGTCAACAATGGTAGATTTGCAATTCAGACTATCATAGCCAACAAATGAGTTTTTAAGTACCGTTGCTCTGGCTCTCAGTTCCCCTTCACCACGCAAGGTTACTTTTCCAGTCACTACCCTGGCTTCACGCGCCCTTTCCCTCTGCTTCTCCATTTCCTGCTCAAAGCCCTTTAAGTCAATGGAAAAGCCGTTGTCAGCGGCAATCTCAGCAGTCAATTCTACCGGGAAGCCATAGGTATCGTAGAGCTTAAAAGCGTCTGTTCCCGATATCCTTTTCTTGCCGCCGGCCTTTTCCATAATCCCATCCAAAAGCTCCAGCCCGGTGCTCAATGTCTCGCCGAAGCGGGCCTCCTCGTTCTCGACCACCTGCTGGATAAACTCCCGCCTTTGCTTTAGTTCGGGGTAAATATGCTCCATCAGCTTTATAGTGGCTTCGGTCATTTTGTCGATAAAGGGCTTGTCCAGCCCCAGCCTGCGCCCGAAAAGCGAAGTGCGGCGCAAAAGCCGCCGCAGCACGTAGCCCCGCCCCTCGTTACTGGGAATGACCCCGTCGGCGATAAGAAAGGCTATCCCCCGCCCGTGCTCGGCAACCACCCTTATAGCGTTATCGTCTTTATCATTAGAGCCGTATTTCTTTCCCGAAAGCTCGGCGATACGCCTTATCAAGGGAACGAAGAGGTCGGTCTGGTAGACCGAGGGCTTATTCTGGACAGCCGCCGCCGTCCTCTCCAGCCCCATTCCCGTGTCGATATTAGGCTTGGGCAAGGGAGCACGCTTACCCTTTTTATCCTGGTTATACTGGGTGAAGACCAGGTTCCAGATTTCGGAAAAGCGCCCGCAGGCGCAGTTGGGGCGGCAGGAAGGCTTACCGCAGCCGACATCTTCACCGAAGTCGTAGTGGATTTCGCTGCAGGGCCCGCAGGGTCCCGAATCGCCAGCCGGCCCCCAGAAGTTATGCTCCTCGCCGCACCTTATTATCTTAGATTCGGGCACGCCAATCCCCCGCCAGTAGCCGAAGGACTCGTCGTCGTCGAGGAAAATGGTTACCCAGAGCCGTTCCGCGGGCAGCTTTAAGCGCTGGGTGACGAACTCCCAGGCCCAGGCAATCGCCTCCCGTTTGAAGTAATCGCCGACGCTGAAGTTGCCCAGCATCTCGAAAAAGGTGAGGTGGGTGGAATCGCCCACCGATTCGATATCGGTGGTGCGGAAGCACTTCTGGCATGAGGCCAGGCGGGGATGGGGTGGCTTTGCCTCCCCCAGGAAGTAGGGCTTGAACTGCACCATGCCCGCCGTGGTCAAAAGCAGGGTGGGGTCGCCCTTGGGTATCAAGGAAGAGCTGGGGATAATTTTATGCTCTTTTTCCTCAAAGAAGCTTAAGAACGCTTTGCGGACTTCATCACTGGTCATCATTGCTTACGATTTTAGTTTAACGGGCTCTGGCTGTCAACGAGTTAGCGCTGCTGGGCGCAAAGCTCGGCGACAAGCAGGTTGAGCGCCAGCCCCCCCTCGAACTTCCCCCTCTTGATGTAGAGGTCGGTCTGCAGGAGCTTGTTATAGAGCTGCTTCAGCCGTTCCAGGGGGTAGCGCTGTGCCTGCTCCAGCGTCTTGCGCAAAGGAAAGGGCGCCAGCCCCAGCTTGCTCTGAATCTCAATATCGGACTTGCGCTGCCGTCTCAACTCCTTGGCCTGGACGACGAGCCTGACCTGCCGCGAAAGCATGGTCAGCAGGTAGGCTGGAGAAGCCCCCCTGTCTAATAACTGCTCCAGTAACCGCTCGGCGACCCCGGCCTTGAAGTCGAGGATGGCGTCGACCATGGCGAAGACGTTAGCCTCCTGCGCCGAGCTCACCACCTTATTGATATCCTCCGCCTCGATGCGCCGCCCCCCGGTGAACAAGGAGAGCTTGGTTATTTCTCCGGACATAATCCAGAGGTTGCCCCCCACCAGCCGGGCCAGCAAGTCCGCCGCCTGCGGGGATATGGCGGCACCCTGCGCCGATATCTCTTTCTCTATCCACTGCTGCAGCTTCACCTCCCTGAGCAAGGGGAAAGACCTCACCTCCGCCTGTGACGAAAGCAGCTTGAACAGGGAGTTGGTATTCTTTATCTTGCCATCCGTCAGCACTATGACCGTGCTCTCGGGTATGTTGCTCATGGCTTCGGCAAAAGACCTGGCGTCCTCCCCCCCGCCCCGATTAGCCGTCTTCTTCTGCCGGGGGCTGCCCCTGGCTTCGAAGCGCCCCAGAAGCCCCTCGATAATAACCAGGCGCTTTTCGGCCAGAAAGGGAACGGTATCGCTGACGCCCTTCAGCTCGCCCGGGCTCAGCTTCTGCCCGTCGAAGGTGGAGGTATTGGTCGCCAGCATGGACGAGTCGCCCAGCCCCCGCTTTATCTCGCCGAGGTACTGGGTCAGGGAAAAATCGTCTTCGCCGTGCAGTATATAGAGCAAGGCTCCCCCAAAATCTATCGGTCTTACCATTTTATCACAGGCAAGCGCCAAAATCTCTATTGAATAATGCCACTGCTATGGAGTAAAATAGCTAAAACTTAATAAAATCCCCCCCGGATGTTTTCCGGAGTCGAGAGGAGAGTGCCATGAACGAACGCCCCGAGGAACTTAAGAAGCTATCAGCTATCGCCACCGACTTGGGATTCAACGCTGATTTGAGGACTAAAGCCATCGAGCAGATGGGCAACACCAACTCGCAGGAAGCCCTGCTCGCCCTGCTCGACCTGGCCGCCAACGACCAGCTCACCGTCAGGGAAAGAGAACTCGCCCTTAAGCAAGCCCAGAAAATAATCAGGTCGACCCAATCAAAATAAAGCCTAATCTTAACTCAAGAAAGTAGCGGGTTAGACCGATGACCATTGAAATCGGCATCGTCGGGCTGGCGCAGAGCGGCAAGACCACCGTCTTCAACGCCCTCACCGGGGGCAAAACCGATACCAGGAGTCTCGCCCCGCATATCGGCATAGCCAAAGTGCCCGAACCGCGCCTGCAGGTCCTGGCCGATATGCTCCACCCCAAGAAGGTTATCCCCGCCGAGGTAAGCTATATTGATATCGGCGCCTCGGTCAAGGAGCTGGGCGGAGGCAAAGGGGTGGGGGGGCAAATCCTGAACCAGCTCAGCAACGCCGATGCCCTCATCAACGTCATCCGCGCCTTTATCGATGAAACCGTCCCCCACATCGAAGGCAGCCTGGATGTAGAGAGGGACATCGCCACCGCCAACCTGGAGCTTACCCTCCACGACCTGGGCATCATCAGCCGACGGCTGGAGAAGATTGAGGAATCGTTGAAAGCGGCTAAGCCCGCCGAACGCCAGTGCCTGCTGCCGGAGCAACAGCTGCTGGCCAGACTAAAGGTAGGCCTGGAAAAAGAGTTGCCCGTCCGGGAAATGGGGGTCAGCGCCGACGAAGCCAGGCTCACCGCCAACTACCAGTTCCTTACCGCCAAGCCCCGCCTGATTGTGGTCAATATCGGCGAAGAGCAGATAGCCCAGGCGGCAGCTATGGAAGAGGAGCTTAACTCCCGTTACGCGCGGGCGGGTTCTAAGGTCATCACCCTCTGCGGCGAGCTGGAGATGGAGCTCACGCAGCTGGACGATGAAGCCGCTAAGGCTTTCCGCGCCGAGTACTGTCTCCCCGAATCTGGGCTCGAGAGCATCATAAAGTTATCTTATGAGCTGCTGGGCTTAATATCATTTTTCACCACCGTCTCCGAAGAGATGAAAGCCTGGTCCATCCCCAGGGGCACCACGGCGCTTAAGGCCGCGGGTAAGATTCACTCTGACATGGAAAGGGGCTTCATCCGCGCCGAGGTCATCAGCTACGACGACCTGCTGAAATGCGGCACTATGGCTGAGGCTCACAGGAAAGGGCTTCTGCGGCTGGAGGGCAAGGGCTACACCGTCCAGGACGGCGACGTCATAACCTTCCTCTTTAATGTCTAGTCCAGGTGTTGAGCCACTTCGGCCAGGCTGCGGATTCGGATGGAATCGGTAATATCCCCGAAGAAGTCATGGCGGTCGATTAAAATACCCCGCATCCCCACCCCGTTGGCCCCGACGACATCTATTTGGTACTGGTCGCCAACGTAGATGGCTTCGGCGGGCTTTACCCCCGCCTCTTTCAGCGCCGCCTGGAATATCTCGGGGTGGGGCTTGTTAAAGCCTGTATCCTGAGAGGTAATTGTAACACTGAGCCAGTTGCCCAGCCCCAGCTCCTCATAGACAGCGCTTATGTCGCGGTCGACGTTGGAAATCAGCCCCAGGGTCAGCCCCTGCTTCTTGAGTCCGTCCAGAGCGGGCGCCACGTCGTCGTAGAGCGCCATTTTCAAGTCGATGCCCAGCCATTTCCTCAAGATAGTGGCGATAAGCTCCGGGGAAGCCTCCACTCCCGCCTCCTTGATAATCACCCCGTGGTACTGCCCGTAGAGAGCCGCTATCTCCTCTTTAGAGCGCTTGCCCATAGAGTGACGGGAGTGCTCCCGGGAGAGAAAGTCGTCGGCGACCATTATGGGACGTAGCAGAGCTTTGGGGCTGATTTTAATACCCATCTCGCCGAGCAATCTGGATTGAGTCTCCTCCCGCGGCGGGTCATAGTCGACCAGCGTGTTGTAGAAGTCGAAAAAGACGGCCCTAATCAACAAAACTCCCCTTCTCAAGAGCCAGCGGTCAGATTTGAACTGACGACCCGCGGTTTACGAAACCGCCGCTCTACCTCTGAGCTACGCTGGCGTGCAATCGTGAACTTCCCTGTCTTGAAGTTCCTTTGACGTTCGAGGCGCCCCTGATGGCAACACCTCGTCGACTAACGCCATCATGTCTTCCTGCATACCAGATATTATATGAGAACAGCTATACATAGTAAAGGCTACCGCGCATGGCTTAGCGCCTCGCTGATAACCTTTGGCTTTGCCCCACGGAGTAACATGAGAACCTGCTGAACTAATATATTGACCTATGGACTTCTCGACTGCCATCCTAAAATCGTCTTTGCGCTGCTCGGTTGTATCAATAAAGTATTCTCTGGGGATTCGTGTAAATTTTCATTCCCCTCTTAGTGGCAATTCTTACCTCCGTATCTGTAGTGACCTTCGTCCCTATATCCCTTACAAATCCTATAATTGTCAATCCGCACCTTTCGCCAATTTCGATTCCCAATTTTGTTACTGCCGTCTTTGTCGCCACAATTGGAATATTGGCTCGGCAAATCTTTGACACCATGTCAGAGGCCAGCCTTCCGGTTGAGGCCGCAAATGCATTGCTAAAATCAATCTTATTAATCAATGCATAGCCTATAACTTTGTCTAGTGCATTGTGCCTTCCAATGTCTTCGGCTATGCAAATTGGTTCTGCCCCTCGTTTAAACAGTCCAGCTGAATGTATGGCTTCGGTTTCGGCATATATTTTAGATTTCAGGATCGCGTTGACCCCATCGAATATATCTTCTCTACTAACCTTGAAATCAGAATGTATTTCCGGAGAACATTGTGCTTTATCTTCTTTCCTGAGCAAAGTTAGTTCAGCTATATTCTCTTTTAGTGTTATCGATTCTATGTCGGCGATATTTTCTATAATTCCCTGCCCGAATAGATGCCCGATGATAAACTCCTTCTCCATCATAGGCGTTATCATCGCTGTGGCAAAATGCCTTCCGTTTATGATAATTGATAAACCAAGTTCCGTTACTACTCTTTCCTTAGCCCTGGTAACTTCGGCATTCACCTTGGTATATTCAACCCACTCCAAGCTTCTATCTTTTGACATTTTATTTATGAGGCCTCCCGCTTTCTCTAAGTATAACGGCTTTAAGGCTGGCTGGCTAGCTTCGGTTTAAAGCTTTCGGGGCGGTTGACTAGGCAGCAGCTATTGACTAAGCAGTGGAAAAATGAGATAATATTGGTATAGCGTTAAATTAACGCAATACTGAAAATGAGACATACTATGTTTCGACCTAGAGCCGCCATGCTGACCCTTTACGGTGATTACGTCCTGCATAGGGGTGGCGAAATCGGGATTGGTAGTCTGGTCAGACTGCTGAGCAATTTTGGTCTGTCGGAACAGGCTATCAGGTCAGCGGTTTCAAGGATGTGCCGTTCTGGTCTCCTGAAGGCAAAGCATACCAACCGTAAAAGCTACTACTCGCTGACCAGTGAGGGGCATAGCTTGCTGACCGAGGGAGCACAGCGCATTTTCCAGCGCAAGAATTCCCACTGGGACGGCAACTGGAATATTATTGCCTACTCCATACCGGAACGCATGCGGCAGGCAAGGGACAGGTTGCGCCTCGAGTTGGGCTGGATGGGCTACGGGGCTCTAGGCGAGGCCACCTGGATTTCACCCTATGACCTGACCAGAGAGGTGAAAAACCTGTTGCAGAAACTCAATATTGAGGAATATGTTCATATCTTCAGTGCCCAACATCAGGGCAGTATTGACCCAAAAAAGATCGTCTCCCGCTGTTGGGACCTGGGCAAGATACACCAAAAGTATGCTGATTTCCTGACTGACTATCGCCCGAAGCTGGAAGGGCACCTGAAACGATTACAGGCCGGTGAAACTATTGAACCCAGCGAGTGTTTTGTAGCCCGTTTCAACCTTATCCATGAATACCGCAAGTTGCCCTTCTTTGACCCGGACCTGCCGTTGGAACTGCTCCCCGAGAACTGGCTACGGCCTCAGGCAGCGGCTCTATTTGATGAATACCACGACTTGCTCACCGAGAAAGCCAATGAATACTTCGACTCGGTGTCCGAGAACTACCGAGGCGCAAGGAGGGCTAAACACTTAATCGGAGGGGTTGTTTAGAGGCTAACTAAGCTAGGGGGTAAAAGATGAGGTACGCAGAGACAGGGGTTAATTTAGAAATTGACCTATCCCGAGGAAGCATCGAGAAAGAAGGAACTGACTCAAGATTAACTGAACTTCACCTGGGGGGTCTAGGTACTAACGCCAAGATATTATGGGATAGGGTTCCCCCTGAAGTCGACCCCTTTTCTCCCGATAATCTACTAATATTTAGCGCCGGTCTTTTAGCTGGCACACCTGCTCCTGGCGCCAATCGTACCATTGTTTCTACCTTTTCTCCTCAGACTTTGCTAATGGCATATTCAATAATGGGAGGATTTTGGGCACCAGAACTGAAATTTGCCGGCTATGACAAAATAATCATTCGTGGCAAGTCCCCCAAGCTGGTTTATTTGTGGATACACAATGACAAAGTAGAAATACGTGATGCCTCTCATTTGAAAGGTAAAGGCTGTCTTGAAACTGAAGAACTTATTAAACAGGAGTTGAAGGAGCCGAAAGCCCAGGTAGCTACTATTGGCCTGGCCGGTGAAAATAGGGTCTATTTTGCCTCCATCGAGCAGGGCAGGTCCAGTGCCAGCCGGGGCGGAATAGGCGCCGTTATGGGAGACAAAGGGTTAAAGGCGATAGCTGTTCGTGGAACAAAGGACATCCTTGTCGCCCGACCGGCTGAATTTATGGAGCTTTGCAACGGAGTTCTAAAATACATACAAAACCGAGCCGATAATCCGATTAAGGGGGTACCGCCCATCTTAGCCGGGCTTGGCTCACCCCAGGAGATGACACTACATGATGAGGAGTGGCACACGGCCAGTTTCGCCTGGGGAAATGCGCGTCACCGGAGAAAGGATTTTTGGAACAAGGAAATCGAAGGGCAGTGGAAGGAGATTCAGGACAAAGCGGTGGAGCGGCTAATAAGTTGCTATAACTGTCCGATGAAATGCGGGGGAATAATTACCCACCCCAAACTGCAAAGATACATGATGAAATGCTACTCGAAACTTACTTATACCATGGCGGCCATGTCGGACCTGGATTTTGGTTTTAGAATCGCTGGTCTGGCTCAGGAGTATGGAGTGGACGGATACACAACCCCGCAGGTTATGGCCTTCGCCATTGAGCTTTATGAAGCTGGCATTTTGACTGATCAGGACCTGCCCGGATTTCCGTCCGATAACGAGGAGAGATTCTTCTGGTTGCTTGAAAAAATCGTTCGGCGAGAAGGGATTGGAGATGTTTTGGCCAATGGTGTTTATTGGGCAGCCCAAAAGATTGGCTAGGGAGCTGAGGCCTACGACCATAATACTATTAAGAAACACGAGCAGATTCCTATCAAACTGGGGGTGCTGAACCCTATTTATTATCTCATGTGGTCCACAGGTGAGAAAATCAACATTACCCAGATTGAAGGGCAGATACCCCAGGCGCCTTTTGCTACTAAAGAGGAGAGAGAGGAGTTTGTCAAGGATTGGGTCCAGGTTCCTAAGGAAGAGTTTAAGGAATTTATCTTGAACTGGGAGCCGCGCACACTTCCATATTACCCGACTAGTGAAGCCGCCTGTGAACTTGTTGAATGGCAGGAGACTATGCATTACATTGACGACGCCACCGGGATATGCGCTGGTTTGTCATCATTTCCCATTAAGCCTCCCTATCATATACACAATTTACCGAGTTTAATCTCATTTGCGACCGGGATGGATATCGATGAAGCCAAACTATGGCAAATAGCCAGAAGGAACCGAACTTTAATCAGAGCCATTAATGTAAGAAGGGGCATGAGGAGAAAGGACGAGCGTCCTCCCGAGGACCATTGGAGGAAGAGATTCCCTGAGATGGAAGCTAAACTGCTTGACGATTATTACAAATTTAAGGGATGGAATAATGAAGGTATTCCGACCAAAGAGACTTTAGACGAACTAGGTTTGGATTACGTTAGCCAAGACCTAGAACAAAGAGGGGTTTATAAAAAGGAAAAAGTCAAGGTAATAAAGAATGAAAAAAATCAGGGTAGTAAAGAATGAAAAAAGTCAAGGTAATCAAGATCGATGTCGATAAATGCAATGGCTGCCGGGCGTGTGAGGCAATCTGCTCCGCCTTTCACGCTGCGCCCAAATATAGCAGCACTAATCCGGAGAGGTCTCGGATTCGGGTGCTTTGGGATCCGCTAAAAGATATCTATGTTCCGGTATTGGCCGGTGAGTATACCGAAGCCGAATGTAATGGCAGGGACATTTATACGATTGACGGAAAGGTATATGACGAGTGTAGCTTCTGCCGGGCTTCCTGCCCATCCCGGAACCTTTTCAAAGACCCTGATTCCGATCTCCCTCTAAAATGTGATATGTGTGAAGAAGAACCGCCACTACCAGAGCCGTTATGTGTTCAGTGGTGCTTATCTGATGCCCTGACTTACGAAGAAAGGGAAGAGGAAGGGGAAGAAGAAGAGAAGCTGGAGGAGATGGAGGTAGGATTAGAATCATTAATAAAAAAACATGGAGCGAAGAAGGTAATGGATACCGTTGCCCGATTAGCCAAGGAATAAAACATTAAGGCGAAAGCAGAGGATTAAAAAAGATAATGGAGACTTTAGCCCTAGCCCCCTTCAAAGACGTAATAGATGGCATAAAAGAGACTGGTGGAGAAGCCTTCAAATTATGCTATCAATGCGGATTATGTGAGACTGTTTGTCCGTGGAATCGGGTGAGAAAGTTTTTTGTTCGCAGCATTATCCATCAGGCACAGCTAGGTGTGGCTGATTTCGGATCGGAAGACTTGTGGCTATGTGCCACCTGTGGCGCCTGTGTGGAGCGCTGCCCGCGTGGGGTGGGGATTATTGATATCATGAGGGCTATGCGCAGGCTGCTAGTGCCAGACGGTGTAGTTCCGGCTAGCATCCCTAACCTTCGGGGTGTAATGACAAGCATTGCCAGTGTAGGTAATCCCTGGCAACAAGAACCGGAGAACCGGGCAAATTGGGCTAAAGGCCTGGGGGTAAAGGAGTTCAGCGAGGACACTGAGTTACTATATTTCTCATGCTGCACCCCAGCCTATGATCCACGAGTTCAAAAGGTAGCCCAGGCAACAAGCGAAATCCTTACCAAGCTTGGGGTGGACTTCGGGATTCTAGGCCCCAAAGAGAATTGCTGTGGTGAGAGTGTACGCAAGGCGGGCAATGAGCAATTATTCAAACGCTTAGCCAGGGAAAACATCAAAACTTTTATCGAAAACGGGGTGAAGAAAATCCTTGTTTCTTCCCCTCATTGCTACCACACCTTCAAAAACGAGTATCCCGAATTTAAGGCCAACTTTGAGGTGGTTCATGTCTCCCAATATTTATTTGAGCTTATTAATGAGGGAAGGCTTAAGCTCAGCAAGGAGTATGGGAAGAAAGTTACTTATCATGACCCATGTTACCTGGGTCGACATAATGGCATATATGACGAACCCCGAGAGGTCTTAAAGAAGGTACCCGGTTTAGAACTGATTGAGATGGCTGATTCCAGAGAAAATGCCCTTTGTTGTGGTGGAGGTGGGGGAAGAATTTGGATGGACACTCCAAAGGGTGAAAGATTCTCCGACCTCAGATTAGAACAAGGTATTGAGGTTGGGGCTGAGGTGCTGGTTACTTCCTGCCCATATTGCATCATCAATTTTGAGGATAGCAGGTTAACCCTGGAGGATAGTGAAGTCATAGAGATTAAAGACATCACGGAAATTATCCAAGAGGTGATTTAGAGAAGCGAAGATTCCTGATAAGGACGGAGAAAAGTGGAAAAAGAACCAGTTGAAGGGCAGATTGTTAATAGTCCCGCGGAAAGAAATATCGGAGATGTCATGGTTGTCGGTGGAGGGATTAGCGGTATTCAAGCCTCCCTCGACCTGGCTGAGTCGGGATTTAGGGTTTACCTGGTTGAAAGCTCACCGACTATTGGCGGCAAGATGGCCCAGCTTGATAAGACCTTCCCCACCAATGACTGCTCTATGTGCATCGAATCTCCCAAGTTTATTGAATGCAACCGACATCCCAATATAGAAATCCTGACCTATACCGAAGTTGACAGGGTAGAAGGGGAAGCCGGAAACTTCAAGGTAACCCTGATTAAGAAGCCCCGATACATTATAGAAGATGAATGCCGGGGTTGTACTACCTGTACCGAGTACTGCCCGGTCAAGATCCCCGATAAATATAATCAAAACTTATCATTGAATAAATGCACCCACATATACTTCTCTCAAGCAGTTCCGCTTGTCACCTATATAGACCCTGATACCTGCCTTTACCTCCAAGACGAGAAATGTAACATTTGCGTAGGAGTCTGTAAGAATAAAGCCATAGATCTTCATCAAAAGGCGGAAAAGGTAGAAATAGAAGTAGGGGCGATAATTCTGTCTCCGGGCTATGAGGTATTTGACCCGAAGCTGAGGGGCGACTATGGCTACGGAAAGATGGAGAACGTGATAACCAGTCTTGACTTTGAACGAATATTATGTTCCACCGGGCCTTACGAAGGTGAGATAAGGCGCCCTTATGACGGGAAGCACCCCAAGAACATGGCCTGGATTCATTGCGTCGGTTCCCGACAGGTTATACCGGGCGGTAACAGCTACTGTTCAGCCGTATGCTGCACCTATACCCAGAAGCAGGTGATTTTGGCAAAAGACCATGACAGCGAGATTAAGGCTACTATATTCCATAACGACATTCGGTCATTTGGCAAGGATTTCGAGCGATTTTATCAAAGAACAGAGAACCTTCCCGGGGTTCGATTTATAAGAAGCTACGTATCAATAGGGAAAGAGCTGCCGGAAAGCAAGAATGTAACCATAAAATACTCTACTACCGATGACGGAGTAAAGGAAGAGGAATTCGACCTTGTGGTATTATCCGTTGGGTTGAACCCTCCTGCTGGTGTGGAGGACTTGGCTGATAAGTTCGGCATCGAACTCGATTCTTACGGATTCTGTAAAACCAATCCGGTTAATCCTATTGAGACCTCCCGCCCGGGAATTTTTGTCAGCGGAGCCTTCCGGGGTCCTATAGACATCCCCGAGTCGGTTGTGGCCGCCAGCGGGGCTGACGCCCTTTGCAGTCAACTCCTTGCCTATCGGCGAGGGAAGCTGGCCAGAGAAAGGGTATATCCACCGGAAAGGGATGCCTCAGGTGAGGAGCCAAGGGTGGGGGTCTTTGTGTGTCACTGTGGAGCCAATATCGGAAGAGTGGTAGATGTTCCTTCGGTAGTTGAATATGCTTTGACCTTAGACAATGTTGTCCACGCTCAAGAAGACCTCTTTACGTGTTCTACTGATGCTGCCCGGAAGATATCAGACGCAATCAAAGAAAAGGGACTCAATCGCGTGGTTGTCGCCGCCTGTACCCCCAGGACGCATGAGCCATTATTCCGGGACACGCTTCGCGAGGCGGGAATTAATCCATATTACTTTGAATTCGCTAATATAAGGGAACATTGCTCCTGGGTCCACTCTCGAGAAAAGGAAGCCGCCACCCAAAAGGCAAAGGATATAGTTCGGATGTCGGTAGCCCGGGCTGCCCTTTTACAGCCTTTACAGGAATTTCAGCTGCCGGTCGACAAAAGGGGGTTAGTAGTCGGAGGCGGCGTGGCCGGAATGACCAGTGCTCTGAGCTTAGCCAACCAGGGATTTGAGGTTTACCTGGTGGAAAAGGATACAGACTTGGGGGGAATAGCCAGAAGAATTCATTACACCCTGGAAGGGCTGGATGTTCAAGCATATTTGAATGATACTATACGCAAAGTTTACCAACACCCCTCAATTCATGTATCTACTGATTCTACCATCACCGAGGCCTCCGGTTATGTGGGTAATTTCGTAACTAAGGTGACGTCTGAAGGAAGGGTCAAGGAGATACACCATGGCATAACCATCATCGCTACTGGTGCTGAAGAATATAAACCCACCGAATACCTTTATGGGCAAGATGACAGGGTATTTACCTTGCTGGAGTTAGAGGAGCAAATCGCCAAAGGGGAAGCCAGGGTGACTGGCGCCCAGAGCCTGGTGATGATCCAATGTGTCGGTTGCCGACAGAAAGATAGAAATTACTGCAGCCGGGTATGTTGTAGTAATGCTATAACATGCGCCTTGAAACTAAAAGAGATACACCCCCAGATGGATATCTACATTCTCTATCGAGATATGAGAACTTACGGGTTTGCCGAGGATTATTACCGAGAAGCAGCGCACCGAGAGGTGAAGTTCATCCGCTATGAGCCGGATGATAAACCCCAGGTGGAAGCTGCCCAAGAGGGTGGTCAGCGTATTCTAAAGGTTACCGTGACCGATCCTATTTTAGGCAAGAAGATTGCTATAGATGCCGATTTACTCGCTTTAGCTGCCGCCATTATTCCGGCAGCAACAAGTAATGAAATATCCCAATTATTCAAGGTACCTTTGAACCCGGATGGTTTCTTCTTAGAAGCCCATGTAAAATTAAGACCTGTTGATTTTGCTGCAGATGGCATCTTCCTATGTGGGCTAGCTCACTATCCCAAGCATATATCGGAAACGATTACCCAGGCTTACGGAGCTGCCGGCCGGGCGGCAACCATTCTTTCCAAGGATTCAGTCACAGCCTCTGGTGCTATTTGTTTGATAAACGAGAGTGAGTGCGTAGGGTGTGGGCAATGTCAGTCAGTTTGTAAATACGGTGCTATAGAGCTTTATGATACACCACAAGGCAAAAAGGCTAGGGTTATTCCCGTCCTCTGTAAAGGGGACGGTCACTGTAATACAAAATGTCCGACAGGGGCTATTTCCTCGAAACACTACACTGATGAGCAGATCTTTGCCGAAATTGACACGGCGTTTCCCGCCCTTGTCGAAGTCCACTAATGAACAAAGTAGGGTTACTCTTTAGGAGCAAGCTTAAAAAATGGTTGTGAGACACGATTTTGAACCAAAGATTTTAGGGTTTTTATGTAATTGGTGTTGCTACGCCGGGGCGGACTTGGCCGGAGTTTCTCGATATCAATACCCTCCTAATATAAGGGTGATAAGGGTGATGTGCTCCGGCAGAGTCGACCCGAAATTCATTTTCCGGGCTTTCTCAAGAGGAGCCGACGGAGTGTTCATCGGCGGTTGTTGGCTTGGTGAATGCCATTATGTCACGGAAGGGAATTACGAAGCAGAAAAGATGACAAATCGGTGTAAAAAATTACTGGAACAGATAGGGTTGAACCCGGAAAGATTGCGGATTGAATGGGTGTCTGCTTCTGAAGGAATTCGTTTTGCCGAAATTATTACCAACTTCACCAAGCAGCTAAAGGAGTTAGGGCCTCTTGGGATAGGTGAAGGAAAAGACCTGGAGCAGTTAAAACGAGATATTGAAGCAGCTGAAAGTTATATCCGTAGGAAGCTAATCTCATACTATATTGACCCAGATAAGTGACAGGCCTGCATGATTTGCCTTAAGAAATGCCCTGTAGGGGCGATCATAGGTGGCAAGAATCAGATCCATGTCATCGACCAAGAGAAATGCATAGGGTGTGGAATTTGCTCTCAAAGTTGTCCCCCTCGCTTTGGCGCGGTAAAAAGGATTCTGGCTGAGCCAGCTCCTCCTCCTATCCCCGAGGAGGCAAGAACTATAGTCAGAGAGGGTAAGGAAAGATAAAGAAAGAAAATGAGGGCTTAGGTGGCAGGGCTAAAAGCCAAACTAAAGTTCTTTGTTTCGTCCACTCTAGCCCCACCATAGGAGGTAAACGTGTCGCCGGTTAGCGCAAGCTATTGGGGCATATCGGGCTATGCCATTTTCTGGGTCTTGTTCGCTGTCGCCGCCGGCTTATTTGCGCAGAGGCTTTATTTCCTCTTTCGCCTCATGCGTCTGGGTAAGCAGGAGAACCGCTTCGACAGAATAGGGCAGAGAATCAAGACCACGCTGGTCGAGGTTGTCCCTCAGTGGTGCAACCTGAAAACCGTCACTCGAAAGGACCTGGCCGGGATAGGGCACGCCCTGTTATTCTGGGGCTTCAGCCTGTTCCTCATAAGTTACATCATCTTTATTGGCTTGGCTGGGGGCTTTGGCATTTCCCCGGCGATTGAGGGCACCACCTTTGAGATAGTCTATTTTTCCATCCTGGATATTGCCGGGGTGCTGGTAACCATGGCCCTAATCTTGGCAGCTATCAGGCGTTATGTCATAAGACCGCAGAGACTGAAGCCAACTGGTGAAGCCGCCATCATTTTGATTCTGGTTTTTTCCCTTATGGTGCTCAATGTTTCCGTCGTCGGCTTTGGCTATGCTGCCCATCAGGTTAACGCCTCTTGGCCCCCCCTGGGGGCAGCTCTGGCCGGTTTCCTTAGCGGAACCGGCCTTGCCCAAGGCACGCTGGTGGCAGTCTACCAGGGGGTGTGGTGGCTGCACTACATAGTGATCCTCAGCTTTATGGTCTATATTCCCCGCTCCAAGCACCTGCACATTCTTGCCTCCCCCGTCAATATATTCTTCAAACCACTGGGACCCAAAGTGGTGCTTAAGCCCATCCCCCTTGAAGAGACAGCAACCTTTGGCGTATCGAAGATTCAGGACTTTAGCTGGAAGGACTTGCTTGACCTTTATGCCTGTGCCGTGTGCGGTCGGTGCCATGCCAATTGTCCCGCCCAGCTTAGTGGCAAGTCCCTCTCGCCCCGAGAGGTAGTCCTGAACTTGAAAGAGCATTTGCTGGAGGCGGGCCCTGGATTGCTTTCCGGTAAGGCGGAGGCATCTTCGGAAAGCGGGGCCAAGACTATGATCGGTGATGTGGTAACCGAGGAGGAGATCTGGGCCTGCACCACCTGTGGTGCCTGCCAGGAGGTATGCCCGGTCA
>JALHSZ010000040.1 GCA_022865485.1 Dehalococcoidales bacterium | reverse complement strand
CAAATAAAAAAACCGACCCCTTCGGGTCGGTTTTACTATTAGCTCCACGCTGCTCAAGTAACCAATCTACAAGCAGCGCTTCACAGCTTCCCCATTCCACCAATGTGCGATAGACTACCATACTAACTTAGCTGTTACTGCTTGTCAACGTCTCTCAGACTAACTTCACCTTACCAATCTTAGCCTAAGTTCACTTTACCAAGCATCAAGTTTTTCGCCCAGGCTTGCCCTTTGTCTGTAAATGCTGGTAGACTATACTCAACTCCTCCGCAGGCGGGAAAATGACACGGCGAAAAATGACACGGCGAAAGAAGAAAGGTTTTCTGGGACTGGTTATAGGCCTCTCGGTGGTGCTGTTTCTGGTTGTGTCCGGGGTCTTGGTAGCCCTGCCCAAGGCTGAAATCCAGGTCAGCAACCTTGTGGTTGAACCCAGGAAGGTGCTGGTGGGAGACCCTGTGGTTGTCTCGGCTGATATCAAGAATACCGGAGGGAGGACTGGCGACTACCAGGCGACGCTGACAGTTAACGGAGATGTGCAGGAAACTAGGAATCTGGAGGTGTCAGCGGAAAGCGTGCAGAGTGTTTCTTTTACGGTTACCCCAATGAGTTCAGGGGAATACAGAGTCGCCTTGGGTGGGCTGACGGGAATCTTCGTTGCCGAGGAGGGTATTCTGCCATCACTGTATGGGGGAGACTTGTGGACTTACACAGTTAGGAGGGGTGGAGAGGAGTCTGAAGTCAGTTATGAGGTGCGCGGGGAGACTACCATGGAGGGCGAGGTTGTCTATGTTATCGATTTTACCTGGGAATCACCTCTAGACCCCTTTGACCGAGGTAGCAGTTTTGTCGATAAGGGAACACTTTACCCGATTGAGGAAGAACACTCCGGAACGGTTGATAACATCCTAGTCTCTGAGGAAATAGTTGTTAATCGGCTAATCGCAGGTTCCCCTTGGCCGTTAGTAATAGGAAATGAATGGACTGTTAGCTGGAGCGAAAACTCTACTTCCAGGAATGGGCTGGTGGTGGCTAACGGGGAAAGTCAGTCATCCCGCACTTTTACCGTGGAGGGCAAGGAGGAGGTGACTACCGCTGTCGGTGATTTCCGCTGTTTCAAAGTCGTAGAGTTGGATGAGACGGGTAATGTAGTAGGGGCATCTTGGTACTCGGACAAAATAAAGAGGGAAGTTAGGCGTGAGGTGGTCGGGGATATACTGGTTGTCTATGAGCTTGCTTCCTATAAGGTCTCGGCTACTCCACCGGAAACTCCCTTACCACAAATAGATATTCCTTCGGTCACAGAGTACGATAATTCAGCTTCTGGTTACACCATATCCTATCCCGAAGGGTGGGAATTGGTGCTCGATGAAGAGGAGGCAGGGACTATCTACATATTTACCTCAACCGGTGCCGAAGGTCTGCGTCTGGCTTGGCTAAATGTAGAGGTAGTTTCCATTGAAGACGCGCTGGTCTTAGATGAAGTCCAGCAGGAGATCCTTGAAGCTACTGAGCAGACTGACCCCAACTTCGAGTTGGTATCCAGCATCAAGGTGGCGGCGGAGCTGCCCTGGTATCAACTGGAATGGAACTCCTCACTGGATGAAGTTAAGCTGAAGGGCGAGACGATAGTAGCAGTAAAGGGCCAGCAGCTTTTTGTGGTAACTGGTTGGGTGCAGGCAGCCTATTCCAACGAGTACGGGTCTGCCTTGGAGGGAGTCATAGACAGTTTCGGTATTCATCCTTAAGGTCGAGGACGGGGAACTTTGTCAACCGGGTTCGAATTTGTTTCTCTTCAGAAATTAACACAAAGCCATTTTGTTCTATCGAATCTTTAATGTGCATCTAGCAACTCTTGGGCTGTTTCTTGGGCACTTTCAATCCTTCCCTTCGCCAGATTCTTTCCACCCTCTTATGATTGACCCTCCATCCCATCTGGTTATTTAACAGGGCGGTGATCCTGCGGTAGCCATACCGCCCATATTTGGTCGCCAGAGTAACGATATCCTCGGTAAGCCTCTTCTCATCTGAAGGTGGAGATATACGCCTTTGTGTTGCTCTAGCCTGGTCTAATACCTGACAGGCCCGTCTTCGGGAGACCTTCCAATATTTTATGTTAGTTATATGTAGGTCAATAGTAATCTAACCAGGCGCCAGTTCCCAAGAGAATTATCCTGTCTTTAACCCACTTTGCCCACCGCGCACGTTGGTCAACAGGCAGGAAAAGTACCAGACGGGCTATGACGACGGTCATCCTACTAAATGACCCTCTGTTCTGCGACTATCTAGCTATTCATGCGGAGTTGAGACTATGCGACTATAGTTATAAATGAAGATACTGCGGATAATAATACCTGGAATCGTCATCATCGCCTTTCTCACCGTCATGGTGAGGGTATCGGCGGATAATGCTATGGCCGCCTATGCTGCCGTCCCCATACCGGTGATGCCAGCCCAGAACGCTGCCGCCGCCAGCGTGGATGTGGCCGAAGTGGAGCTTGAGGGCAACGCCGTCATTGCTCCCGTCGAGCCGTTTGTCCCTAACGACCCCTACTTGGATAGGCAGTGGGCTTTGACCCATATCCAGATTGGGGAGCTGTGGCGGACTACCACCAGCGGCGCGGGGATACTGGTGGCCGTGCTGGATACCGGTATCGATAAGGGCCACGAGGACCTTATCGGTAAGGTGGTGGCGGAGGTCAACTTCACCGACAGCCCTGTTGCCGGCGACCTTTACGGGCACGGCACTCACATCGCGGGCATTATCGCCGCCTACAGCGACAATGGCCTGGGCGTTGTCGGCGTTGCTCCGCAGAGTCTGCTGCTGAACGTTAAGGTGGCTGAGGATGATGGGCGGTGCGAGACGTCGGTGGTCGCTCGGGGCATTATCTGGGCGGTGGATAACGGGGCGGTGGTTATTAATGTAAGTATTGAGATCAGGGAGCCTTCGGCGGAGCTGGAAGAGGCGGTCAATTACGCCTGGGAGCACGGGGCTATAGTTATCGCCGCGGCCGGTAACGAGGGCAGCCAGACTCCGGTTTACCCCGCTTATTACGAGCACTGCATTGCCGTGGCGGCTATCGAGCCGGACGACACCCTGGCGCTGCTTTCCAACTACGGCGGGTGGGTGGATATGGCGGCTCCCGGCTTCGATATCTACTCGACCCTGCCCGGTAACGAATACGGTTATAAGACGGGCACTTCTTTCGCTACCGCCTACGTCAGCGGCCTGGCGGCAATCCTCTTCGATACGCTGGCCGATGCTAACGGCGACGGCTACCTCAACGACGAGGTCAGGGCGGCGCTGGAGAACGGCTGCCAGCAGGTCATCGGTTTCGAAGTGGGCTACGGGCGGATAGATGCCGCCAGCATAGCCGGCAGTTGTTATCTCCCCTGAGGCACCCGCGCCAGAAGCTGATAGCCTAGACCACAGGTTTTCCCGACATTAATAGGGCATCGACGCTTTTACCGGTTGTTTTTCGCGTCGGTGCCCTTTTTAAAAAGTCCGCTCTTTTTAAAAAGTCCGCTCTGTGTCTAGGGGATAGGTAAAGTTAAGTTAAGTTACCTTGACATCCACCTTTTATACTATTTATTATTGTGTATCATTGTTTTTGGGGTGGGGATGCCGTGTGCGAGTGATTTGGAAGATTTGAGGTAGGTGAATGCCAGCAGCCTTGTTCGTGACGCTGAATGTTTTGGACGCTTTTTTGACTAAGACGGCTTTATCGGTGGGGGCGGTGGAATTCAATCCCATAATGGCATCTATCGGCAGCAGTATTCTGGCCAAGGGTGGCATAGCTTTAGCCATGGCTTTTCTCCTTTATTACTTCCGGCAGAGAAGGGTGTTGTGGCTGCTGAACGTTATCCTCTTCGGCGTCGTTCTATGGAACTTATCTATCTGCTTTATTATGACCTGTATCCCGTCCGATTACGCCCTGTTCGGTTTTCACTTCTTCGGTTAAACCCCGGCTCTATTCCAGGCTATCGAGCATCTCCTGTAGGTCCTGTCGGCTGGTCATGTCGGCGACGGTGTTTAAGAATTCCTTGAGGGAGTCTGTTTGTCCTCTCAGTTTTTTCAGCTCAAAGCCGATGGGGCTGATCGAGGTCGGGTCGTCGGCATAAGCGCCGTGGAAGGCGAAGTAAGCCTGGTTCAGCTTCCTTATATAATAGCCCATCGAGAGCAGGTATTGCTGCTTCTCTTCCATAAACTCCTCGGCCAGCTCGATTTCTCCATCAGCCAGGTAGGCGTCGACGGCTATCCTTATCTCCCTCATCTCGCGGTTGAAGTCGAAGCCGTCATCTGAGGGGGGTGGGGAGCTGTCGGCGTAGTCGGGGTAGTCGGGGTAGTCGGGGTAGTATTTGGCGAGGACTAGGGCGCCGATTTCGGCGCTGACAATGCCCGCCAGCGTTTCGTTCATGGTGGCGATTTCGTAGTCCCGGGAGATGCCGAGCAGGTCCAGAATGTAGCGAAAGCCCTGCGGCTTGAGTGCCAGGTACTGGTGCAGCCATTCCTCGACGGCGACGTCGATGGTAAAGCGCAGGCTGGCGTCGTCGAGGACCAGGGTGGGGTAAAGCGCTCCCGCCCCGCCCAGCGCCACCACCAGCGAGGAGACGCCCAGCGCGTCGGCTTCGGCTTCGATGCTCTCGATTTCCTCGAGGGTGAGGTTGCCGCACAGGTTTATCTCCCGCAGGCTCTCTATCCTGTCGCGGGGGGAAATGACCAGCAGGTAAGGCAGCTTACTCATTATGAAGTTGACCGGTGGGAAGGTGATTCTTAAGCCAATGCATTTGTCCCAGGGGTTGAAGATGTCCTGCTCGTGTAAGACTTCTCTTATCTGGTCGGCGATTATCTGCTCCACGCTGCTGACTAAAGCGGCGCGCTGCTCTTCCAGCCTGTTCAGTTCGGCTTCGAACGCGGCGATGTCAGCCGTCTCGTCGGCGACAATCTGCCACTCCAGGGCTTGCATCTGCCCGACCAGGGAGAAGTATTCCAGCACCGTTTCCGTCGGGCTTTCGATGTATTCCCCGCCGAGCCACTGCCTGGTCTCATAGGCAAAAGCCCCCAGCTCCCACTTGACGAAGCTGAAGCGATAGGGCTTGACGATGGCGCCGAGGTTGTCGTCGAAGTCGGGGACAGAGGCGCAGCCGCCGCCGAGCAGACAGACCAAGAGCAGGACGATAACAATCAGTTTCAGTTTCAATGTAATTTCGCCTTTACCCTCTCCGCTATTGCCGAGAGGACGGGGCCAGTCTTCTGATTGATGACGATATCGGCGTGGTGGTCGTGGGGGGTGGGGGTGAGGTTAATGATGACCAGCCTGGCGCCGTTGGTTTTGGCAATCAGGGGCATCTGGGCGGCGGGATAGACCACCAGCGACGAGCCGACGGACAGAAAAAGGTCGCAGGCGGCGGCGGCCGCTTCTGCCTGGCGGGTCTCCTGCTCGGGCATGGGCTGGCCGAAAGAGACGGTGGCGGGCTTCATAATGCCGCCGCAGCTATCGCAGCGCGGGACTTTTGTCCCCGCATCGAGCCGTGCCTGGATTTGCTCCCGTGGGTAGCTTTGCCCGCACTCAAGGCAATTGACCCATTTCATGGTGCCGTGCAGCTCGATGACCTTTTCTTCGGGCACCCCCGCTCTCTGGTGCAGGCTGTCGATATTCTGGGTGATGACGCAGTCCAGCTTGCCCATATTATAAAACTCGGCGATGGCGTGGTGGCCGGGGTTGGGTTGGGCGAGGGCTATTTCGGGCCAGAGCGCCCGCGAGAATTGCCAGTATTTTTCCCGGCCCGCCTCGCTGGCCATAAAGGTCTGGTAGTTAAGCTCGCTGGGGTCGAAGCGGTCCCAGATTCCCCCGGGGCTGCGAAAATCGGAGATGCCCGATTCGGTGCTGACCCCGGCCCCGGTAAAGACCACCAGCCTCTTCGATTCTAGAACCATCTCGGCGACGGCATTAATCTGTTCCAATAATAACCTCCCCGGTCGTTTAATCACCCATCTCTCCCCGTGCTATAATAACCCTAAGCATACCCCGATGTTAAGTTTTTAGACGATGAAAGATTATTACCGGATTCTGGGCGTCCCTGAGAACGCCAGCCAGGCGGAGATAAAGAAGGCTTTTCGGAAGCTCGCTTTCCAGCATCACCCCGACACCAACCCCGGCAAGGAGGAGGAAGCCACCGAGCGCTTTAAGGAGATAAACGAGGCTTACGGCGTGCTCGGCGACGAGAACAGAAGGCGGCAGTACGACCTCGCCCGCAAGGGGCAGTTCGCCGGCGCGGGCTACGGCGGCTATTCCCAGCAGGATATCTTCCGCCAGACCTTCTCCAACCGCGCTATGTACGAGGAGTTGAGCCGAATGTTCGCCCAGGCCGGACTCAGGTTCGACACCGACTTCCTTAATAATATGTTCTTCGGGGGGAGGGGTTTCGCCTATCAATCCTATTCCTATAATACCACCGTCTCCATCTATAAGCCGAACTGGCTGGAGAGGCAGCTTAACAAGGTGGCGGCCAAGTTCAGCCGCTTTGCCCTGAAGCGGCTCTTCGGCGTCGACCTCGAGCCGCCGCTGGTCCTCGATAAGCACATTGAGCTTGAGATTCCCCGGGGGGAGGCTGCCAGTGGTGGCGAAAGACAGGTCACCTATAAAAGGAACGGGCGCAAGAAGAAGCTGATGGTCAAGATTCCCGCGGGCATTAAGTCGGGGACTAACATCAGGCTCAAGGGCATGGGCGCCCAAAAGGGTAAAAAATCGGGCGACCTCTACCTCTATGTAAGAATTAAAGACTAGCCTTTTTCTCCTGAACGTATTGACAATGCCATAATTTAATGCCAAAATGAGTAGTAATACTATATAGTAGTCAAACAACAGTTCAAACAACAGTCCCATGAAAAGACAGTACATCGAACAGCTGAAGAAAGGAATCACCGAGGCCGCGCTCCTCTTTCTAATCAACGAGGTGCAGACCTACGGCTATAACATCATCAAGGAACTGGAGAAAAGGACTACCGGCTATCTCAAGCTCAAGGGTGGCACTATCTACCCCGCCCTCCAGCGCCTGGAAATCAAGGGGCTGGTGGAGAGCTGGCAGCAGCGTACCACCGAACGCCGTTCCCGGAGGTACTACAAGATAACTGACAAGGGGCGGCAGTTCCTGGCCAAGAGGCTGGTGGAGTGGCAGGACTTTTACCTGGTGGTCAGTACGCTTATGGGCATAAGCGATAGCGCTAAAGCCGCTCCCCCGGATACGGCTTAACATTTATCCCACCGAAATATTCTGGAGGTGACAGTTATGGCCAAGGTAGGCATTGTTGCTGATACAGCGGCTTCCATCCCCGCAGACCTGATTAAGAAATACGGAATTGCTATGGTCCCCTTGATAACTATTTTTGGAGATAAGAGCTACCGGGACGGCATAGACCTGAAAGAGGCGTCGCAACTTTTCGATTTGGTCGATAAAGCGGATAAGTTTCCCAGCTCCTCGGCGCCGCCGCCTGCCGACTACCTCAGCTTTTACCGCAAGCTGGCTCAGGATAAGGTGGAGGGTATTCTCAGCATAACGATATCGACGGGCTTGAGCGTATGCTTTGATGCCGCCACTCAGGCCAAGGAGATGGCAAAAAAGGAGCTGCCCGGTGTCAAAGTAGAGGTATTCGACTCCAAGACGACGGTGGGCGGTTACGGCATGATAGTGCTGGCGGCGGCCCGAGCTGCCGCCGAGGGCAAGGATTTGGCCCAGGTTATCAAAGCCGCCAGCGAGGTCAAGGACAAGTTGAGCTGTATTGTCCTCTTCGACACCCTTTCCTTTCTGGCTAAGAGTGGGCGTATTGGCCGGGCGAATGCTTTGATGGGCAATATGCTCAGTATAAAGCCTATTGCCGAAATACCTCCCTCAATAGGGACGGTGGAACCGGTGACCAGGGTCAGGACCCGGCCCAAGGCGATAAAGTACCTTCTGGATATAGTCCGGCGGAGGTCGAAGCCCGGCGACAAGATTCATTTCCTGGTGGAGCACACTGTTTCGGCTAAAGAAGCCAAGAAGCTGATGCAGATGCTAAGCGAGGAGTTCGATTGCGCCGAAGTCCTCTTCTGTGAGTCCCAGCCGGTGGCGGCGCTGAAGATCGGCCCCAAGTGTATCGTGCTGACCTTCTACAGCGACTAGTCTATATCTCTCTCATTATTAGCGGCATCGAGTAGGAGGTGTTTTACCTCGCCGCCGCAGAACTCCCGCACTAAACCAGCCAGCTCTTCGGTTATGGCGTCGGCTTCGCCCTTGGCTACAGGGGGCAGGCAGTCCACGTTTATGGCTACGTTAGCCGTCTCCGGGGTGAGCTTGGTCTGGTCGCCCTGCCGCCAGTTCCAGCGCCGACACATTACCTTGCTGTTATCGATATAGATTACCTCGCCCGTGGGCGGGTATTCAATAGCCTCAGAGTTCAGCGGGGTGAAGGGCTCGTCGCCCTTAGCCAGCGTAAGGCGGAGGTCGCCGTCAGCCGCATGAAGGTCGTCGCCGCCGCTGGGCACCATGTGCTTTAGGGAAAAGTAGTTAAACAATGCTACCAGGGTATTAATATAAGGTAGCTGGTCGCCCCGCCGCGCCCGCCGCGCCAGCGACTCGATGGAGCAGTAGAACTTGTTAGGGTTGGTGCCGAAATCGGTGTAAGCCTGCCGCCAGCTGGCGATGCGGGGATGGCTCTTAATTTCCTGCAGTGACTCGTCCTGAGTCGCCTTAGCCACCACCTCGCCCAACATCTCAATCAGCCGCGGCTTCTCGCCGTGATTATCAACCCCGTGGGCGATGACCACCCCCCGAATATAGTTGGGGAACTTGGCGAATACTTCTTTGGATACAATGTCCTTCATCTCTCTTACCTCCTAGCTCATTCCGGCGGTAGCGCGCGCCAGCTCCCAAGAATATTCGTAGAGGTGCAAGCCTTTGCTCAGGGCGAGAATCTCGCCGTCTTCAACGCCTATCTCGCTGGCCATATATTCCTTGAGTAGCTGGATGCCGGCCAGGTTCGAGGGAAAGCCGGCCCATAAGTCCCAGGAGCGGAAATAAACGACGAACTTCAGCTTGTTGTCGCGAATCCGGGTGTCTATGGCTCTCAAGCAGGGCGGGTCGTCGAGAGCAATGGACTCCTTGCCGCCCACGGCCATAAAAGCCTGGTTGGTATCGTAGCCGTCGTTCTTGTACATCTCGATGACCTTGGGTATCTGCTCTTCCAGGTACTGCCCGTAGGTGTACTGCTCGCCCTTCCTTTTGTGTGAGGTCATGAGATAGGGCAGGTATTCTTCGATGTATTCCATTGAGGTGGGTGGCGGCACGCCCTGGGGGGTGGTGGGGACGAGGGGCCTGGTGCCGGGGTTCATAATCTGGACGGCGACGAAGTCGAGTTCCTTGCGGTACTGGCCCTGGTAACTGCCGCGGTCAATCTTGTAGTCGTAGCCCTCGGTCAACGTCTTACGCAGGCAGAGAAACCAGGCTTCGGAGAGGTCTCTGGCTTCGATGAACGAAATCTTCAACTTAACCGTCCTTCCTTATTAATTATTATGTTATAGGGCCCGCGTGAATTCGGGGCGGAGCCGGGACATATCCTTGGACGTCAGCACCTCGTCAATGAGCTGGAGCACCGCCGCCTTCTGCCGGGGCAGCCTGGCCTTGATGGGCAGGTAGTTAGAGGCATGATTGGCGGTGAAGAAGCAGTCGGTGAATTTGGCGTTCTCGATTATCATCTTCAGCTCGGCCAACGACTGAAAAGGCGTGATGAGCTCGAATTTGCCTTCTTCCCAGTCCCGGTGGAGGGGGGTGCCGGGGACGAGCAGAATGGTCAGGGCGCCGGCGAAATCGGGGTCGATATCGGAGAGTATCCTGGCGGTCTTGAGGGCATGGTTCTGGCTGCCCTCGGGTCCGCCCAGCCCTAGTATCACCGTGACCGAGAGGGTAATGCCCGCCTGCTTTATTTTTCTGCCCGCTTCCACTATCTGGCCGTAGGTTGCCCCTTTGTTAATCTTTTTGAGCAGCCCTTCGTCTCCGCTCTCCACGCCCATATAGGCAATCTTGAGCCCGAGCTCGTGCAGCTCTTTAAGCTCGTCAACGCTCTTTATCAGGGCGGCTTGGGGGGTGGTGTAGGTGCCGATTTTCTCCAGATTGGGGAACTTCTCGTTCAGGTATTTCAACACCTCCACCAGCCGTCGCTGGGGGGTGATAATGGCGTCGCCGTTCTCCAAGAATACCCGCCGCAGGCTCCAGCTATAGTTTTTAGCCACCTTGTCGATATCCCGCTTAATGTCCTCCAGCGGCCTGATGCGGAACCTCATTTTGGAATAGGTGCCGCAGAAGGTGCAGGTGTTATGGGAGCAGCCGAAGGTTACGGGCAGCAGGAAGCTGTTAGCCTCGCTGGGGGGTCTTACCAAAACTTGTTCGTCTTCCATGCGACTAGCTTCGCCCCTTCTTGAAGATGGCGAAGAACCTGTCCTCGTATTCTTCGAAAAGCCCCCAGCGGTCGAGCTCGCTCTTCAGCTCGCCGGGCTCAAGGTCGCCCCGGGCCACCATCTTAAAGAGCTCCTCAATCCTGACCCTGGCGTCGGCGGGGACGCCTCTGGCGTCCATGTCTAAAAGTCCCCTGGTTTCCATCTGCATCAGGTTTTCGGGCAGGGAGGTGCGGGTTATTTCGTAGATGAACTTCATCAGCGACACGTCCCAGAGCTCGTCCTGCCCCCTGATAATTGATGCCAGCGGGTCACCGCGTTTATCAATCTCGCGGTTAAGCTTTTCCACCACCGCCAGCAGGTTGCCGGAGACGATATTGAGCCCCTTGGGCTCGTTCTTGTAGCTATAGAAAAGCCCCGGGGCGTGAGAGCCGTAGGCATTGATGAGGCTGTCGAGGTATCTTTTCGCCTCCAGGCTGAAGCCTTCCAGGTGGGAGAGGTAGAAGGGGGTTACAATCTTGGGCCTTTCGGCGATTACCCTACCTTCCCTGATTACCGTCTCGGCGGCGCTCTTGACCAGCTCGGAGTAAGCCGGCTCGGTGACCAGGTAATAATATACGTTGGTCGTGCCGAAGGTAGCCAGACTCCGCTTGGGCGGCCTTAAGATTTCGGTTTGTTTGACGGCTTCCCTGATTCTCTCGTCATCAATATCCATCGTTATTCCCTAAGCTATTGCCGCTAGCTCCTGCTTGTATTCGTTGAGCAGGGTGATGTATTGCGCATCGAACTGCAACTT
>JALHSZ010000039.1 GCA_022865485.1 Dehalococcoidales bacterium | reverse complement strand
TTCGGCACTATACTCTGCAACGGCAAGCTAGTCGAGGTGCCGCGGGACGAGGACTATCGCGTCGATGTCAAGGCGGTCAAGAAAGCCATCACCAAGAAGACCAAGCTGATACTTCTGGCTAACCCTAACTACCCCACCGGCACCCCCACCCCTCAGAAGGACGTGCTGGAGCTGATAGAGACCGGTGTGCCCGTGTTGGCTGACGAAGCCTACGTCGAGTTCAGCGGGGAAACGGTTACCCCTTTCGTTACTAAGTACGACAACCTGATGGTCCTGCGCACCTTCAGCAAATGGGCGGGGCTGGCCGGCTTAAGGGTCGGCTACGGCATTATGCACCCCAAGATTGTGGGATACCTGCAGACAATCAAACAACCCTATAACGTGAATATCGCGGCGCGGGTGGCGGTGCGCGAGTCGCTAAAAGACGTCGACTACCTGATGAAAAATGTGAAAGCCATCGTCGCCGAAAGGGAGCGGCTATTCAACGAGCTGGCCAAGCTGGACTGGCTGAAGCCCTTCCCCTCCAAAGCCAACTTTGTCTTCTGCCACGTGCTCAACGGCAAAGCCGCTCAAATTCAGCAGGCGCTGGAGGAGAGGGGAATATTAATCCGTTATTTCGACATACCGCGGCTGCAGAACTCCCTCCGCATCAGCGTGGGCAGGCCTGACCACACCGACGCCCTGATTAAAGCCCTGAAAGAAATCGGGGGGGATTAATAAACGACCCAGCTCCCTATTCAGGAGACGTATTAAGAGGGGCGTAAGCCCCTCTTTCTTTCTCTTTTTCTGCTAGTGACAGTGGTAATGGTGGTGGTGGTGATGGCGACGACGACGATGATGATGATGATAACGATGATGATGGTGCTCTTCATCCTCGTCATTACCATCATTGTTATCAACTACTATCATTACTACCCCCTCCCTTTAAGCAGCACGGAGTTATTAGGCAATATAACAATTATAGCTAACCCCCCTTGACAAAAAACGAATTAAGTGTTATGATATTTAACAGTTATAACACCTTTTAACACATATGCTATTATTTAGCCTTGAAAAGTGTTATAACACTTAACAAATCAATGACTAACCCTATTGACAAAGCGCTATGGTTATGTTATAATATTTAACAATTGTAACACCCTTTAACACATATGCCATTATTTAGCCTTGAAAAGTGTTATAATACTTAACAGGAGGATGAAAATGGAGCTGGTTGATAGAATAATAGATATACAAGAAACAAACAGATATACCGACCAGCAGATGGCAGATGTCATCGGGTGCAGTAGGCCTACTTATCAGCGAACAAGGACAAAAAAAATACCTGAGGGCAGCATTTTTATTAAGGGAGCACTTAAAATTCTTTATCCCGAGCTAAATAACAATAGAGTGGGCGAAGTTAACAGGAAAACAAAGGAAACGAAAATACGCCTTAAACTTGATATTGATAGCAATGGCAAATATGATATAAGCACCGGCATTGAGATGTTTGACCACCTCCTAAAACAAGTGGCTCAACATGGAAGATTTGGTATAACGCTATCAGCAAGCAAGTGGGATGACCAGCACCATCTGATAGAGGATGTTGCCATTTGTTTAGGACAAGCTCTTAAGAAAGCCTTAAAGGAGAAACGGGGCATTGTCAGGATGGGCGATGCCACCGTGATTATGGATGACGCCCTGGCTACGGTAGCAGTGGACATCAGCGGTAGAGGTTATACCAAGCTAGAACTGGACTTTAGCCAAAACAGCGCAGAATGGCAACTGCTCGGCTTTCCTCCCGACCTTATCCGTCAATTTCTGGAGTCATTTGCCGCTGAAGCCAAGCTTAACCTTTATGCTAAGGTTCTAGACGGCACCGACGACCATCACAAAGCTGAAGTCCTGTTTAAAGCCCTAGGTAGAGCTTTAGATATGGCGACCAGAATTGACCCGCGGATTTCGGGCGAACTGCCTACCACCAAGGGCATGCTGGAGGATTAACTGAATTTATACAGCCTGGCGATAATAGTCCTGCTCATCATCCTGCTCTTGCTGGGACTATTCGTCATCCCCCGCTGGCGCCTAAAGCGCGCCATCCGACAGGTGATAGCCATTTTCCGCCAGAACAGCGCCCTCGACAAGAAGACGGCTAAGACGATTGACGAACTGGGGCTCAAGCCGCGCGGCTTTGCCGAAAGGATGTTCCACGGGCGCGACTTCAAACCCTACGCCCTGAACGCGCTGGTAAAGGCGGGAATAATAAAGGGCACCGGGGACGGCCGGCTCTACCTCGCCGAGGACACGCTTATGGCTTCAGGGCTGGAGGGACGAGTCCACCCCCGGTAGCCCCCCGAACTCATAGCGGAAAGTTGGCGCTTTCCCAGAAGCCGTCCCAGTCCTCTTTGGCTATGCCCATCCCGGAAAGCACCTTGGCCGGTATCGGGTAGGAGACGGCGTTTTCCCTCTCCACCTTCTTAATATGGCGGGCCATAACGAAGGTCAGGGTCTTGATGTGCTCGTAGCTCATCCGAATCCGGGCTACCGTCTCCGGAGTCTTGCCGGGACCGGGCTCAGGGGGGCTCTTGGCAAAGTTAATCGTCGCGCCGTAGGGACCGCCGGCAATCATGAAGTGGTCTGAATAGTATTCAGGGACTTCCTTCTCTTCAGGCATATTATCTCTCCTGTTACAAAATTGAGGACTTAATCGCTCAGCTTGTGGTCGGTCAACCTCTGGTAAGCCCGCTCGTACCGCCTGGCGGTAGCCTCGATAACCTCCGGCGGTAACATGGGAGCCGGGGGCTTCTTATCCCACCCCGAGCGGGTGAGCCAGTCTCTCACCGGCTGCTTATCGAAGCTGGGCTGGGACCGGCCCACTTTATAGAGGTCGACCTCCCAGATACGGGAGGAGTCAGGGGTCAACATCTCGTCGATGATGACCAGCTTATCTCCATCGAGGCCGAACTCGAACTTGGTGTCGGCGATGATAATGCCCCGGGCGATGGCATAGCCGCGGGCGTAGTTATATATGGCCAGGCTCTTCTCCTCCAGCTCATCAGCTATATGGTCACCCACCAGCTTTTTCATCTCTTTACGGGACATGGGCAGGTCGTGGCCCGTTTCCGCCTTGGTGGTGGGGGTGAATAAGGGCTGGGGCAACTCCTGGCTCTCTTTCAAGCCACTGGCTACCTTTAAGCCGGAGATAGTGCCGCGTTCACGGTACTCCTCCCAGGCCGAGCCGGCCAGATAGCCCCGCACCACGCACTCCACCATAATCCGCTTCACCTTTTTGACCACCATAGACCGCCCCGCCAGGTAATCCGGGAACTTAACCCCGCTTCCGGCAGGAAGGTAAGCGTTAAGGGAGCCGATATCTTCGATGGGCTCTATCATATGGTTGGGCATAAACTCCCTGGTCTGGTTGAACCAGAAGGCGGAGAGTCTATTGAGCACCTTGCCCTTATTGGGGATGCCGCAGGGCAGGACGACGTCAAAGGCGGAGATGCGGTCGGTGGCGACGATGAGCAGCCGCTCGCCCAGGTCGTAGCTATCGCGCACCTTGCCCTTGACGAACATGGGCAGGGGCAGCTTTGTATCCAACAGCACCGAAGGATTATCCATCATATCGAGCGGGGGGCAAATTCGGAAGGCCCCGCCATATCCCCTTGCCACTGAGACTCGGTTAAACCCAGGCGCCCGAAGATAATGTCCATATAACGCAGGTAGTACTGCTCGTCGAACAGGGGCTCAAGCTCATCGGCGGGCAGGACGGCGCAAACCTCAGCGTCGGCTTTGAGCAAGGTCAGGAAGTTCTTACTCCCCTTCCAGGCTTTCATGGCGTTGCGCTGCACCATCTTGTAAGCCTCCTGTCGGCCCAAGCCCTTCTCGATAAGGGCGAGCATCACCCGCTGGGAGAAGATTAAGCCCTTGGTCAGCTCCATATCCCGCTTCATCTTTTGCGGGTAGACCACCAGCCCTTTCATCACCGAGGTAAAGATGGCCAGCGCGTAGTCCAGCACCAGGCAGGAGTCGGGCAATATAATGCGCTCGGCGGAGGAATGGCTGATATCCCGCTCATGCCAGAGGGCGATATTCTCCATCGAAGTCAGGGCGTAGCCCCGCATCAGGCGGGCAATCCCGCAGACGCGCTCGCAAAGCTCGGGGTTGCGCTTGTGGGGCATGGATGAAGAGCCGGTCTGTCCGGTGGCAAAGGGCTCTTCCACCTCCCTGGTCTCGGTCTTTTGCAGCCCCCGAATCTCGGTGGCGAATTTCTCCAGCGAGCTGGCGATTATGGCTAGAGTGGTCACGAACTGGGCGTGGCGGTCGCGCTGCAGGACCTGGTTGGAAATAGGCGCCGGCGCCAGCCCCAGCCTGGCACAAGCCTTCTCTTCAAGCTCGGGGGAAAGGGTGGCGTAGGTGCCCACCGCCCCCGAAATCTTGCCTACGGCGATAACCTTCTGCGCTTCAGACAGCCTCTGCAGGTTGCGCCTCATCTCGTCGGTCCACAGCGCCAGCTTAAAGCCGAAGGAAATGGGCTCGGCGTGAATGCCGTGGGTACGCCCGATCATGGTGGTGTATTTATGCTTGATGGCCAGCCGTGCCAGCACCGTGATAAGCTCCTTTATATCCTCGCTTAAGATTTCCGCCGCCTCGAGCAGCTGCAGGCCGAGAGCGGTATCGATAATGTCGTTAGAGGTAAGCCCGAGGTGGACGAAGCGCGATTCCTCCCCCAGGCTCTCCGACACCGAGCCCAGAAAAGCGGTTACATCGTGGTGGGTCTCCTGTAAGATTTCTTCCATGCGCTTGAGGTTGACCCGCGCCAGCTTTATCTTGGAAAGCTCTTCGCGGGGGATGACGCCCATTTCCGCCCACGCCTCACAGACGGCAATCTCCACCTGGAGCCATTTGGCGAACTTATTCTCGTCCGACCACACCCTTTTCATTCGGGGCCTGGAATAGCGCTCAATCATGGCTTTTCTCCCTTGAGTTGGCTACGATAGTTTTCGTAGGCTTTTCTTATTTTATCATGCTTTATGCCCAGGATTTCTGCGGCTAAATAAGCGGCGTTCTTGGCGCCGGCGCTGCCGATAGCCACGGCAGCCACCGGAATACCCGCGGGCATCTGGACTATGGAATAGAGGGCATCGACCCCCTTGAGCTCGCCGCTGGCGATGGGCACGCCGATGACGGGCAAAGTCGTCCAGCTGGCTATCACTCCAGGAAGGTGCGCCGCTCCACCCGCCGCCGCGATTATTACCTCGATGCCCCGCTCCCGCGCCGAGAGGGCGTATTCCCGTACCTTCTCCGGGGTGCGGTGGGCGGATATGACGTTAACCTCGTACTCGATGCCCAGGGCATCCAAGATATCCAGCGTCGGCTTGATGGCTTCGGCATCCGACTTGGAACCCATAACGACGGCGACTAGCGGCATTTTCATCTACCTCCCTCAAGGGTGGTTAGCGGGAAACACTATTATAATAATGTACATTATTATTAATGTATATGGTATTTTGCTCCTATATCATCCCTCTTTAATCAAAGCAATATCCTTGCGGTAGTGGCAGCCTTCGAACTTAATGCGGGGGACATTGGTGTAGACCCTTTCGCGGGCTTCGGCGAGGCTCTTGCCCCGCGCCATCACGGTGAGCACCCGTCCCCCACTGGTCAAAATCTCGCCTTTGGCACCAGCCTTGGTACCGGCATGAAAGACAACGATATCTTTATCCAGGTTATCCAGCCCGCTGACGGCAAAGCCGCTCTTATAGCTTCCGGGGTAACCGCCCGAAGCCATTACCACCCCCACGCAGGCGTCACCGCTCCATTCGACTTTCATCTGGGCGAGCCGGTTATCGTTCACCGACAGCATAATATCCACCAGGTCGGTCTCAAGCAGGGGCAGGGTTACCTGCGCCTCCGGGTCGCCGAAGCGGGCGTTGAACTCCAGAACTCTGGGACTGCCGTCGGAAATCATCAGGCCGCCGTAGAGGACGCCTTTGTAGGGCCTGCCCTCTGCGTGCATCGCCTTTACCGTCGGCTCCATGATTTTCTCTCGCACCGTTTTAGCCAGCGCCGGAGTCAAAAACGGCGGCGGGCTGTAGCTGCCCATACCACCGGTATTGGGGCCTTTATTGCCGTCAAAGGCAGGCTTATAGTCGCAGGCCGCCATCATGGGGACTACCGTGTGCCCATCGCTGAAGGCAAAGACGCTCATCTCTCGGCCCGATAGATAGTCCTCGATGATTACACGGTCTCCGGCGGCGCCGAAGGCTCTAGCCTCCATTATTTGGGAGAGGGCGTCCAGGGCTTGCGGGATGGTCTCGGCGACGATGACCCCCTTCCCCGCCGCCAGCCCGTCGGCTTTGACCACGATAGGCGCTTTCTGTTGCTGGAGATATTCCTTTGCCTTTTTATAGTCGGAAAAGCTGACGCTTTTGGCGCAGGGGATATTGTATTTTTGCATCAGCTCCTTGGCGAAAACCTTGCTCGATTCTATCGCGGTGGCTGACTTGGTGGCGCCGAAAATCTGCAGTCCCCTGATTAAGAACTTATCGGCGATGCCCTCCGCCAGCGTCGCTTCGGGCCCGACCACGGTGAGGTCAATTCTCTTTTCGCTGGCTGTTTTAACCAGCGAATCTATATCGGTGGGCTTGATGTCGAGGTTTTGGGCAATCTGCGCCGTGCCCGCGTTGCCCGGGGCGACATAGATTTCCTTCACTTTAGGGCTTTGAGCCAGCTTCCAGACCAGGGTGTGCTCCCTGGCTCCCCCGCCGACGACTAAGATTTTCAATAAATAATCCTTTCTCTAAATATGGAATTATCGCTACATTTCGGTTGATCCTGATATGGTTATGACTACATTACCCTTTTTGTGCCCTTTGTCAACATAGCGATGAGCTTCGGCAGTCTGTTCCAGTGGATAGCATCTGTCTATGACTGGTTTTATCTTTCCTGCTTCAACGAGTTCTTTGAGTAATATCAGGTTTTCAGTGTCAGGGATTGCTGTCCCGCCTATTAGTTTCTTACTGCTCATCATCGAAGCCCATCGCATCCGAAGCATAACCGCCGGAGTAGCAACAGCATGAAGATAGATTCCTTCTTTCTTTAGAGATCGAATACAACCTGAAAACGAACTCTTGCCTACTGCGTCAAAAATAACATCATAGGTCTCACCGTTTTTGGTAAAGTCTTCTTTGGTGTAATCGATCACCTTATCGGCTCCCAGAGATTTTACCAATTCTAAATTCGTGGTACCGCAAACCCCGGTAACTTCCGCCCCGAAGTACTTGGCAAGCTGAACTGCAAAGGTACCTACACTTCCGGAAGCTCCATAAATAAGCACTTTTTGTCCGCTCCGGACATTTCCTTTTCTCAGAAAATACAGGGCTGTATTGCCCCCAAAAGGAATGGCGGCGGCTTCCTCAAAGGTCATATTTGCCGGTTTGATTGCCAGACACCCATTTTCAGGCATGCATATATACTCGGCATACGCACCGCCATTGTGCCCGGGATATGCAAAAACCTGGTCGCCTTTCTTAAACAGTTTTACATCTTCGCCTGCTGATTCAATTTCGCCGGCCAACTCAGACCCCAGTATTGCTTTTTTGGGTTTTCTAAGACCAAGCGCTATTCGAGCAAGGAGCCAGAAAGAGAGAGGGACCGTGAAACTTCGCATTCTAGAGTCCCCTGATGTTACTGTTGTCGCGAATATTTTTATGCGCACTTCATTGTTCCTGGGAGTTGGCTTTTCCACCTCTTTGAGCTGAAGAACCTCCGGCGGTCCGTATCTGGTGCATACAATCGCTTTCACGTCCTCCCTCCTTGTCTGGTTGCTTTTACTCCCACTCAATAGTTGAGGGTGGCTTGGAGGTTATGTCATATACCACCCGATTGACCCCGGGGACTTCGTTGACAATGCGGTTGGAAATGCGCGCCAGGACGTCGTAGGGCAGGCGTGCCCAGTCGGCGGTCATAGCATCCTCGCTGGTGACGGCGCGGACAGCCACCAGGTAGCCATAGGTTCTATAGTCGCCCATCACCCCCACGCTCCTGACATCGGTGAGTATGGCAAAGCTCTGCCAGAGCTGGCGGTAGAGATTCGCCTTCTTAATCTCGTTCATCACCACCCAGTCGGCGGCCTGGAGTATCTCTATCTTCTCCCGGGTAACCTCGCCGATAATGCGGATGGCCAGCCCGGGACCGGGGAAGGGCTGCCGCCAGACCATCTCTTCGGGAAGCCCCAGAGCCAGCCCCACCTTGCGCACCTCGTCCTTGAACAGGTATCGCAGCGGTTCGAGCAATTTCAGCGTCATCTTGGCCGGCAGACCACCGACATTATGGTGGGTCTTTATCTTGGCGGCGGCGCTGGTGGTAGAAGCGCTCTCGATGACATCGGGGTAGAGCGTCCCCTGGGCCAGGAAGTCAACCTTGCCTATCTTCTTAGCTTCTTCCTCAAAGACGCGGATAAACTCTCCACCCACCGCCTTGCGCTTGGTCTCGGGGTCGGTAACCCCGGTCAGGCGCTTGAGAAATCTCTGGCTGGCGTCGACGTAGACGATATTCATCCCTAGATTGAGGCGAAAGACATTAAAGGTCCTCTCCACTTCCTCGCGGCGCAGCATGCCGTGGTTGACGAAGATACAGGTAAGCTGGTCGCCGACAGCGCGATGGATAAGAGTTGCCACCACCGCCGAATCGACGCCACCGGAGAGAGCGTTGATGACCTTGCCCTTGCCGACCTGTTCCTGAATGCTGGCCAGACTATCCTGGATGAAGTTGCTCATCGTCCAGTTGCCCTTGCAGCCGCAGACCCGATGGACAAAGTTCTTCAGGATTTTCTTGCCCTCGGGCGTATGAGCAACCTCGGGGTGAAACTGGAGCCCGAATATCTTGTCGTCCTTGCCCATGACAGCCAGGGGCGAATTTTCGGTATAGGCCAGGTCGATAAAACCGGGCGGGAGCTTTTCAATCTTGTCGCCGTGGCTCATCCAGACCGGGGACGAGCCAGGCAAATCGGCAAAGAGAGGCGAATTGGCGGCGCTCAGGTGCAGGACGGCATGGCCATACTCGTGCTTAGTGCCCGGCGTCACCTGCCCGCCAAGCTGGTGAGCAAGGACCTGCATACCGTAGCATATGCCCATTACGGGCAGATGGCTCTCGTAGATATAGGCCGGCGCTAGCGGGGCACCGGGAGTATAGACGCTGGCCGGACCGCCGGAAAGAATAAACCCCTTGGGATTGAGGCGGGCAATCTTTTCCCAGGGGGTATCGGGGTTTACCAGCTCGCAATAGACCTGGCATTCGCGCACGCGGCGGGCGATGAGCAGGCTGTACTGCGAGCCGAAGTCGATGACGATTATCGCCTCGCGCTCGGCGCTGGGGATAGCTTCCCTTGCCGCCGCTGGCTGTTCGCCGCCCATCTCCTTAGCAATCTCCAGATAGGTGGAGACTTCGATATCGCCGCTGGTAGTTACGCGATGGCACTTTTTAGGTCTTCCCTTCGCTTTTTCCTTAGCCATTTTGTTGAATACAGATTACCACTGTGACTGCTTTTGTTCAAGTGTTTTCCAAGCCTAAGAAACTTCTAGATTTCCGCATTATTACCGCATTTATATCCCCACCACCACCCCCCTTTTTGGGTCAGGCCTGACACTATGCTATACTGTCAGTCAGGAAGAGCTCATGGGCACCAAGCTTTCTGCGTCCGTACGGGAGCAGGTTGAAAAGGGCATATCCATCCTCAAACGGGGAGGGGTAGTCGCCTTTCCCACCGATACCGTCTACGGACTGGGGGCCAGCATCGGCATCAAGCAAGCCGTGGAGCGGGTCTACCGGATAAAGGGGCGTCCAAACAACCGAGCGCTGCCCCTGATTCTAGCCGACCTCTCCCAGATAGACGGGGTCGCCCGTTCCGTGCCGCCGCTCGCCCGTCTCCTAGCCGAGAAGTTTTGGCCCGGACCGCTGACGCTGGTGCTCTTTAAGTCGGAATTCGTGCCCGATATCGTCACCGGTAACAGTGAAACCGTCGCCGTACGCATCCCCGCCCACCCCATCCCCATCGCTCTGGCGCGGGGGCTGGGAATGCCCCTCATCGGCACCAGCGCTAACCTGAGCGGACAGCCCAGTGCCCTGACCGCCGAAGAAGCCCGCGCCCAACTGGGGGACAGGGTCGACCTGATTATCGACGGCGAGTGCCCCGGGGGCAAAGAGTCCACCATCGTCGACCTGACCGGGGAAACCCCCGTTATCCGGCGTGAAGGCGCTCTATCAAGAGAAGAACTGATACAGATATGCCCCGACATTACCGTTAAGGGAGGCTAAGATGCGTATTGCCATTGGCGGCGACCACAGGGGTCTGGAGTTAAAACAGTCTATTATAGAGCTAATCAACGCCACGGAACATGATTGTGAAGACCTGGGCTCTTACACCACCGAGTCGGTGGACTACCCCGATATCGCCCGGGAAGTGGCGGAGGCGGTAGTCAGGGGCGACTATGAACGCGGCATTCTAATCTGCGACACCGGTATCGGCATGAGCATCGCCGCCAACAAGGTCAAGGGGATAAGAGCCGCCCTATGCCACGACGGCTTCAGCGCCAGCCGCGCCCGCCAGCACAACGACGCCAACATTCTATGTCTGGGGACAGGAGGAACACCAGATACGGTAGCCGAAATCGTCAACGCCTTCCTCACCAGCCATTTCGAGGGCGGCCGGCACCAGCGACGTCTTGACAAGATAAGGGCCATAGAAGCCGAGCAGATAGGCCAGCCTTGACATTTACATAGCAACTGTGCTACGTTATCTGCATGATGAATAGTGATCTTGCTATCCTTATTCTGGTTATTGATACATAATCCGGCCAGTGGGTCGTCTCCCAGGAATTAGGGGCCGTCCCCACGGGACGGCCTTTTTTATAAACGAAAAAACGGATAACGAAGGGGAAAAATGAAAAGCGATACCGTCAAACGAGGCATAGAGCGTGCCCCCCACCGCGCCCTGCTGCACGCTCTGGGCTGGAGACGGGCCGACATCGATAAACCCCTCATCGGTATCGTCAACAGCTTTACCGAGATTGTCCCCGGGCATATTCATCTGCCCCAGATAGCCCAGGCGGCAAAGGCCGGGGTGTGGAGCGGGGGCGGCATCCCCTTCGAGATGAATACCATCGCCGTCTGCGACGGCATCGCCATGAACCACCCCGGGATGAAATACAGTCTGCCCAGCCGCGAGCTAATCGCCGATTCCGTGGAGATAATGGCCGAGGCACACGCCTTCGACGCCCTGGTCTTCATCCCCAACTGCGACAAGATAATCCCCGGTATGCTCATGGCGGCGGTAAGATTGAACCTGCCCGCTATCTTCGTCAGCGGCGGACCCATGCTGGCCGGCAGGCATAAAGTCGACGGCAAAGAGGAAAAAATTGACGTCAACACTATCTTCGAAGCCGTAGGCATGGTAGCTGCGGGCAAGATGAAGCCGGAGGAACTAGAAGAACTGGAAGAGCTGGCCTGCCCCGGCTGCGGCAGCTGCTCGGGCATGTTCACCGCCAACACCATGAACTGCCTGACCGAAGCCCTGGGCATGGGACTGGCGGGCAACGGCACCATACCCGCCGTCGACGCCCGAAGGACGCAACTGGCGCAAAAAGCGGGGCAGCAGGTGATAAAGCTGCTGGCGGATGATATTCGCCCCCGGGATATCGTGACCAGGGAAGCCATCCATAACGCCTTTAGCGTCGATATGGCGCTGGGCGGCAGCACCAACTCCGTCCTGCACCTCATGGCTATAGCCCACGAAGCCGGGGTGGAATTCCCGCTGGCGATGGTAAACGAGATAAGCCAGCGCACCCCCCACCTCGCCAAACTAAGGCCCAGCGGGGAATATCACATCGAGGATTTAGACCGCGCCGGCGGCATACCCGCCGTAATGAAAGAGTTGGAAGGGCTGTTGCACTTAAAGGCAAAAACAGTTTCGGGGAAACCGGTGGCGGGCGTTATCGCCGACAGCCGTAACTACGACAAAGAGGTTATACGGCCCTTTGCCCACGCCCATTCCCCTATCGGCGGCATCGCCGTTCTCTTCGGTAACCTGGCGCCGGAAGGCGCCGTGGTCAAGAGGGCAGCCGTAGCCGAGGAGATGATGTTTCACCAGGGGCCGGCACGGGTCTTCGACTCCGAGGAAGAAGCCACCAGGGCCATTATGCATAAGAGAATAAAATCAGGTGATGTAATAGTCATCCGCTACGAAGGACCAAAGGGAGGCCCCGGGATGAGGGAGATGCTCACCCCCACCGCCCTCCTCAGCGGCATGGGCATGGATAAAGAGGTCGCCCTCATTACCGACGGGCGCTTTTCCGGGGCGACGCGGGGGGCGGCTATAGGCCACGTTTCCCCCGAAGCCGCCAGCCGGGGACCCATTGCCGCCCTGAAGGACGGAGACATAATTAAGATTGATATTGCCCATCACCGGCTCGACGTTGAGCTTGACGAGAAAGAGATAGCCAAGCGCCTGTCAAAGCTGGCTGAGTTTAAGCCCAGGGTGACCAGCGGCTACCTGCGGCGCTATGCCGAAAAGGTAAGCTCCGCCAGCACCGGCGCCGTATTTATATAAGGGGAAGAGGTTGATAAAAGACGATAGTGGAGGGTTGAATAGATTATGAAAATGACCGGAGCGCAGATGGTATGCGAAAGCCTGGTGAGGGAAGGGGTGGAGGTTATCTTTGGCATCCTGGGCGGAGCTATTCTGCCCCTGTATGATGTCCTCCCCCAATACCCCCGGCTCCGCCATATCCTGGTGCGCCATGAGCAGGGTGCAGCCCACGCCGCCGACGGCTATGCCAGGGCGACGGGGAAGGTGGGGGTATGTTTCGCCACCTCCGGACCCGGTGCCACCAACCTGGTAACCGGCATCGCCAACGCGCACCTCGACTCGGTGCCGATGGTAGCTATAACCGGGCAGGTGGCGCGGCCCTTCATCGGCAAGGATGCCTTCCAGGAGGTGGATATTACCGGCATCACCCTGCCCATCACCAAGCATAACTACCTGATTACGGATGCTGCTTCAATACCAGCGATAATGAAGGAGGCATTTTACCTGGCGGGCACAGGCCGGCCCGGTCCGGTGCTTATCGACCTGCCCAGGGATGTTCAACAGGAGACGGCGGAATTCAACTACCCTGACAAGGTCAACCTGCCCCAGTACAAGCCGACCCTGCAGGGACACCCCGCGCAGATTAAGAAAGCGGCTAAGCTGATAGGTGAATCCCAGCGGCCATTGATTATCGCCGGGCGGGGGATAATTATCTCCAAGGCTTACGCCGAACTCAAAGGGCTGGTGGAGAAAGCTCAAATACCGGTGGTGACCACGCTGCTGGGCACGAGCTGTTTCCCCGAGTCCCACGCCCTGAGCTACGGGATGATAGGGATGCACGGCATGGCTTATGCCAACCTGGCGGTCGATGCCGCCGACCTTATTATCGCCATCGGCATGAGGTTCGACGACCGGGCTACGGCTAAGGTAAGCGGTTTCGCCCCCCACGCCCAAATCATCCACATTGATATTGACCCCGCCGAGATCGGCAAAAACGTCCGCGTCGACGTACCCATCGTCGGCGATGCTAAAGCCGTTCTAGGGGAGTTGAACAAGCTGGTTGATAAAACCAAACATATTGATTGGGTCAGGAAGCTCGACGACTGGCGGAAAGAGCACCCGTCGCTGCTTATCCGGGACGGCGAAAGCCTCCTGCCCCAGTACGTTGTCCGCCAGATTTACGAGGCGACCAGAGGCGAGGCGATTATCGTTACCGGGGTGGGGCAGCACCAGATGTGGGCCGCCCAGCACTACTGGTACGATAAGCCCAACACCTTTATTTCGTCGGGGGGGCTGGGCACTATGGGCTTCGGCCTGCCCGCGGCTATGGGGGCTAAAGTGGGCTGCCCCGACAGCACCGTCTGGTGCATTGACGGCGACGGCAGCTTCCAGATGACGATACAGGAGTTGGGCACCATAGCCCAGGAGAAGATAGCAGTCAAGATAGCCATTATCCACAACAACTACCTGGGAATGGTAAGGCAGTGGCAGGAGCTTTTCTACGGCAGGCGCTATGTAGCCACGCCGCTATCCAGCCCCGACTTCGTCAAGATCGCCGAAGCTTACGGACTGCCCGCTTTAAGGGTGGAACGCCGGGAAGAGGTAGCACCGGCCATCCAGAAGGCGATGGCGGAGCCGGGCGCGTTTTTGATTGATTTTATCGTTGAACCGGAGGAGAACGTCTATCCTATGGTACCGCCGGGGGCGGCTCTAGCCGAAGTTCTCGAAGAACCGAGAAAAGGAGCTAAAGCCGTCAAGGATTCGGCCAAACTCCCGGTGAGCAATATATAGGCCGAGAAAAAGAGGTGCAGCATGGCCACGAACAAGCATATTCTAGTCGCTCTGGTGGAGGATAAGCCCGGGGTGCTCAATCGTATGGCGAGCCTTTTCCGCCGGCGGAGCTTCAACATCGAAAGCATCGCCGTGGGACATAGTGAAATGCCCCACATGTCGCGCATGACCTTTGTCGTCAACGGGTCAGCTACGGTGGTGGAACAGGTCAGGAAGCAGCTGGATAAGGTGGTGGAAACAGTCAAGGTCTCCGATATCACCGGGGACAACGTCCTTACCCGGGAACTGGCTTTTATCAAGGTAAAAGCCAACTCGGCTAACCGCAGCGAGATTATCCAGATCGTGGATATCTTCCGGGCCAACATCGTCGATGTCTCCCCCGATTCGGTGATTATAGAGGCTACCGGCGATGAGGAGAAAATCAACTCCCTGTTCAACCTGGTTCGTGGCTTCGGCATCAAGGAAATCTCCCGCACCGGTTGTATCGCCATGACCCGCGGCGGCTCGGGCCCCCTGCCGGTTATGAAAAAACCGCCCAAAACTCAGGCTAAAGGACTGAAAAAGGTAACTAAATAGAAGGAGTAGAACTATGGCTAAGATATATTATGATAAAGATTGCAACCTGAAACTGCTCGACGGCAAAGTGGTCGGCATTATCGGCTACGGAAGCCAGGGTCACGCCCACGCCCAGAACCTGAGGGAGAGCGGCGTCAAGGTCATTGTGGCTGAAGCCAAGGGCAGCCCGGGCTGGAAAAGCGCCCACGAGGCTGGCTTTAAGGTGATGGACGCCGATGATGTGGCTAAAGAAGCCGATATTGTCGTCATGCTGGCGCCGGATAACCTGCAGCGCGATATCTTTTACGGAGCGGTGGAAAAGGGACTGGCCAAGGGCAAGATGCTTATGTTCGCCCACGGCTTTAACATCCACTACGGGCAGATTATGCCCCCGGCCGATATCGACGTCGCCATGATTGCCCCTAAGTGCCCCGGCCACATGCTCCGTCAGCTTTACACCGAGGGCGCAGGCGCGCCGGCAATAGTCGCCGTCCACCAGGACGCCACGGGCAAAGCGCTGGCTATCGCCCTGGCTTACGCCGAGGGTATCGGCTGCGGGCGGGCGGGGGTCATTGAGACCACCTTCGCCGAGGAGACCGAAACCGACCTCTTCGGCGAACAGACCGTGCTCTGCGGTGGGATTACATCGCTGATAAAGGCCGGCTTCGAGACACTGGTGGAGGCAGGCTACCAGCCGGAGATTGCCTACTTTGAGGTCTGCAACGAGCTCAAGCTCATCGTTGACCTGATTTACCAGGGGGGCTTGAGCTATATGCGCTACTCGGTGAGCGACACCGCCGAGTACGGTGACTACACCCGCGGACCGCGGATAATCGACGACATGGTCAAAGAAGAGATGATGGCAATCCTGGCCGAGATTCAGGACGGCAGCTTCGCCAAAGAGTGGATTCTGGAAAACCAGGCCGGGCGCCCGGTCTATAACGCCCTGAAGCGTATGGACGAGGAGCACCCGCTGGAGCTGGTGGGCAGAGAGCTAAGGGAGATGATGCCCTGGCTCAAGAAGAAAAAATAAAAGTCTCTGGTTATTAAAATGCGTTATAACAAGCGTTCCTTTTACGGGGGAAATAAACTCACCCTTACCCACCCCTCTCCTTATATCGTGGAGAGGGGATACGGCGCTGTGACCAGGAAATATTTCTCCCGAGGAGGAAACAATGGCTAAGACAAAAGATAAGGTAATCATATTCGATACCACGCTGCGGGACGGGGAGCAGGCGGCGGGGGGGACGCTTAACGCCCCGGAGAAGCTGGAGATAGCCAGGCAACTGGAAAGGCTCAACGTCGATGTTATTGAAGCGGGCTTTCCCATCAGCTCCCCCGGTGACTTCGAGGCGGTCAAGCTCATCGCCAAAGAGGTGCGCAAGCCGATAATCTGTGGGCTGGCGCGCGCCCACCCCCAAGATATAGACCGCGCCTGGAAAGCCATCAAAGAGGCGGCGCGCCCCCGGATACATGTCTTTCTATCGTCATCGGATATACACCTCGGTTACCAGTTAAAGAAGAGCCGAGAGGAGGTCCTGCACACCGCCGCCGAGATGGTGGCGCGGGCCAAGAAATATACCGATGATATCGAGTTTTCGCCGATGGACGCCAGCCGCACCGAGCCCGAATATATCTACCAGATATTGAAGGCGGTGATTGAAGCCGGCGCCATCACGGTCAACATCCCCGATACCGTGGGCTATGCCATCCCCGACGAGTTCGGCAAACTCATCGAGGGCATCTTAAAGAAAGTGCCCAATATCGCTAAGGCTGTCGTCAGCGTTCACTGCCACGACGACCTGGGACTGGCGGTGGCTAACAGCCTGGAGGCGGTGAGGCGGGGAGCCCGGCAGGTGGAGTGCACCATCAACGGCATCGGGGAGAGGGCGGGCAACGCCTCTATGGAGGAAATCGTCATGGCGATTAAAACCCGCCAGGACTTTTTTCAGCTGACCACCCAGATTAACACCAACCAGATATATAAAGCCAGCCGACTGGTCAGCGAGCTCACCGGCTTCGTCGTCCAGCCCAATAAAGCCATCATCGGGGCTAACGCCTTTCGCCACGAGTCGGGCATCCACCAGGACGGCGTCATCAAGATGCCCATAACCTACGAGATAATGAACCCCAAAACGGTGGGCATACCCTCCAGTAGTCTGGTGCTGGGTAAGCTCAGCGGGCGGCACGCCTTCAAAGAGCATCTGGCCGAGCTGGGCTACAGCCTGAACGAGGAGGACTTCAACCGCGCCTTTAATGCCTTCAAGGAGCTGGCCGATAAAAAGAAGGGCGTCACCGACCGGGACATCGAATCGGTTATCGCCGAGGAGCAGCGCACCGTCTCCGAGGTCTACCATCTCGACAGGGTACAGATTTCCTGCGGCGACCGGGGCATCCCCACCGCCGCCGTCAGCCTTATCGGACCCGGGGGCGAGGTTTTAGCCGACGCCGCCCTGGGCACCGGTCCCGTCGACGCCGTCTACGAGGCAATCAATAGAATAGTAAATGTGCCCAATGAGCTTACCGAGTTCACCGTTAAATCGGTAACTGAGGGTATCGATGCCATCGGCGAGGTCTTAATAAGAATAGAAAGCGAGGGCATAACCTATACCGGACGGGGCGCCGACACCGATATTATCGTCGCCAGCGCCAAAGCCTATATGAATGCCCTCAACCGATTGCTGGCAGCTAAAAAAGCGGACGGGTAACTCTTTAACCACCTCACCCGGCAACAGCCCATAAGCTTGATTTTTAGTCCTCCAGAGAAAGGAAGCTATATTGACTCTAGCCGAGAAGATACTGGCGGCTCATAGTGATAAGAAAAGGGTAAGCCCCGGAGACTTTATCAACGTCCGGGTTGACCTGGTCATGTCCAACGACATCACCGCCCCCATCGCCATCAGGGAGTTCCAGAAGCTGGGGGTAAAGCGGGTCTTCGACCCGCAAAAGGTGGTGATGGTGCCCGACCACTTCGTCCCCAACAAGGACATCGCCTCCGCCGAGCAGGCCAAGCTGATGCGGGAGTTCGCCCGCAAGCAGGGCATCATATACTTCGAAGTGGGCGAGATGGGCATCGAGCACGTGCTCCTGCCCGAGCAGGGGCTGGTGCTGCCTGGGGAGGTAATTATCGGGGCTGATTCCCACACCTGCACCTACGGCGCCCTAGGCGCTTTCGCCACCGGCATGGGTTCCACCGATATCGCCGCCGCCATGGCTACAGGCGACATCTGGATGAAGGTGCCCCCGACCATAAAGCTGGTCTATAACGGCAAGCTGGAGAAATGGGTCAGCGGCAAAGACCTTATTCTATATACCATCGGCGATATCGGTGTTGACGGCGCCCTCTATGCGGCGATGGAGTTCAGCGGCGAAGCGATAGAGTCCTTATCGATTGACGGGCGCTTCACCATGGCTAATATGGCGGTTGAAGCCGGGGGCAAAGCCGGGCTCTTCGGGGTGGACAACAAGACACAACTTTATGTAAAATCACGCGCCGAGCGCCCCTACCTGGTCTATGAGCCCGATGGCGACGCCGAATACTCCCGCGTCATCGAGTACGACGTCAGCACTATCGAGCCCCAGGTCGCCCTGCCCCACTCCCCGGCCAACAGCCAGCCCATCAGCAAGCTGAAGAATATAAAAATCAACCAGGTGGTAATCGGCAGCTGCACCAACGGCCGCCTCGAAGACTTGAGGCTGGCGGCTCAGATAGTCAAGGGCAATAAGGTGCACCCCGGGGTACGCTGCATCGTCATTCCCGGCTCGCAGCAGGTATACCTCGACGCCCTGATTGAAGGGCTGATAGAGACATTCGTCAGGGCGGGCGCCGCCGTCAGCACCCCGACCTGCGGCCCCTGCCTCGGCGGGCATATGGGCGTGCTGGCCGACGGCGAAAAGTGCGTCTCCACCACCAACCGCAACTTCGTCGGCAGAATGGGCAGCCCCAAGTCGGAGGTCTATCTGGCCAATCCGGCGGTGGCTGCTGCCAGCGCCGTAGCCGGCAGAATTGCCAGCCCAGAGGAGATTCAATAAAAGCCGAAAAGGGTAAAGGACTACGAGGGGGTTTTGGTGCAGTTAGGGGTGAGCACATTAAGTTACATGCAAGATATCCTCACACGCTTTAGAGTGATTCTAAATACACATGATAAGCATCTAAAGTGTTTTGACAATTACGCTGTTCAAGTAGAAGGATGGCTAAAATAGGAGAACTGCTGCCTTTCCTTTTAAGTGAAAAGGATAGTGGTAGATTGTCTGACTTTAATACAGAATGCCAATGTGGTCTTGGACAGAGAAGAGTTGATTACCGACTAGTATTACATTATGGTGATATCAAAACAGTGGTCTGGATTGAGTTAAAACACTTTCAAGTAGGTTGGCAGGGAAAAGAACGGTGGAAAGCTAGCAATTATTTCGGTGATAAATCCATAGGAATTCAGCCGGATGTAGAAAAACTGAGCAGTATTACCGATGGTGATAAGTATATATTCATTCTGGCCACAAAAAATCCAGAGTATGAAGAACATGGAGATTGGGAAAAAGGGGTTGATAAGTTCAACGAGAAGTTTGCCCCTCTGCATATTAGGTCACATACAATAACGTCTGATTTCCCACAATCCTATTTTCTTGGTCTCCTGGAGGTTATTTGATAATGCTAAAAGGCAAAGTCCACAAATACGGCGCTAATGTCGATACCGACGC
>JALHSZ010000038.1 GCA_022865485.1 Dehalococcoidales bacterium | reverse complement strand
GAGAGCTTGACCCCGCGCTCAAAGTCAATGATGCCCAAATCTTCGCCCAGCTTCCAGTGGGGGGCGGGCTTGAAGTCGAATTTTTTCGGCTTTCCCCAGGAGCGGATTATGGGGTTATCGCCTTCGTCCTTACCGACGGGGGTGGTGGGGTGGGGGATGTTGGGCAGCTGCAGGAGAAGAGACTCAATCTGCTCGTCCAGGGCGCGGACTGCCTCTTCCCGCTCCCTTATCGCGGCGCGGAGAGTGCGGCCTGACTCCTTGTCAGCGTTCTTTTCCCGTGCCGCCTCTTTGCGCTGGTGCCTCAGTTCCTCAAGCTCCAAGAGCTTCTGGCGGCGCTCACCGTCGAGAGCAAGGATTTCGTCAAGCGGGGCGGTGTCCTGGCGATTCTTTATCGCCTGGCGCACCAGTTCGGTGTTTTCCCGTATGAATTTAAGGTCAAGCATTTTTCTTCCTCGAAATAGCTGAATACCAGTATTTTTTGCCTTTCAGGAAACTGTCGACGCCCTCTTTCTTGAGCTTCCTTAAATTCTTCAGGTGGGCGTCTCCGTGATTGGCTTTTAAGAAGTCCAGTTCAGCACATGTCTCGAATTCTTCGCATTCCCAACAGCCATCAATGCCTTTCTTCCGGCAGCACTTTCTCATCTTGCAGAAAGGCGGACCGCCGTCGCCCCTGCAGGTTTTGTGGCAGCGGAGTTTTACCAGCGCCCCGAGCACGTCATAGCACTGGGGGTAGTCTTTAAATGCGGCGAAGAAGGGCACCTCGGAGAAGGATTTAGCCATCTTTTCGAAGCGGTATGTTCTCAGTTCTTTTCTGAGGTCACGGGACAGGTCGGCGACCTTGCCCTGGTGAATAAAGCAATCACCGCAGTAAATGCCGCAGTAGGCGATTAAGTCCTTGTTCTCAGCCATATTTATCAGTCCTACCTCGCTTCCTTTTGAGGGATAAGCCGGGAAAAGCCGGACTTTATCTCTAATGGGTCGGCTATATAGAGGTACCGGTCGCTAGCGGCTTCATAAGCTGGCCAGCTGACTAAGCCTTTGACATTCGGGTCGCCCGTCTTGGCAAACTGAGCCCACATCGCCATCATCGCCTCGGAGACCTTTCTATCGGCATCAGTAAGCCCGGGGTCAGGCGATTTAGCCCCGGACTGGCTGGCGAGCATGAATAACAGTAACCAGCCGCCGGTGGTGTTATCCCAATCGCCGAAAACATAGCCGAGTTCCATGGCGTGGGTGGAGACACAGCCCGTCTGCTTCCAGTGGCTGGGCACTTGGTCGAAGATGCAGGCATAGCCTTTAGCGCCGGCCCTGGTTACCGCCGCCAGCATGTCCACATAAGCCGGAATTAAGAAAGGCAGCACCAGTATCCCCGGGCCAGTCAGCTCGCCGAGGTTAGCGCAAACGATGAGAGGGACGGTATTCTGCTTGCCGGCCTTGAAGATGTCGGTGGGTGTATCGGGCAGGAACCAGCCATCCACCGCCGCTTCCCAGAGGCCCGCCGGCCCGAACATAGCCAGCTCGCTGATCAGGGCGCTATCGGCTTCCACTATTTTCTCCCAGGGGAGGGTGCGAGCTGCCGCCAGTGGGTCTTTCTCCTTATCGACGCCGAGTTTGGCGAAGAATTTCTCCCCCATAACTTCCAGCTCTTTCAGGGGTTTGCCGGGCGAGAACATCCCGACTGACGTTCCGCTCTCACAGATAGCCCTGTGGAAAAGCCCTTTGGCCAGGGGTGAAGCCATCAGGTTAGCCACCTTGGCACCGCCCCCGGACTCGCCGAAGATGGTTACGTTTTTGGGGTCGCCGCCGAAAGCGGCGATGTTCTTCTGCACCCAGTGGAGGGCGGCCAGCATGTCCTCGAACATATAGTTCCCGGAGACGTCTTTGGGCGATTCCCGGGAGAGCAGGGGGTGAGCCAGAAGACCTAAAGCGTTGAGCCTCATGTTGACGTTGACCAGTACGACGCCGTGCTGGGGGAGGTGGGGGGTATTGCCGAGCGGGTCGCTGGAGTTGCCCAGCTGATAGCCGCCGCCGTGCATCCAGACCATTACCGGCAGTTTATCGGTTGCTTTTTGCGCCGGCGTCAGGATGTTCAGGTAAAGGCAGTCTTCGCTCGATGGGAAGAGCTGGGGGAAGGGGGGTAAATCGCCGAGGGTGGACTGGGGAGCTATGGGCTTGAATTCGTTGCACTGGAGAGTCTCCGACCAGGGGCTAACCGGTTGCGGCGGCTTCCAGCGCAAATCTCCCAGCGGCGGGGCGGCGTAGGGGATTCCCTTATAGATGCGCACCTCTTTGCCGGGCTCACCAATCACGGCCCCGTTAACGTATCCCGCCTCTATCCTTAGTGGCTCCATCGACGTTATTTCTTTATCCTTTTTCCCTTAGGGCAACGGCTGCGAGTATACTAACATAGGCAGGCGTCTTTCTCTAGTACTCTCTTTTATACCGATTTCGGCAGCCCGAGCCACCTCGGCGTCCGCTTCATATACTTACGGTAGGAATCGCCGTATTTTTCCAGACAATATCTTTCCTCGACCAGCGCCTCGGTGCGCACCCAGAAGATGTTAGCTAGCCCCAGCAGCAAGAAAAGCCAAGAGGCGGTGGCGATGCCGGTACCGATATAGATGATAAAGCTGGAGAGGTAGAGGGGGTGGCGGGAGAAGGCGTACGTCCCCTGCGTGATTGGCTTATCCGCAGGCGTGACGGCGAAGTCGGCGGTGGCTATAGCCAGTATCATTACGCCCAGGAAGAAGATGGGGAAACCGAAGGAGAACCAGAGCGTCCCCAGCCTGAGGGGGAGGAAAATGGAGTAGAGCGTCGCCAGCCCCCAAATTGCGTTGCCGATTGTGCCCGCCCGCTTTTCGGCGTTATTTCTTTTCACATCGGCGGGAAGCGAGCTTCTTGCCCATACTTTCTTGTCCAGGAGCAGCATCGCCAGCATTTGCAGGATAAAGCTGCTCATGAAAATCCAGGCGTTCCAGACACCTATTTCAAAGGCGGGTACCAGCGACATTTTTATTTCTCCCTCATCTGGGGGAAGAGGATAACCTCGCGGATTGATTGCTGGTTGGTGAGCACCATCACCAGGCGGTCTATGCCCAGCCCCAGCCCTCCGGCGGGGGGCATGCCGTATTCCAGCGCCAGCAGATAGTCTTCGTCAATCGTCCAGCGCTCCTCGTCGGCGCCCACCCTATCCTTCTGCTGCTCCTCGAAGCGCTCGCGCTGCTCGATGGGGTCGTTTAATTCGCTGTAGGCGTTGCCAATCTCCAGTCCGCCGGCCACAGCCTGGAAGCGCTCGGCGACCCGTTCCTCGCCAGGCTTCGTCTTAGCCAGGGGCGACATGGAAACCGGGTAGTCGTAAATAATAGTGGGCTGTATGAGCTTGGGTCTGACGGAATCTTTTAGAAGCCCGTCAACGAGCTTGGCCCAGTTCTTCTGGGGGTCGGGCTCCATCTTCAGCGAGCGCATCTTTTTCCGCAGCCCGTCGGCGGTGGGGTATTTGACGAAGTCGATGCCGCCGTGCTCCTTGACGGCGTCGCGCAGGGTAACGCGTTTCCAGGGGGGCTTGAAGTCTAAGGTGTCTTTGCCGAACTTGACCCTGGTCGTGCCCAAGACCTCCTGGCTCACTTTAGCTATCATTTCTTCCAGCATCTCCATGACATCAAGGTAGTTGACATAAGCCTCGTAGCTCTCCAGCATGGTGAACTCGGGGTTGTGCTGGGTGGAGACGCCCTCGTTGCGGAAGATGCGGCCGATTTCGTAGACCTTGTCGAAGCCGCCGACAAGCAGCCGCTTGAGGTGCAGTTCTAAGGCGATGCGCAGATAGAACTCCTGGTCGAGCGCCTGGTGGTGGGTGGTAAAGGGGTTGGCCAGAGCGCCGCCCGCTGATTGTTGCAGCACGGGCGTTTCTACCTCGATAAAGCCGCGCCCGTTGAGGAACTGGCGGATGGCGGCGATAACGCGGCTGCGCACCCGGAAGGTTTCCTTGGTCTCGGCGTTGGCGATGAGGTCTAAATAGCGCTGGCGGTAGCGCTTGTCCACGTCGGCCAGCCCGTGCCACTTTTCCGGTAAGGGCTGCAGCGACTTTGCCAGCAGAGTGAAGTCTCCCACCCTAACAGTAGGTTCGCCGCTTTTAGTCCGTAATAAATTGCCTTCGGCGCCGATGATATCGCCGATGTCCAGGTCGTTAAATAATTGAATCTGGTCTTCATCGAACTTGTGAATGTCCTGGAATAGTAGCTGAATCTTTCCCGAGCCGTCGCGGAGGTCGGCGAAGGCGCTTTTGCCCATTCGCCTGATGGCCGTAATCCGCCCGGCAATACGAACCACCTTCGCCCTGGCGGGAGTCTTTTTCTCCTGTTTCTCCAAAAGCTCTATGGCCTGCTCGGTGGTGTGGGTGCGCTCGTAGTCGTAGGGATAGGGCTCGATGCCGCGGGCGCGAAGCCGCTCGAGCTTTTCACGGCGCTGCCGGGCTATTTGGTCTAATCGGGATGCCATATTTCACATAGTATATAGCAAAAGGCTGAGAGTGCCAAGCTCCCAGCCGTAAATCGCCCGTTTTTATCCTCGATTCTAGGTCGGGGCGGTGGGGCTGAGATTAGCTTGACCGCTTTGCGCTTTCAGGGCGTCCAGCCAGGCGGCTGATTTCAAGTCTCTTTCCAGCAGGTACCTGATGTAGTTCCGAATCACCACCTCAAGCTGGTGAGATAGTTCGGGCGTTAATGTCATCCGGCTGACGCTTTCGTAGTCGCCGCCCTGCAATAAGCGCAGCGCTTTTTGCGCCTCCCAAGATAGCGGGTAGGCGAAGGGCTGGGTGGGACGACAGGATGAGCAGAGCATGCCGCCAGCACCGGGGCAGAAGGCGTTGGTGGTCTCTTTAAGCGGTTTGCGGCAGGCAACGCACTGCTCCAGCTGGGGGCGGTAGCCGACGGCGTTGAGCAGTTGCAGCTCGAAGTAGCGTAATACCAAATCGCTATTTTCTCTTTGGCTTAAACGCTGCAGGGTCACCAGCAATAGCTGGAAAACGGGGTAGTCTTCGACATCATCGGCGGCGAACTGGTTGACCAGCTCGGTGGCGTAGAGGGCGCAGGCGCTGAGCTCCAGGTCGCTTTTCAGGGGGAGGAAGCCGTTGATGGTCTGGGTGCCGGTTATGGTGTCGATATTTCGCCCGCGCGCCAGCGCTATCTGGCTGTGGGTGAGCAGCTCCAAATGCCCCGCCATCTTGCTCCGCGGACGCCTGACCCCTTTAGCCACCGCCTGAATCTTGCCCAGGTGGGGGGTATAGAGGGTCAGGATTCTCCCCGCCTCCCCCAGCTTGGTCTTTTTAATTATTATGGCTTCGGTCTGATAGGTTCTAGGTTTAGGCATGTTTACTTTTGTTGATTAGGTACCAATACTTCTAGCTAGAATAGAACCTAAAACGGATGTAATCAATTGGGGTACCCACGTGTTTGTTAATGATTGGTAAATTTTCGAAATCCCTTGTTTATTTGGGGTCTGAGACTTAAGCTCTCTGGATATCGCGTTTAATGATTCGATCAAAGCTTTTATTTGCTGATTCATTGCGTTAATTCCGGCTTTCTGAGCGATTTCTATTTGCGTATCATCCAGCGAAATATTTTGACCGATAGTAGTAGACCCTGGCCCTCCACCAGTTGCCGAAATATTTAACCCTATCCCACCGCTAACATTGATAGACTGGCCACTTACGTTAACCTCAATTTGAAACTGATTGGGGTTAGCTCTTATGGCTTCAATCATTGAGTCGATTATTTCTGCTGCTTCTTTGTTGGT
>JALHSZ010000037.1 GCA_022865485.1 Dehalococcoidales bacterium | reverse complement strand
TAGCGTCCTTTATCCGGGTGATGCTATCCTTATACGCCTTCTCCGTAGCCGGACTCTGGAACTTAAGGTCATTACCCCCGGGGTCCTTCGGCGCCAGCCACCTGGCAAACAGCGCCTCTTGCTTCTCGTTCGAGGTCATATCAGCCCACTGCTTTTCCATTTTTATTACCTCCTGACCTTCTCTTAGAGGATTATCAACCAGCGCTTATCCATTTCTGAGCCAGGGACACACCCGCCATGGCATCCTTGCCGTAGGCGTCAGCGCCGGTATACTTCCTCACCTCTTCGCTCATCTGGCCGCCGCCAATCATAACCTTAACCTTATCCCTCAAACCAGCGCTCTTTATGGCTTCTATAGTCTGCTTCATAGAATCGAAAGCCAGGGTAAGAAAGCCGCTCAAGCCGACGACAGGAGCCCCCGTTTCCTTAATCTTGTCAACGAACTTCTGCACCGGTACATCAACGCCCAGGTCGTACACCTCAAAACCGCTAACATCAAGCATAAAGACGACGATATCCTTACCGATGTCGTGTATATCACCGGCAACGGTGCCGAAAACAACCTTACCCAGCTTCTTGGGCCCCGCCGCCTTGGTCAGCTTGGGCTTAACCAGCTCGCTTACCCCCTTCAAGATTTCCCCGGAGTAAACCAGGTCGGGGATAAAATACTGGCTAGCGGCAAAGCGCTTGCCCACGATTTCCATACCCTTGCGGGCATCGTCCAGAATCTTAAGGGCGTCATCCCCCTTCCCCAGCCTATCCTTAACAACCTTAAGAGCCTCCTGTTCCTTCAAATCAGCCAATAGGTTAACTAAATCTCCAGCCATTTTCTTTTTACCTCCTTAAAGAATTAATTGGCTCTTCCGTCGAACAGCCTTAATATATTGACCCCATTTTCACCTCCCTCGATCCAGGTGCTCGCAGAGAAGTTATATGCCCTGGCTGGACTAGCTCAGGGCATCTCACTGTCTTCCGGGAACATATCCGATTTTCTTATCACCCTACCCCTGGCTAAACCAACGTTCGGTAGAAAAAATATTGCCCTTATACTAAACCCTTCACGGAGATAACCAACGCCAAAAGATAACAAGCCCCACAACCCAACGCCGCGTATTAAAAGTCGGGCTTAAAGCCCCAGATAGGCTTTCTTGACCATCTCCTCTTCCAGGAGCTTTTCGCAGTTTCCCTCGAGGACAATACGCCCGTTCTCAAGCACGTAGGCCCGGTCAGCTATCTCCAGTGTGCGCGGAACATTCTGCTCGATAATCAATATGGTAATCCCCTGCTCGCGCAGGGACTTGATAACATCGAAAACCTCGGTCATAACTATCGGCGCCAGCCCGTATGAAGGCTCATCAAAGATGCATAGCTTCGGCCTCGACATCAGACCCCTCCCCATCGCCAGCATCTGCTGCTCGCCGCCGCTCAATGTCCGGGCCAACTGCCCCGCCCTCTCCTTCAATATGGGGAAAGACCCATAGACTTCCTTCTCCGTCTCATGCCGGCTCTTCCAGGCTCTAGAGGTATAAGCCCCCATCTCCAGGTTCTCATGCACCGACATGTCGGTAAAAAGCCTTCTCCCCTCAGGTACATGAGAAATACCCATTTCCACGATTTTGTGAGACGGCAAGCCATCTATCCTCTGGCCCATGAACTCTATAGTACCCGAAGCGGGTTGCAGCAAACCCGATATAGTATTAAGCAACGTAGTCTTACCAGCGCCATTAGCTCCGACCAGAGCCACTATCTCGGCCTCACCAACTGTCAGGGAAATATCCCACAAGGCCTGGACCTTGCCGTAAAAGGTATTGACATTTTGAACTTCCAGCATAACCCTACTCTCCTAAGTATACCTCAATAACTTTCTTGCTGGTAGAGATTTCCTTGGGCGTTCCGTCGGCAATCTTCTCGCCGTGATGAAGAACCATAATTCGGTCGCAAACGCCCATAATCGCCCTCATAACATGCTCAATCAAAAAAACGGTAACCCCCCTATCCCGAATCCTTTTCACCAGCTCCATAGCCTCGGCGGTCTCGGTGGGCGTTAGTCCCGCCATCACCTCATCAAGCAACAACATATCCGCCTTGGTGGCTAAAGCCCGGGCTATCTCGACCCGCTTCTGGTTAGCCAGGGTCAAACCCCCGGCCGGGATATTTTTGGGTACCGCAAAACCGACAAAATCCAATAACTCCTCGGCTTCCTTGGTAGCCTCCGCCGTCGATACGCTCTTCGGCGCACCGAACAGCGCGCCCAACGCCACATTCTGTACAGCCGGCACGTTAGCGAAAATCTTAACCTCCTGAAAGGTTCGGGCCATCCCCATCCGGCATATTTTATACGGCTTCAAGCCGCTGATTTTTTCACCCTTAAATTTTATTACCCCGGACTTAGGGGTAAATGCCCCCGATATCAGGTTGAACAGCGTCGTCTTACCCGCCCCGTTAGGACCAATCAGGCCGAAGATCTCGCCCTGCTCCACATAAAAGTCCACCTGTAATACCGCTGCCAGCCCCCCGAAATACTTGGTGACCTTCTCACCCTCAAGCATCCGCATGTTGGCCTCCTATCAATCGCCTCCATCCCCTCTGTATCAGTCCGGTTAACCCCATAGGCATGAACAACATAGTGCCTACCAATACGCAACCGAAGATGAGCATGTAGTAATAGGGAAACTTGGTTAGCAATACTTCTTCCAGGTAGGCAAAGATAGCCGCGCCTATTAACGGACCATAGAACTGTCCCAGTCCACCAAAAATAGCCATTAAAACCGGCAGAAAGGAAAAGAGCGGATTAAAGGCGATGTAAGGGTCGATATATGTCCATCTCATGGCGATAACTGCCCCCGCCGCCCCCATGAAAACGGCGCTGATGCCGAAGGTGATAACCTTCACCATAGTGACATTAACGCCGCTGTGCGCCGCCGCCTCCTCGTTCTCCCCGATACTCCGCAAGGCCAACCCGAACTTTGAGCGTCGGATAAAATAGGCGGTAAGCATTAGCACCACGAAAATACCAAGCATGATGTAAAAAATAGTGTGGGTATCCACCAGCATGATGAACCGGCCGCGCGTGCCGGTTACACTAATCTCAAAGAATATGAGAACCTGCTTGATGAGCTCAACGAGCCCGAAAGTGAAGATAGCGAAATATATGCCCCTTAGCCTCAGCGTCAACGCGCCGACGAGAACCGCCACTACGAAACTGATGGCACCGGCAATAAGTACTACCACCAGCACGGGTAATACCGCCCCCTTGGTCGGCAATAATATAGCCGAAGTATATATGCCGACCCCGAAAAATGCCGCCGACGCCAGCGAGAGGTAACCGCTAGGACCGGAAAAGATAACCCAGCTCACCGTCAGGATGATATACATCAAGATGGCGGTCATTAATATAGTCATATAAAGCGAGCCATAGAGGGGTAAAGTAGCTAGCCCGACCAGGACTAAAAGCGCTAACCCTGGTATCCAAAGCCTTCTAGACCTAAATAAGCTCATATCCATATCTTATTTCCCAAAAATACCTTTCGGTCTGACCAGTAGCAGGAGCATGAAGATAAAATAGTAGGCAGCCATTGACAGGCTCGGCTCTATATAGTTTACTATGGTGCCGATGATGCCCAGTATGAAACCACCGATAAAACTACCCGGGATACTGCCCAGACCGCCTAAGACGACCACGATAATGGCGATGACGGTATAGTTCAGGCCCATAGTCGGCGTAATCGGTATCCGCATGCTCAAAAGCGTGCCGGCTAAAGCCGCCATTACCACCCCCAGCCCGAAGCATATAGCCAGCACCCGGTTGATGTTTACCCCCATCAACCCCGCCGTCGCCGGGTCCTGAGCCGACGCCCGGATGGCTTTACCCATACGGGTACGGATTAAAAAGAGATAAAAGGCTACACCTATGCCTATAGCAAAGCCCAGGCTCACCAGGCGATTGGCGGAAAATGTCGCTCCAAACAAATCAACGCCAAAGGATAAATAAGTGTACGACCTCAGGTCGGCACCCCACCCCAGTAAGGCTAAATTTTGAATAATGAACATGAGGCCGAAAGTGGCTAACAGGGAACTGGCTACATAGGCATCCGGGTTCGGTGCCATGACCCTGAGGCGGGTGAACATAGTCCGGTGAAGTAGAAAACCTACGGCGAATACCAC
>JALHSZ010000036.1 GCA_022865485.1 Dehalococcoidales bacterium | reverse complement strand
GTGTTTCCCCGGTCAGCGTCTTCTACATCGTCGATGCCACCGACCCGACCCTGCCCTGGACGGCGGGGCCGGGCTCGTTTATCGACGCCCTGATTACCATGGCGGGGGGGGAGAATGTGGCTCATGACGCGCCTTACGCCTGGCCGCAGTTCAGCATCGAGGAGGTGGTGAGAGCCGACCCGGATGTTATTATCGTCCAGACCATGTTCGGGGACGTGCCTACAATCGAGATAGCGGCGCTGGAGGCGCACCCTATCTGGGGGGCGATGAGCGCCGTGAGCCAGGGCAAAGTTTTTCTTGTCGACGGCGACCTGGTGAGCCGCTCGGGGCCGAGAATCGTGGAGGGGTTGGAGGCGCTGGCCAGGGTTATTCATCCCGAGCTTTTCGACTAGAGCGCGTTTTATAGCGGCCAGCCCAGCCAGTCGAAGACGCCGAGCATCTTTAAGCCCATGTAGAACATGACGGCAATGAAGATGTACCTCAACAGGTGGGCGGGGAGCTTGTGGGCGGCGATGGCGCCGAGCTGGGCGGTGCCGACGCTGGCGACCGCCAGCAGCCCCCAGGACTCCAGATTGACGTAGCCTATAGAATGGGCGGGCAGTCCGGAAACGCCGATGCCGTTGACGAGGTAGCCGATAGCGCCGCCGGCGGCGGTGAAGAGCATTAAAGCCAGGGAGGTGCCCACGGCGTTAAGCATCCTGAAGCGGAGCGCCAGCACCAGGACCGGAATCATCACTATGCCGCCGATGCCGAAGATGCCGCAGACAAAGCCTACAGGAACAGCCCAGGCGGCCAGGAGCCAGGGGTTTTCCCGGGGTGAGGCTTCCACATCGGGGGACGGGGCGGTGAGCATCCTGAGGGCGCTGAGCATGATGACGGCGCCGAAGGCGACTTTCAAGCCCGCTCCGGGGAGGTGAGCCGCCAGCGTGGCCCCGCCGAAGGCAAAGACCAGGCCGCAGCTGCCCATAATTAAGGCGACCCGCCAGCGCACCACACCCTTGAGGCTGTGCCGCCAGGCGCCGCTGGCGGCGAGGGGGAGAATGACGAGCAGGCTGGTGCCGAAGGCGAGTTTGACGGCGAGGTCGGTGGGCAGTCCCATGTCGGTGAAGACCAGGTATTGAACCGGGGTCATGATAATGGCGCCGCTGAGGCCGAGGAGGCCGCCAGCGAAGCCGCCGCCGATGCCGGTTGCCAGCAGGATTAATATATGAGCTGTGGTCACGGGTAATCGCCCCTATTTTAACACGTCGGGGGGGCTGCGCCAATTGCGGATGGGGCGGCTTGTTGCTATAATACCGCTGTCAGGCGGGGCTGTAGCTCAGCTGGGAGAGCGCCTCCTTTGCAAGGAGGAAGTCAGGGGTTCGAGTCCCCTCAGCTCCACTTTTTTTGCGTTATTCGTTCTCTCAACTGTTTTAGGAGAATTCATTGCAAGAGTACACCGAGCGATTGGGTTATGCGCCTCTGGGCAGGCTGCTGCTCCGTTTGAGTCTGCCTAGCATAGCCGCCACCGTAACCTTCAGTCTTTATAACATCGTCGACACTTTCTGGGTGGCCAGGCTGGGGCACGAGGCCATCGCCGCACTGACGATAGTGTTGCCCTACCAGATTCTTATTTCGGCTATGGGGGTTGGCACCGGCATGGGTATCGGGGCTCTTGTTTCCCGACGGTTCGGCGAGAATAATCCCGAAGCCACCAATCACGTCGCTGGACAGACATTCTTTTTGGGCGCCTTCTGGGGTCTCATCTTCATGATGGTTGCCGTTTTCTTCCCGGAGACTATCCTGACCACATTCGGCGCCACACCGGATATCATGGAATACGGCACCCAGTACCTGGTTATCGTGGCTTGCGGAGCCCCCCAGATAATTTTTGCCATGCTGGCCGGCAGCCTCATCCGCGGGTCGGGCGATGCCGTAAAACCAATGATTATGATGATAACCGGCGCCGTCATCAACATTATCCTGGACCCAATGATGATTCTCGGTCTGGGGCCCTTCCCGGAGATGGGCGTCCGTGGCGCGGCCCTGGCTACGATTATTGCTCAGTCGTTCGGGGCTATAATCGGCCTTTATTTCCTTCTGGCCCGTAAAACGGCTTACCGGCTAAGACTCAGTCATCTCAAGCCCAATATGTCCATATTGAGAAATATTTACCGTGTCGGCGCGCCGTCAACCATACTGCAAATAACGGAGAGCCTGAGCTTTATCCTGTTTAATATAGTGGTGTCCTCTTTCGGGTCGATAGCTATTGCCGCCGTCGGCATGGTGGCGCGCATCTCCGACCTTGCTTTTATGCCTGTCTTCGGGCTTTCCGACGGGCTGCTGCCTATCGTCGGCTTCAATTTCGGTGCCGGTTACCTCAAGCGCTTATGGAAAGCGGTAAAGCTGGCTTCGGTAGGAATTATGTTGTTGCTCGGCGCAAGCACACTAGTTATCGAGATTTTTGCCCCTCAGCTTGTGGCTATCTTCAGCGATAATCCCGAATTGCTGGCGGTAACCGTACCGGCAATGCGCATAATGTTGTCCACAATGCTTTTAATAGGGCCGAGCGTTATGTTTATTACCGCGTTTCAGGGTTTGTCCAAAGGCACGATGGCTCTGATTCTGTCACTGGTTCGCCAGTTTATCTTCTTCGTTCCGCTATTATACCTTTTACACTATCTTCTGGGGCTGAACGGAGTCTGGTTGTCGTTACCGGCTTCGGATGTCCTCAGCTTTATGGTGACGTCTCTGGTTATCTACCGGGAATACAGAAAGCAACGAAAAAGCGGTGGATGGTCCGACGGTTCTTTAGCGGTGGGGTGATGGGGGTGGTGGGGAGATTGTAAAAAAGCAAGGGTGTCGGCATAACCGACACCCTTTTGTTTCTGGTATGCGTCTATCTTTTAAGAGGGGGATACCGTCTCCTTTTTCATCATGGCTTCGATTTCGGCGTAGGGTATCTTGACCTTGGGCAGGGTGGGTCTGCCGTCGGCGCCCATCTCGATAGCGCCAGTGGGGCAGACGAAGGCGCAGTCGCCGCAGCCGATGCAGTCGCCGCTCAGTTCGTAGGCGTAGAAGGGCGCCGCCACCTCTTTATAAATTCCGCGGTTGACCAGGCTTATCGCCGACTTGCCGATAATCTCCTGGCAGGCCCGGACGCACAGGCCGCAGAGGATGCAGTCCTGGTCGCCGAGGACGAAGCTGGGTTTCTCCACGCCGTACTCGTCAGCCAGCTCCTGTATCCTTTTTACGTTGGGGCAGCGGGCCGAGAGCAGCTCGATTATGCCCTTGCGCAGTTTCTTTATCTTTTCGGTCTGGGTCTTGACTATCAAGCCCTCTTTGACCGGGTAGAGGCAGGCGGCGACGAACTTGAACTTAGAGCCGCCGTCCTCGCTGACCTCGACGGTGCAGATGCGGCAGGCGCCGTAGGGCTTGACCGCGGGGTGGTGGCAGAGGGCGGGGATATTACCGATGCCGGGGGCGCGCTCTACCGCTTCCAGAATTGTCTTGCCGTTCGATACGGCAATCTCTTTATCGTCTACGGTGAGGTGGACGACATTGATGCCTTCGGCGTGTTCCACCTCTATCGAAGTCTTACCGTCAATCCATACCTTGGCCATAACTACCTCCTTTTACCGCTTTATTACCGCGTTGAACTTGCAGACGTCATAGCAGGCGCCGCAGTGGATACACATATCCTGGTTGATGGTGTGTGCCTGCTTTTTCTCGCCAGTGACAGCCCCGGTAGGGCATTCCCTGAGGCACCTGAGGCAGCCTTCGCACTTTTCGGGGTCGATGGAGAGGCGAATTAGCTCGCGGCAGACGCCCGCGGGGCATTTCTTATCGGTTATATGGGCCAGATATTCGTCCTTGAAGTAGCGGATGGTGCTTAACACCGGATTTGCCGCCGTCTGGCCCAGCGCGCAGAGGGCGCCCGCGCTCAAGACCTCAGACAGGTCTTCCAGGGTATCCAAATCTTCGGGCTTGCCCTTGCCCTGGGTAATGTTGCTTAAGATTTCGCTCATGCGGTTGATGCCCTCGCGGCAGGGGGTGCACTTGCCGCAGGACTCGCCCTTGAGGAACTCGATAAAGTAGCGGGCGACGTCGACCATGCAGGTGTCTTCGTCCATGACGATCATGCCGCCCGAGCCCATCATCGAGCCGAGCTTGGTCAGCTCGTCGAAGTCCACGGGCGTATCCAGGAACTTTTCGGGGATACAGCCGCCCGAGGGGCCGCCCGTTTGCACCGCCTTGAACTTCTTGCCATCGGGGATGCCGCCGCCGATATCAAATATCATCTGGCGCAGGGTTATCCCCATGGGCACCTCGACCAGCCCGGTGTTGACGATATTGCCCACCAGGGAGAATATCATCGTGCCCTTGCTGCCCGCGGTGCCGATTTTAGCGTACCAGTCGGCGCCTTTGTTTATTATCAGGGGGACGTTAGCCCAGGTCTTGACGTTATTGAGCAGGCTGGGGTGTTCCCAGAGGCCTTTTTCCGCCATGTGGACGTATTTTGCCTTGGGTTCGCCCACCTTGCCTTCCAGAGATGCCATGAGGGCGCTGGATTCGCCGCAGACGAAGGCGCCGCCGCCCTTGTTTATGGTTATGTTGAAGTCGAAGCCGGAGCCCAGAATATTCTTGCCCAGCAGCCCGTAGTCCATCGCCTGCTCTATGGCGATGCGGGCGTGCCTTACCGCCAGGGGGTATTCGTTGCGGACGTAGATGTAGCCCTGGTGGGAGCCGATGGCGCGGGCGCCGATAATCATGCCTTCCAGGATGCTGTGGGGGTTGCCTTCAAGCAGGCTTCTATCCTGGTAGGCGCCAGGGTCGCCCTCATCGGCGTTGCAGATGACGTATTTGACCTTGCCCTTAGCCTCAAGGCAGGACTGCCATTTTCTACCGGTAGGGAAGCCGCCGCCGCCCCGGCCCCGCAGCCCCGACTTCTTGACCTCGTCGACAATCTGTTGGGGCTTCATGCCGGTAAGGACTTTAGTCAGGGCGGAGTAGCCGCCGCTGGCGATATAGTCTTCAATATTGGTCGGGTCAATCGTGCCGTTGGCGCCGAAGATATTCCTTGTTTGCTTCTTGTAGAAGGGGACATCGGGCTCGTAGGTGATGGTTTCGCTGGTCGTCGGGTCGGTATAGAGCAGGCGCTCGACGATTTTGCCCGCCACGATGGTCTCGTCGATAATCTCCTCGACGTCCTCGGGCTTGACCTGCTGGTAGAAAATCTTCTTGGGTTCGATGACCACCAGGGGGCCTCTTTCGCAGAAGCCGTGGCAGCCTGTTTCCTTGAGCGACACCTGCACCTGGAGCTCGCGCCTTTCGATTTCATCCAGAAAGGCATCGACCACCGCCTCGGCACCGGAGGCACGGCAGGCGGTGCCGCCGCAGACCGATATGCAGGTGCGCTGGGGGTCTCTTTTAGCCACTATGGATTGGCGCAGGCTTTCCAGCCCTTCGGGGCTTTCCACTTTTTTCTCCAGTAGTTTCCTGACCTGCTCTACCATGTCATCCCTCTCGCCTTTACTTGTATTGCTTCAAGACGCGGTTGAGCTTATCCGAGGTCACCTTGCTCTGGTACTTGCCGTCGACAACGACCACGGGGCCGAGGGCGCAGCAACCCAGGCAGTTGACTGTTTCCAGGGTGAACCTCATGTCTTCGGTGGTTTCACCGGGCTTGATGCCGTAGTCCCTTGATACCTTGTCCACCAGCCTCTGGCCGCCCTTGACGTGGCAGGCGGTGCCCAGGCAGACGGTCACCAGGTGGCGGCCCCTGGGCTTGAGGCTGAAGGCGCGGAAGAAGGTGGCGACGCTGAAGACCTGGCTCAAGGGGATATCCAGCTTCTGGCTGATTTTGACCAGAACGTCCTGGGGTAAATAGTTGAATTCGGCCTGGATATCCTGGAGCAGGGATATTATCTGCTCTTTCTTGTCGGCGTAGCTGTCGATAAGGGAATCGACCTTTTCCGTATAGTCTTCGACGATAGCCTTGACCTTGCTAAAATCGAGTGTAACCTCCATCAGGCGACCTCCTTATCAACTCTAGCTTTATGTTACTCGCCTTGAAGCCCGTTTCCATCCGTTATCACGCCCGTTTTTTCGTCGGTATTTGCCCCCTTTCGGCGGGTGTTTTCCAGCAGGGTTTCCCCTGGCTCTATAGAGGATGTCAGGTGATAATACTTAGGTAATAATACCTATCCACCTTATATTGGCTGCTTCACGCTTGAAGGGGGATGGCGGGCTCTGTTATGATTAAGCGGAGGTATTAACCTTATGAGCACTATCAGCGTTCTTCTTGCCGAGGACCATGTCATCACGCGGGAGGGTATCCGCAGGCTGCTGGAAGCGGAGAAGGGGATAATGGTGGTGTGGGAGGCGGGTGACGGGGAGGAGGCGGTACAGAAGGCCGGCGAGCTGAAGCCCGACGTGATTATCATGGATATCGCCATGCCCAAGCTGAACGGCATCGAAGCCACGCGGCAGATAAAGCTGAATAACCCCCGCATCGCCGTGCTTATCTTGAGCGCCTACGACGACGACGAATACGTCTTCGCCCTGCTCAAAGCGGGGGCGGCCGGTTATCTGCTAAAGAGCGTCAGCGGCGACGAGCTGACCCGCGCCATCCGGGCGGTCTATAAGGGCGAGCCCGTCCTCGACCCGGTGGTGGCACGCAAGGTGGTCAACTATTTCCGCATACCGGGCAAGGCGAAGGGGATGGAGAGGTCCTCCGAGCACCTCAGCGAGCGGGAGACGGGCATCATCAAGCTGGCGGCCAGGGGGATGACCAACAAGGACATCGCCGATAAGCTGCACCTGAGCAACCGCACCGTCGAGGGGCACCTGAGGACTATCTTCAATAAGCTGGGGGTCGGCTCCCGCACCGAGGCCGTGCTCTACGGGCTGAGAAAGGGCTGGCTCACCCTGGAAGAGCTGCCTTAAGTCCACCTGGGGGTTAGCTATGCCACAAAGTTTACCGGGTTCGGAGATGCTGGCCAAGATTATCGACGGCTCTTCCATACCCTCTTTCGTTATCAATAAGCAGCACCGCGTCATCTACTGGAACACCGCCCTCGAAGCGCTTTCGGGCATAAAGCGGGACAAGGTTATCGGCACCGACCAGCAGTGGCGGCCGTTCTATTCCGAGAAGAGGCCGGCCATGGCTGATTTAATCGTGGACGGCGCGCCCTTGAGCGAGATTGCCGGCTATTACCCGGGGCGACACGGAAAGTCGAGCCTCATCGAGGGCGCCTTTGAAGCCGAGGACTTTTTCCCCGAAATGGCGGAGGAGGGGAAGTGGCTCCACTTTACCGCCAGCCCCATCCGGGACAACAACGGGGAAATCATCGGCGCCATCGAGACACTGGAGGATATTACCGAGCGCAAGCACGCCGAGGAATCGCTGCACGAGTCGGAGAAGAGCTTCCGGGCCTTGTTCGAGGGGGCCTACGACGCCATCTGGTCGCACGACCTCGAGGGCAACATCCAGACGGCCAATAAAGCCGCCGCTACCTTGAGCGGCTACCCGGTGGAGGAGCTGCTGATGATGAACGTGAAGTCTTTTCTGGGCGAGGAGAGCCTGGCCCTGGCGCGGGAGGTGGGGCGGAGGCTGGAGCAGAACCTCTATGTGGAGTTGCCCTACGAGCTGAGGCTGATAAAGAAGAACGGCTCGGAGGCGATATGCATGGTCTCCACCAACCTGATTAGCGGCGACGGCGAAGCCAGGGGCTTTCACAATATCGCCCGCGACGTCACCCAGGAGAAGCGGATGCAGGAGAACCTGCGCTACTACCTGCAGGAGATTACCCGGGCGCAGGAAGAAGAGCGCAAGCGCATCGCCCGCGAGCTGCACGATGATACTGCCCAACTCCTCGGCTCCCTCTCCCGGCAGCTGGACAACTTCGTGCGCAAGAAGTCGGGGCTGGCCCCCAACGAGGTCCTGTTCTTAAAAGATTTGCAGGCGCAGCTCAACCGGGGGGTGCAGGGGGTGCACCGCTTCGTGCAGGATTTGCGCCCCTCGCTGCTCGACGACCTGGGCTTGATTCCCGCGCTGCGTTCGCTGGTGAAAGACCTGCAGGAGTACGACGGCATCGGCAGCAAGCTGGAGGTGCTCGGCGACGAGAAGCGTTTTGCGCCCGAGTTCGAGTCTTCGCTTTTCCGCATCGTCCAGGAGGCGCTGAACAATATCCGGCGACACGCGCAGGCCTCGGAAGCCAGCGTGATTATCGACTTCACCAAGGACAGGGTGAGGGTGACCATCAGCGACAACGGGCGGGGCTTCGAGCTGGCGGGGAGGGTGGACGACCTGCCGCGTATCGGCAAGCTGGGGCTGGTGGGGATGCAGGAGAGAGCCAGACTATTAGGCGGAACGCTCGAGGTGCAGACGACGCCAGGCAAGGGGACGACCCTGATAGTGGAAGTGCCGGGCTAGAGGGCGATGGAGGCGGGTTCGAACCAGCGACCGAAGGCTTCGGTGGATTTTGTTTTAGTCTTCGGGTTAAGTTAGCCTTAAAATCTGTGAAAAGCCCTTGAAATTATCGGACTTTTCTGAAACGATAGACTAAGAAGGAGGAAATGAGAAAATGTCCCCAAAGAAGTATGCCAAATACATCACAACAGAATGTTTTTCTGAGCCACCTCCCCCGGGATTTCTCAAAAGGATGGAGGAGCAGAGGCAGGCCGGTAATTATTTCGAAGCCACCCGTATGTTATCGCTGGACGAGAGTATACTCAAGGGATCCTTTTACTTCGATTGTGTCTGGCTCTGGAATAAGCACGGCTCTGAACCAGTACAGATGGAGATAGCCCATACCCATGATTTCGATGAAATTCTGGGATTCGTTGGCAGTCGAAAGGAAAATCCGCGTGATTTGAATGCCGAAATCGAGCTCTGGCTCGAGGATGAACAGTATATCATCACTGAAAGTAGTCTCATCTTTGTTCCCCGGGGCATGAAACATCTTCCCCTCTTGTTCCGGAGAATTGATAGCCCCGTTTTCTTTTTTACCGGCGGAAATGGAGCTTTGTACGGAAGGACATCCGGGAACGAAGAGTGACCTTCACGAAACTAAAAGTCTTATTCAGTCGAGGGCTTCCCGCAGTCCTTTTATAAACTCTCCCACCGGCTGTATGTCCCCGGACTCCATGAGCTGGATGATGCGGCTGCCCACAATGACCCCGTCGGCCAGGCGGGCGACCCGCTTTGCCTGCGATGGTGTCGATATGCCGAAGCCGACACAGAGGGGCTGGCTGACCAGCTCTTTGACCCGGCTGACGAAGACCTCCCAGTCGGCGGGCAGCCTGTCCCTGGCTCCGGTAACGCCCGTCACCGAGACCAGGTAGATGAAGCCGCGCGACCTCTCCGCCACCAGTTTGATGCGCTCCTCGGTGCTGGTGGGGGCTAAAAGATAGATGAGGTCGATGTCCTTTTTTCGGGCGATTGCCTCCAGGCTGCCGCCTTCCTGGGGGGGGAGGTCGGGAATGATTAAGCCATCGATGCCAGCGCCGACGCAGGCGGAGCAAAACGGCTCCAGCCCGTAGTGAAACACGGGGTTGTAGTATGTCATAAAGACGAGGGGTATATCTACTTTCTCCCTCAGCTTTTTGGCGACATCAAGACAGAGCTGGGGGCTAACGCCATTTTTCAGGGCGTGGAAGCTGGAGCGCTGGATGGTGACGCCGTCGGCGAGGGGGTCGGAGAAGGGTATGCCCAGCTCGACGATATCGGCGCCGTTCTGAGCCAGCAGGGGGACGACTTTCAGGGTGGCTTCAATAGTGGGATAGCCCACGGTAATGTAAGGGATGAGGGCTTTGCGTCCCGATTGGCTAAATACAGAGGCGATTCGGCTCATAGCTCCACCCCCAGCTCTTTAGCCACGATGTCCATGTCCTTATCGCCGCGGCCGGAGAGGTTAATGATGATGATTTGCTCCTTGTCTAACGATTTAGCCATCTGGGCGGCGTGGTAGATGGCGTGGGCGGATTCCAGGGCGGGGACGATGCCCTCGGTCTGGCAGAGCAGTTGAAAGCTCTCCAGCGCTTGGTCGTCGGTTACCGCCACATACTGGGCGCGGCGGCTGTCTTTAAGATAGCTGTGCTCGGGGCCGACGCCAGGGTAATCCAAACCCGCCGAGACGCTGTGCGTCTCCCTGATCTGGCCGCTATCGTCCTGGAGGATGTAGGACTTCGTGCCGTGGAGGACACCCACCGTTCCCGCCATCAAGGGGGCGGCGTGCTGCCCGCTTTCGATGCCGCGTCCCGCCGCCTCGACGCCGACGAGCTTTACGTCCTTGTCATCTAAAAAGGGGTAAAAGATGCCGATGGCGTTGCTGCCGCCGCCGACGCAGGCGACGATGTAATCAGGCAGACGTTTTTCTTGAGCCAGAATCTGCTCTTTAGCCTCCCTGCCGATGACGGACTGGAAGTCCCTGACCATCGCGGGGTAGGGGGCGGGGCCGACCACCGAGCCCAGGAGATAGTAGGTGTCGGGGTTGGTCACCCAGTCCCTGATGGCTTCGTTGATGGCGTCCTTGAGGGTGCGGCTGCCGCTGGATACGGGCCTGACCTCGGCGCCCATTAATCTCATCCGGAAAACGTTGAGGGACTGGCGGCGGACATCCTCTTCGCCCATATAGACGATGCAGTCCAAGCCCAGCATGGCGCAGACGGCGGCGGTGGCCACACCGTGCTGGCCGGCACCGGTCTCGGCGATGATTCTTCGCTTGCCCATCTTCTTGGCGAGCAAGCCCTGCCCCAGCGCATTGTTGATTTTATGGGCACCGGTGTGAGCCAGGTCTTCCCTTTTGAGGAAAATCCGGGCGCCGCCGCCGTGCTGGGTTAAGCCTCTGGCGAAGTAAAGCGGCGTCGGTCTTCCCGAGAAGTCACGGGACAATGTCTCGAACTGGCGCCAGAAGTCCTTATCGTCCTTTGCCTTTGTGTAGGCTTCGGTCAATTCATCGAGGACGGGCATCAGGGTTTCGGGGACGAACTGCCCGCCGTAGTCTCCGAAATATCCTCTTGCGTCGGGTATCATAAGCCTTTCTCCTTAAGATAGGCGCTGAAGTTGCGCTTCATTTCTTTGATGTGGTCGCCGCCGAACTTTTCTATCATGGCTTCGCCTAAGACCAGCGCCAGCATGGCTTCGGCGATGACGCCCGCCCTGGGGACGGCGCAGATATCGGACCTCTCCACCGTCGCCGTCGCCGACTTATGCGTCGCCATATCCACCGTCTCCAGCGGCTCGCCGAGGGTGGAGAGGGGCTTGTGGTAGACGCGGCAGACGATGTTTTCGCCGTTGCTCATGCCGCCTTCTATGCCGCCGCTGTTGTTGGTCTGACGGGTGAAACGCCCGTCCTTATAGCTAATTCTATCCTGAAACGCGGAGCCGAACATGGCGGCTCCCTGAATAGCGTTGCCGATTTCAACCGCCTTGGCCGAGGGGATGCTCATCAATGCCTGGGCGATTCTGCCGTCGAGGCGGCGGTCGTGGTGCATAACGCTGCCCAGGCCGACGGGGACGCCAGTGGCGATGACCTCGACGACACCGCCCAGCGTGTCTTTTCTGGCGGCGGCTGCCTCGATAGCCTGCTTCATCTTCTTCGAGGTCGCCGAGTCAATACAGCGGATATCGGGGTCGGAATCGAATACCTTAGCCACCTCGTCAAAAGAATAGTCGTTTTTGTCCAGAGTCACCTTGCCTATCTGGACGGTGTGGCTGGCGATGCTTATAGCGAACTCAGCCAGCATTTGCCTGACCACCGCGCCCGCCATAACTCTGGCTACCGTCTCCCGGGCGCTGGCTCTTTCCGAGACGTTCCTGATATCGTCCTGGCCGTATTTTATGGCGCCCGCCAGGTCGGCGTGGCCGGGGCGGGGGGTGGTTACTTTGGGCGACGGCTTTTTCGTCTCCTCAAGGCTCATCGCCTCCCCCCAGTTGGCGAAGTCCAGATTCCTGACCATCAGGGCGATGGGGCTGCCCAGCGTCCGGCCGTACCTGATGCCGGAGAGGATTTCAGCCTTATCTTCCTCAATCAGTTTCCGTCCTCCACGTCCAAAATCGGCGTGGCGGCGCTCGAGGTCTTCATTGATGTCCTCGACGCCGAGCCTGACCCCGGCGGGCATGCCCTCGATGACGGCCAGACAGGCGGGGCCGTGAGATTCTCCTGCGGTTAGAATACGCAGCATGACTAGCCTCCTTCCAGAGCTTGAACCAGCGCCGATTCCATTACCCTTAGCGGGGCGGGGTGGCCGGTAAAGAGCTCGAACTGTTGGGCTGCCTGGTAGAGCAGCATCCTGTAGCCGTAGACGACGGCGCATCCCCTCTCCTTGGCTTCCCGGAGCAGCCTGGTTTCTCTGGGGTTATAGACGATGTCGAAGACGGTGAGACGGTCGTGCAGGAATTCCCGGGGAACGATGGTGGCCCTGGTCCCGGGCGCTATCCCCACCGTGGTGGCGTTTATTAAGATGTCAGCCGAGGCGACCAGCGAGATTTTGCTTAAGTCCCCGGCGTCTTCAGCCTTGACCTTGTCGGCCAGCTGCCGGGCTTTGGATTCGGTGCGGTTTAGGATTATCATATTGACGTTTTTCTCTTTGAGGGCGGCGGCGATAGCCAGCGCCGCCCCGCCGCTGCCGATAAGAACTACTCTCTTGCCGCCGAGGACGGTGACTTCCTCTAATGCCTTGAGGGCGGCGTCGCCATCGGTGTTATAACCGGTGAGCACGCCGTCGTCGTTGACGATGGTGTTGACGGCGCCGATGGCCTGGGCGGGGGGGTCGAGGCGGTCGAGGTATTTCAGGACGCTGACCTTGTGGGGGGTGGTGACGCTGGCTCCTCTGATACCCCGCGCCCTGATGGTCTCTATCGCCCGCTCGATGTCCTTGACCTGCAGGGTAATATAGCTGTAGTTGATGCCCAGCGCTTTATAGGCGGCGTTGTGGATGAGGGGGGATAGCGAGTGCTCGACAGGGTCGCCGATAAGGCAGCAGATTTTGACGCTGGCGATGGTCTCGGCTATTGCCTCCGGCGTCTTGCCCTCGGTGTCGATGGCGATGTCGGCAGCCTTTCGGTAGAGGGACTGACGTTCGGCTAAGGTTATTTCCATGTCCTCTCGCCGTGTTTTGCCTTTGAGCAGCGGTCGGCTGTCGTCCTCACCAATACGTTGGAGTAAGGTGTCAACATTGGCGGTGAGCCAGACCAGTAATCCGTTTTGCTTGAGCCTGGTGATATTCGGCTCTCTAACGACCACGCCGCCGCCCGTGGCGTTGACGATGTTGTCGCGCTTGGACAGTTTGGCAACTACCTCTTCCTCAAGGTCGCGGAATCTTTCCCAGCCGTGTCGAGCCACGATTTCGGGGATGCTCAGTCCCGCTTTGCCGACGATAAGCTCATCCATCTCGATAAGCTCCCGGCCCAGTTTTTGGGCTAGAATCCTGCCCACCGCCGTCTTGCCCGAACCCCTCATGCCGATAAGGACGATGTTCATGACAGCTCCTCGACCTCTGCCCCTAGTTTTAGCAGGTCGGCGAAGAATCGGGGGTAGGACTTGGTGACGGCCTCGGCGCCGTTAATGATAGAGCTGCCGTCGGCGAAGAGGGCCGCGACGGCAAGGCTCATGGCCAGGCGGTGGTCGCGGTGGGCATCGATTTCGGCGCCCTGGGGTTTGCCGCCGTATATCACCATTGTATCACCGCCGACCTCGGTTTTAATACCCATCTTAACCAGTTCAGCGGCCGTGTCGTTGATGCGGTCGCTTTCCTTAAAACGCAGGTGGGCGATATTGGTAATCTTAGTCTTGCCGCTGGCGCAGGCGGCGACCACCGCCAGGGTGGGGACAAGGTCGGGGTAGTCGCCCAAATCGATGTTAACGCCTTTGAGTCCACCAGTGCGATGGACTTTCACCTGCTCCTTTTGATATTCAACCGAGGCGCCCATTTCGGCGAGGATGGTCAAAAGGTGGCGGTCACCCTGCACGGAATCGTTTTTCAGGCTGGTTACGCTAACGGGGCCACCGCCGATAGCGCCCGCAGCTAAAAAGCAGGCGGCGGAAGAATAGTCGCCCTCGATGCGGTAGCGGCGGGCTTTATAATGCTGACCGCCTTCGACCAGAAATTCCTTATAGTCCCGATTAACCGCCTCGACGCCGAAAGCCCGCATAATATCGAGGGTTATATCTATATAGGGGCGGGAACGAAGCCCGCCGTCAATCTTAATGCTTAGACCTTCCTTAGTATAAGGGGCGGCCATGAGCAGGGCGCTGACGGGCTGGGAGCTGGTTTCCCCGGAGAGGGAGACCTGGTTCGCCTTGAACTCGCCGCCATCTATCTCAATCGGGGGGCAGCCGTTGTTATTCAGGGAACGGGCGTTAATCCCCAGACTCACCAGAGCCGAGAGCAGCTCGCCCACCGGGCGCTGGCGCAGGCGGCTGTCGCCGTCTAAAATAACCTTCGTCTGCGCCAGCGCCGCCAGCGGGGCAATCATGCGGATGGTGCTGCCCGAGTTGCCGGCGAATATCTTTCGTTTATCGGCGACCTTGATGCTACCACCAGTGCCGATAATCTTCAGGCTATCGCTCTCGACAGCGATTTCGGCGCCCAGGGCGCGGCAGGCTTCGATAGTGTAACGGGTATCATCCGACAGCAGGGGGTTTTCGATGATGCTTACTCCCTCTGCCAGCGAAGCCAGGATTACCGCCCGATGGGCGTAGCTCTTGGAGGGCGGGGCCAATAGCTTGCCGCTAACCGATGACGGCGTTATCTTCAGTCTCACTTTTTCTTTCCGCTCCTGATATGTTCCACCAGGGCTTCCAGCCCCAGGATATAGCTCTGTTTTTTCAGCCCGCTAATCTGCTTTATAGCTATGTCTGATATGACCGAGAGCTTACGCCATTCTTCGCGGGTGTGAATATCCGAGAGGTGCACCTCGACCACGGGCAAGCCAGCGTCCACTAAAGCGTCGTGGAGGGAATAGCCGTAGTGGGTGAGGGCACCGGGGTTAATCAGGATGCCGTCGGCTTCGTCTGTTTTCCCCTGGATAAAGTCGATGATGGCGCCTTCGTGGTTGGACTGGTAGAAGATAAGCTCGCAGCCCAGCGCCTTGCTCTTTTCGATAAGCGCCTGCCCTATAGCGGGCAGGGTATCGGAGCCGTAGTGCTCGGCGTCTCTCCTGCCCAGCAGGTTGAGGTTGGGACCGTTAATGACCAGTATTTTCATCGGCATAGCTCCTTCAGCACCTTTGTGACCACCGCCTCCTCTACCAGCTGATTAGTTACCCCTTTGCCTATCCCTTTGACTAAAACCCAGCGGGTCTGGCCCAGCATCGTTTTCTTGTCGAAGCGGATGGCGTTGATTAAAGCGTCGGGGCTTACCCCCGGGCAGGAAGTGGGTAGCTCGAACTTCAGCAGCAGGCTCCGGATGCCCTGAACGCTGTCGGGGGCGAGCATACCCAGTTGCTGGCTTATTCCGGCGGCGGCGACCATGCCCACCGCCACCGCCTCGCCGTGGCTTCCCTTAAAGCTGGAAGCCGCTTCCAGGGCGTGGCCGACGGTGTGCCCGAAGTTCAGGATAGCCCGCTTGCCCGTCCGCTCCGTTTCGTCAATCTCTACGATAGCCGACTTGAGGCGGCAGCAGCGCATAACTATTTCCTTCAGCTCAGTAGTGCTGAAATCCTTGTTCTGCTTCTGCTCAAGTATACGGTATAGCCCCTCGTCCATGGCTATAGCGTATTTTATGACCTCGGCCAGGCCGTGGCGCATCTCGGCGGGGGGCAGGGATTGCAGGAGGGCGACATCGGCGATAATTGCCGCGGGCTGGTAGAAGCTGCCGACCATGTTCTTCTTGCCCTCGAAGTTGACGCCGACCTTGCCGCCGAGGCTGCTGTCCACCTGGGCGAGGAGGGTGGTGGGCAGCTGGAGGTAGTCGATGCCGCGCAGGTAGCTGGCGGCGATAAAGCCGGCCGTGTCGCCGACGACACCGCCGCCGAGGGCGCAGATCAAGCCCTTGCGGTCAACCCTGTTCGCCAGCAGGAAGTTGTAGCCGCGCTCGACCGTGCTCAGCGACTTGGCCCTCTCTCCCGTGGGCAGGGTGAAAAGCGAAACCTTCTTGCCCATCGTCCTGAGCCTGGCCAGAACGCCCTGCCCGTAGAGGCGATGGACGGTGGTGTCGGTGATGAGCACCAGCCCGGAGTAGCCGCTGAAATCGAAGTGCTTCTCCAACCGCTCGATTAAGCCTTCGCCGACACTAACCGGGCACTGCCGGGACGACTCCAGTTTGATAGTATGGCCGGTTTTCATGGCATTAACCCCTTTATCTCTTTCATCAGCTCGTCGAACTGCTCGGGATATAGGGACTGCATCCCGTCGGAGAGGGCGTGGGGCGGGTCGTGGTGCACCTCGACCAGTAAGCCGTCGGCGCCGACGGCAATAGCGCCCTTGGAGAGGGGGATGACGTAGTCTCGCTTGCCCGCGGCGTGGCTGGGGTCAACGATGATGGGCAGGTGGCTGACCTGCTTGACCGAGGGGATGGCGCTTAAGTCCAGGGTGTTGCGGGTGTTGTCGGAGAAGGTGCGTATGCCGCGCTCGCACAGGATGACCCGGCTGTTGCCCTCCGAGCTGATGTATTCCGCCGCCATGAGCCACTCTTCGATAGTTGCCGCAAAGCTGCGCTTGAGCAGGACGGGCTTCGAGGCGTGGCCGGCCTGGCGCAGCAGGGAGTAGTTATGCATGTTGCGGGCGCCGATTTGAATGATGTCGGCGTATTTATCCACCAGTTCCAGGCTGCTGTTGTCGATGGCTTCGGTGACGATAGGCAAACCGGTTTCATCGCGGACTTTGGCTAAAATCTTTAAGCCTTCCTCCCCCAGTCCCTGGAAGCTGTAGGGGGAGGTGCGGGGCTTGAAGGCGCCGCCGCGGAAGACCTGGGCACCGCTTTTCTTGACCAGGCGGGCGATGGTGAGCGCCTGCTCCTCGCTTTCCACGGCGCAGGGGCCGGCCATAATCACCGGCTTGCCTTCGCCAATCTTGATGTCGCCGATGGTTATGGTGGTGGGTTGGGGGTGCGTTTCGCGGCTGACCAGCTTGTATTGCTTGGTTACCCTGACCGCCTCCTTGACGCCTGCCAGGACCAGCAGCCCCGAATCGTCGACGGGGCCGGTGTTGCCCACGATGCAAATCGCCGTGCGCTGGGCACCGGGCATGGGCACGCCGCGGTAGCCCATCTTTTCTATCTCCTTAATGACCGCTTTCACCTGGGCTTCGGTAGCATCGTTTTTCATTACCACTAACATCTTAAGACCCTCCTTCGGTTAGATATAACATAGCTTTAGCCTGCCGACCTCGCCGCCCGGACAAAAGCCTTGATTTTGGCAATGTCTTTGACCCCTTCGCTTTCCACGCCGCTGGAGACATCGACCCCCCAGGGCTTGAGCTCGGCGACCACCCGACCCACGTTTTCCGGGTTTAGCCCGCCAGCAATAATCACCGGGTATTTTTCCGCCGCCCGACGGGCTATCTCCCAGGCAAAAACCTGACCGGTGCCCCCGTATTTCTCCTCGACGAGGGTGTCCAGCAGATAAATAGGGTAGCGATAACGCAGCTCCCTTTGACCACTCTCCAGATGGGCCAAAAGCTTCTCCTCGTCCCACTCCAGAGATATATGCACTGTCTTTATCACCGGTTTTTGCATTTGCCGACAGTACTCCCAGTTCTCGTCGCCGCTGAGCTGAACCCAGTCCAGCCCGCAGCTAGCCGCCAGACTGTTGACCTTGGCGGGGGGCGTGTTGACGAAGACGCCGACCACCGACAGGCTATTTTCTTTAGCCACTGCCGCTATCTCGGCTGCTTTCTCGGGGGTTAGCTGCCGCGGGCTGGGGGCGAAGACGAGGCCGATAAGGTCGGCACCCGCCTTGGCTAGTGCCTCGACGTAAGAGACATCGGTGATGCCGCAAATCTTGACCTGCGTCATAACAGCTCCTTTATCCTGGCGGGGATGTCGCTGGCGGTGACCAGCGCTTCGCCGATGAGCACCGCATCGACTCCCCAGTCCTTTAGTTTCTGGATATCGTCTCGACCCTTGATGCCGCTTTCGCTGACGACAATGCGCCCGGGGGGGATGTGGGGGCGCAGTTCTTTGGTAACGTTTATATCAACCTCTAAAGTCTGCAAATTACGGTTGTTAATGCCGATGAGGTGGGCGTCGCAGACGAGCGCTCTTTTTAGCTCTGCCTCGTCGTGCACCTCAAGCAGACAGTGCATGCCCAGCTTGTGGCTTATGGTGATCAGGTTTTTAAGCGCGGCGTCGTCCAGGATGGCGATAATCAGGAGTACAGCGTCGGCGCCCCAGGCGCGGGCTTCGAATAGTTGATAGGGTTCCAGGATAAAGTCCTTCCGCAATATGGGGACGTCGGGGAGGGCGCTCTTAACGGCTTCGAAGTCCGAGCCGCTGCCCTTGAAATAGCGCTCCTCGGTGAGCACCGATATTGCCGCCGCCCCGCAACGGGCGTAGGTTTTAGCCAACGCGACGGCGTCCAAATCAAGGTTTAGGTCTCCCCGCGAGGGGGATGCCCGCTTGACCTCGGCGATGAGGCTGATGCCGTCGCCGCTTAGCGCCGAGGCTAAATCAAGCGGCGCTGGCTTCTTATCAATAGCGGCTTCAAGCTCGGACAGGGGGATGGTCTTTTGCCTCTGCTCCAGCTCTTTTCGTTTTTCGGCGACAATTTTATCTAAAAACATTTCTTATCCGTAGCTCCGGCTTAAGCTAACCAGCTTTTCCAGTTTTTCCATAGCTTTGCCGCTGTCTATCGTCTCTATGGCTATCTCCACGCCCTCTTTCAGGGCGGGGATGCCTTTAGCGTTATTTACCAGGGCGATGCCGGCGGCGGCGTTCATCACCACCGCGTCTCTCCTCGGCCCTTTTTCGCCTTCCAGCACCGAGCGCATTATGGCGGCGTTTTCCTCCGATGTCCCGCCGACCAATGTCTCCACTGATGCCTCCGCCATCCCGAAGTCCTCTGGTGATATGTCGTACTGGGTTATTTCGCCGTCGCTGAGTTCCCAGACGCGGGACTTTCCCGCCACCGTGATTTCGTCCATGCCGTTGAGGCCGTGGACGACCAGCGCCCGCTTCGTCCCCAGGCGCTGTAATACCCGCACCATCTTTTCGCCCAAGTTCGCGCTGGCTACCCCTAAGACCTGCGCCTCTACCAGCGCGGGGTTGGTGAGGGGGCCGAGGATGTTGAAGACGGTGCGCACGCCGAGCTCGCGGCGGGGGGCGGCGGCGAACTTCATCGAGGGGTGGAAGAGGGGGGCGAACATGAAGCCGATGCCGACCTTTTCGATGCAGTCTTTGACCTGAGCGGCGTCAAGCTCAATCTTCACCCCCAGCGCCTCCAGGACATCGGCGCTACCGCACTGGCTGGTCATGGCGCGGTTGTTGTGTTTGGCTACCTTGATGCCCGCGCCGGCGGCGACGAAGGCGGCGGCGGTGGAGATGTTAAAGCTGCGGGAGTTATCGCCCCCGGTGCCGACGATGTCAATCACAGGGGCGGACGTTTCCACGCGAACCGATTTAGCCCGCATGACGCTAGCCAAACCGGCAATCTCGTCGGCGGTCTCGCCCTTGATTCTCAGGGCGGTGACGAAGGCGCCGAACTGGGCGGGGGTCACGTTGCCAGTGGTTATCTCCTCCATGACTTCGGACGCCTGCGGCATAGTCAGCGACTTGCTGTCTATCAATAAACTAATGGCTTCTTTAATCATGCCCTGCCTCCCCTCAAAAAGTTTCTTAATATGTCCTTCCCATTGTGGGTCATGAAGGACTCGGGGTGGAACTGGACGCCCTCCACCGGGTGCTGGCGGTGGCGCATGCCCATGATGGTCTCGTCCTCAGTCCAGGCGGTTATTTCCAGACAGTCGGGGAGGCCTTCGCGGGACACCATCAAAGAGTGGTAGCGGATGGCGGGGAAGGGGTTGGGCAGGCCGCTAAAGACGCCCGTGTTATTGTGGTAAATCAGCGAGGACTTGCCGTGCATAATCTTTCCCGCGGGGCCGACGACGCCCCCGTAGCTGTGGCCGATGCACTGGTGGCCCAGGCAGACGCCGAGTATGGGTAGCCTGTCTCCAAAATGCAATATGACATCATTCGAGATGCCGGCGTGGAGGGGGGTGGAGGGGCCGGGGGAGATGACGATGCGCTCCGGAGCCAGCTCTTCAATCTCCTTAAGCGTTATCTTATCGTTGCGCGCTACCCGCACCTCCTGGCCCAGCTCGCTCAAATACTGGAAGAGGTTGTAGGTAAAGCTATCGTAGTTATCAATGATTAAAAGCATTCTATTCCTCTGAAGCCTCGGCTTCCTCAATGGCGTTGAGTAAGGCGCGAGCCTTGTTCATGGTTTCCTCGTATTCCCGCGCGGGCTGGCTGTCATAGACGATGCCCGCCCCCGCCTGGACGTGGGCTACTCCGTCAGCCATGACAATCGTACTGATGGTGATGGCGGTGTCCATAGCCCCGGAGAAGCTGAAGTAGCCGACGCAGCCCGCGTAGGGGCCTCTCCTGTCGGGCTCAAGCTCGGCGATGACCTCCATCGCCCGTATCTTGGGCGCCCCCGATACCGTGCCCGCGGGGAAACAGGCGGCGAGAGCGTCAATCGGGGTGAGGTCGGGGCGCAGTTTGCCCTCGACGTTGGTGACCAGATGCATGACGTGGGAGTAGCGCTCCACATCCATAAGCTCGCTGACCCTGACCGTGCCCGGCAGGCTCACCCGCCCGATGTCGTTGCGCCCCAGGTCGACGAGCATGATGTGCTCGGCGCGCTCCTTTTCGTCGGCGCGCAGCTCTTTTTCCAGTCGTTTGTCCTCAGCCGGCGTCTTGCCCCGAGGCCTCGTCCCGGCTAACGGGCGGGTGGTGACCTTGCCGTTGAGCGCCCGGACTAAAATCTCCGGAGACGAGCCGATGAGCTGGAAGCCCTTAAAATCCAGAAAGAACATATAGGGGGAGGGGTTGATGCGCCGCAGCGCCCGATAAATGGCTAAGGGTTGGGCAACGGTGCGCCGACTGAGGCGCTGGGAGAGCACAATCTGGATGGCTTCGCCCTCGGTGATGTATTCCCTGGCTTTTGCCACATTAGCCTCAAATTCGGCTCTGGTGAGGTTTGAGAGGGTTTCTGGAGTCCCGCTAGACTTGCGGGGTGGCGGCGTGGGGTGGGGTGGCTCTAAGGGTTGCCGGAGCCTCGCCGCCAGTTCGTCTATCTTCGCCACCGCCGCCCGATAGGCGTCATCGCCGTCGGGGGAAGCCAGGCTGACGATTTTTATTTTACTCTGGGCGTGGTCGAAGATGAGCAAGGTGTCCACGAGCATGAAGAGCGATTCGGGCAGAGCCAGCGGGTCGGAGTCCGGCGAGGGCAATTCCTCCAGATGGCGTATGGTCTCATAACCGAGGTAGCCGACCGCGCCGCCGCAGAAATCGGGCAAGCCATCTATCTCAACCAGCCTGTGTTCAGCCAGCTCGGCGGCGAGGGGGGATAGGGGGTTGACCCTGTCTTTCTGTCTTGTGCTGAGCACGCGGTAGGGCTCGGTGCCGATAAAGCTGTAGCCAGCCGTGCCGCGGCTGCCCTCGGCGCTCTCTAAAAGAAAGGCGTAATCGCCGCGCTTTATCTTTAAGAGCGCAGAGAGCGGAGTCTCGCCGCCAGCGGCTATCTCGCGGTAGACGGGCACCAGCCTGCCCTCTCTTTTGAGTCTTCCGTATTCTTTTAAGTCGGGATGGTACATATTTTCTCCAAAAATAAAACCTCTCGCCCGATAGGGGCGAGAGGTTAATGCTTCGCGGTGCCACCCTAGTTAGTCCTTCAACCGAAGGATTCGGCTGAAGAACCGTCTTTAGTCAGGTACAGTCCCTCTGTGAAGGACGATACCCTGGGCTTTAATAACGGTACCCTCTCCGGCAAAGCCTACTCCCCCTTCCGCTGAAGGGCTTTCGGTTTGCAGCTCCCGAGGCCATTCAACCCCCGCGCCAGCGCCGGTTTTCACCCGTCCCGGCTCTCTGCTAGCCTCGCTGGGGGCCTACTAATCTCGTTCCCAGCCTTTAACTATATTTAATTAGGGGGAGTGTAGCCTATTGTCCGCTTTTTGTCAAGCGGGCAAAATCATTGACTTTCGGCTGAAATAATGATATATCTAGCTCAAAGTCAAATAAGGAGGGCTATAAAGTTATGGCTAAGAAAAAGGGTAAGACAGAGACCGGCCTGGAGCCGAATGTTGCCGGCTTACTGTGCTACGTGCTGGGCTGGGTAACCGGGCTGGTTTTTCTGCTCATGGAGAAGAAGGACAAGTTCGTGCGCTTTCACGCCATACAGTCGATAATCGTCTTCGGCGCCTTTAACATCGTCTTCGTTATATTGTGGATATTTACTTGGATTCCCTTTGTGTGGATCTTCTTCCTTGTACTCGTCTATATCATCGGGCTGTTCGCGTTGATCCTGTGGATAGTGCTGATGCTTAAAGCTTATGCGGGGAAGAAATATAAGCTCCCCATAGCGGGCGACATCGCCGCGAAGAACGCTTAAGAAGGGTGGAACAATGGGGCCAACGAGGGGTAAAGCAAGCACGGTGCGGGAGCCAAACCTTGCTGGGTTACTGTGCTACGCGTTCTTTTGGGTAGGCGGGCTGCTCTTCCTTCTCCTGGAGAAGGAAGATAAATTCGTGCGCTTTCATGCGATGCAGTCAGTAGTCACCTTTGGTGCCATTACCGTGGTCTTTGCCCTCGTGTTCATACCGATTGTCGGCTGGGTGTTCGGCTGGATTCTCTGGGCGCTCGTTTTTGTCCTCTGGGTAGTGTTGATGATTAAAGCCTACCAGGGTGCTAAGTACAAGATGCCCATAGCAGGCGACTTCGCCGAAAAACAGGCTTAAATCGCGGGCGAGGAGGTGAAGGAATGAAAAAGGTTATTGCACTGTTGCTGGTATTGGTGGTGGTGCTGGGCTGCGTGGGGCTAGCCGCCTGCGGCGGCGGGGGCGGCGGGGCGGTAACGACAGATAACGGCGGGGCTGAGGCCGCCAACGGCAACGGGGATGGGAATGGGGGTGGTAACGGTGATGGGGAAGATTTGGGCGACATCCTGGGGCACGGGACGGGCATAGACTCGGTTAGTTACGTTATGGAGATAACCGCTCCCGGGATGCAGAAGGTGACCACGCAGGTATGGATGGAGGAGAACAAGTTTAGGACCGAGATGAGCGAGCAGGGACAGACCGTGATCTATCTGGCGAACTATGACACCGGTAAGGCGTACATGTACATGCCCGACCAGAACATGGCCATAGAGATGGACATCAGTCAGGCAACCCCACCCGACTACGAAGATGTCCAGGACATACCCGACTATAACTACAATGTTATCGGCACCGAAACTAAAGACGGGAAGATCTGCCTGGTGGTGGAATATAGCTACGGCGGGGCGACGGTAAAGAGCTGGATATGGGAGGAGCACGGCTTCCCCATCCGCGTGGAGACAACAACCGCCGAAGGCACGACGGTAATCGTCTATAAGGACATAGATTTCGGCGACATCGACGACAACATGTTCGAGTTGCCAGCGGGCGTCCAGATAATGAGGGGCTGACCTTCCGGGGGCTTGACGCTCCCGCTTGAGCTCTATCTTCACGGATAAGCCTTTATCTAAATATGAGCAAATTTATCGATAAGTTGAATTCAGTATCTTCGGGTGGGCTGGCGCCCATGGGCTTTCGGGCGGTGGGAGGCAAGCCCAAGCCCAAGATGATACTGGTGGCGCGTGTAGTCGGGGTTGGCACTAAACCCACCGTTGCCGGCGCCGACGCGGTATTGGTGTCAATCCCCAAGGCGGGGGCGAAGTCCCCGCAGACATTGGTTAAAGCCGCACCCGATATCCCCTGGGGGGGCTGGCTCGAGGAGGTCACCGGCCCGGCAATCAAAAAGCTGGGGGAGGGGGGCGCCGACTTCGTCGTCTTTCCTGCCGCCAGCGTCTCCCAGGCCGTACTGGAAGAGGAGAAGCTGGGCAAGATAGTGGAGGTCGAGGCGGCGATCGATGCCGGGTTATTCAAGGCCATCGACGACCTGCCCGTGGACGCGGTGCTTATCGCCGAGGAAAAGCCCTCCCTGAGCTGGCAGGACCTCATGCTCTTCCGGCGCGGCGCTAATGTCCTGACTAAACCGCTGCTGGTGGCGGTGTCGCCCGATATCACCGCCAGCGAGCTGCAGGCACTATGCGAGGCCGGCGTGGGTGGGGTGGTGGCGGGGGGTAAATGGGCCGAGTTGCGCCAGATGATAGACAAGCTGCCTTCCCCGAAAGCGGGTAGGCGCCGTAGAATCGAGCCGCTGGTGCCGCGAATTAGCAGTGAGACGGTAACTGTATCCGAAGAGGAAGAGGACGACGAGGAAGACTAGTTAGGGGCCGCCCTGAGCCATCTGCCAGGACTTGCCCTCGGTGGTGATGGCGGGGGCGATAATTATCTCCGCTTTATGCATCTCCTCGATGTTGAGCGCGCCGCAGACGCCGAGAGCGGTGCGCAGCGCTCCCACCAGGTTCTGGCTGCCGTCGGTGACCGAGGTGGGGCCGAAGAGAATCTGCTTGAGCGGCGCCGTGGTGCCGACCTTTATCCTCGTCCCGCGGGGCAGGGCGGGGTGGGGGTGGGACATGCCCCAGTGATAGCCGTGCCCGGGGGCTTCTTCAGCCTGGGCGAAGACGGAGCCGATCATGACGGCATCGGCGCCAGCGGCAATAGCCTTACAGATGTCGCCGCCGTTGCGGAAGCCGCCGTCGGTGATGATGGGCACGTACCTTCCCGATTCGCGGAAGTAGTCATCCCTGGCTAAAGCGCAGTCCATAGTGGCCGTTACCTGGGGGACGCCGACGCCCAATACCTGCCGCGTGGTGCAGGCGGCGCCGGGACCGACGCCGACTAAAACAGCCGAGATTCCCGTCCGCATAATCTCCAGACAGGCGTTGTAGCTGACGCAGTTGCCGACGATGACGGGCATGGACACCAGCTTGCGCAGCTTGGGGAAGATGAGCCCTTCGTAGCTCTTGGAGGTGTGGCGGGCGGTGGTTACCGTGGACTGGACGACCAGAATATCGGCACCGGCTTCGGCGGTCAGCGGAGCCAGGCGCTTGGTGTTGGCCGGGGTGACCGAGACGGCGCAGGTTACTTTCGATTTCCTTATCGCCTTGATGCGCTCGCCGATGAGGTTTTCCTTAATCGGGGCGGAGTATACCTTTTGCAGCAGGGTGGTGACCCTGGCGGCGGGGGCGCGGGCGATTTCGGCCAGGACTTCGGCGGGGTCATCGTAGCGGGTCTGGACGCCTTCCAGGTTGAGCACGCCCAAGCCTCCCAGCTGGCTCATCAGGGTTGCCGTCCTGACGTCAATCACGGCGTCCATCGCCGAGGCCAGGATAGGAATTTTGAAGGTGAAGCCCTCTATCTTGAGCTCGATGTCGGTCTGTTCGGGGTTGACGGTTACGTCTCCGGGGACGATGGCCACCTCGTCGAATCCGTATGAGCGCCGCAGTTCTCTGAATTTGGGTTTAGCCATCTCGCACCTTCTTAAACCAAAACTATAACAAAAGGGGTTCGGCAAAGTCAAGGAATTCGAAGTCCACAGTGGACGGGAAGCTAGCCATAGGTTATAATAGCAAAAATCGGGCGGATAAAAACCATGCCTCTTTATATTGTGGCGACCCCGATTGGCAACCTGGAAGATATCTCCTTGCGTGCCCTGCGGACTCTGCGTGAGGTGAAACTTATCGCGGCTGAGGATACCCGCCGCACCAAGCAACTCCTGGCGAGCTATGACATCAAGACACCGACCACCAGCTATCATGAGCGCAACAAGCTGACCAAATTGGACTATATCCTTGATTGCTTAAGCGAGGGGGACGTGGCGCTGGTTTCGGACGCGGGGATGCCGGGCATTTCCGACCCGGGGCATGAGCTTATCGTCGCCGCCAGCGGGCGGGGCATTCCCATTATACCCATTCCCGGTGCCTCGGTGGTGGTTACGGCGCTGGTGGTCTCGGGGCTGGATACGAGGCAGTTCCGCTACCTGGGCTTTCTGCCCAAGGCGAGCGCCCGCAAAAAACTGCTGAAGTCAATTGCCGGTGACCCAGCCACCATCGTCGTCCTGGAAACTCCGCACCGCTTAACGGCGGCGCTTAATGATATACTGGAGGTGCTGGGGGACAGGGAGATTGCCGTCTGCCGCGAGCTGACCAAGCTCCACGAGGAGGTCTTCCGGGGGAGGGTGAGCCAGGCGATGGAGCACTTCGCCGAGCCGAGGGGGGAGTTTACCCTGGTTATCGCGGGCCAGAAAGAGGCGGAGAAGCCGCAGCTTACCGAAGCCATCGAGAAAAAATTGCAAGAGATGCGGCGGAGGGGGGTGGGGGCGAAAGAGGCGGTGGCCAAGTTGGCCGAGGAGACGGGTCTGGCCAAGAAAGAGTTATATCGCGCCTGGCTGAAGTCGGGCTAAAGCTTTGGGTATGGAGGTGAGTTGACAATGCGCCGTGGTTGTACATCTTTGGGGGATGTCCAGTGCGATGAGTGCCAGCGCCCGATGCCATATCCCGAGCGCTATATGGTCATCGACGATGAGAAAGGCACTATATCGCGTATCTGTGTCGATTGCTGTTTGACTAAGGGCTACGCTCGTTATACCGAGGAGAAGGGGCAACAGGTGTTGACCTTTTTCCCTGAAAAGCCCGGGTCTTTATAGAGAGAACCAGAATGGCTGAGAAAATCCTGGTTGCCGTCGCCTGGCCTTATGCCAACGGGCCTTTGCACCTGGGGCATATTGCCGGCGCCTATCTGCCCGCGGACATATTCGCCCGCTACCACCGCCTCAAGGGGAACGAGGTGCTGATGGTTTCGGGCTCGGACCAGCACGGCACGCCCATCACCATCAAGGCGGAGCAGGAAGGCAAGACGCCCGCCGAGATTGCCGGCCGCTATCACCGCGATTTCCTCGAATCCTGGCAGGGGCTGGGTATTTCCTTTGACCTTTTTACCACCACGGGCACGGCCAACCACGCCCAGGTGACCCAGGATATCTTTCTTACCCTGCTCAAGAAGGGCTATATCTATAAAGGCAGCATGTCTCAGCCCTACTGCCCTCAGTGTAAGCGCTTTCTGCCCGACCGCTACATCGAGGGCACCTGCCCCTTTTGCCATTCTACCGGTGCCCGGGGCGACCAGTGCGACGACTGCGGTAAGCCGATGAACCCGGCTGAGCTGGTCAGTCCCCGCTGCCGTCTCTGCGGCACCGCTCCCCAGTTCCAGGACTCGGAGCACTTCTTCCTGAAGCTTTCCGCTTTCCAGGACAAACTTGCTGCCTGGGCGGGTGAGCAGGGCCAGTGGCGGCCCAACGTCTATGCCCTTACCCAGCGCTACCTGAAAGAGGGGCTGAAAGACAGAGCCATAACCCGCGATATAGGCTGGGGGGTGGCCGTGCCGCTGGAGGGCTACGAGGGTAAGCGCATCTACGTCTGGTTCGAGGCGGTTATCGGTTATCTATCGGCGACCAAGGAATGGGCGAAATCCAGGGGAGACGGGGAGGGGTGGCGTCCCTTCTGGCAGGATAAGGATACCAAAAGCTATTACTTCATCGGCAAGGATAATATTCCCTTTCACACCATCATCTGGCCGGCAATGCTGATGGGCTACGGGGGGTTGAATCTGCCCTACGACGTGCCCGCCAACGAGTTTTTGACCATCGAGGGCAAGAAGCTTTCCACCAGCCGCAACTGGGCGGTCTGGCTGCCCGATTATCTATCGCGATATGACCCCGACCCGCTGCGCTACCTGCTATCGATAAACATGCCCGATACCGGGGACACCGACTTTTCTTGGCGGGAGTTCTTCCGCCGTAACAACGACGAACTGGTGGCGACCTACGGCAACCTGGTCAACCGGGTGCTTACCTTCGTCTACCGCAATTTCGAGGGCGGAGTGCCTCAATCCGGTAAGCTGGACGACCAGAGCCAAAAGCTGCTGGATAAAGCCGAGGAGACGCTTAAGAATGTCGGCGAGCTCATCTCTCAATGCCACTTCAAGCAGGGGGCGATGGCGGCTATGGCGCTGGCGCAGGAAGCCAACCGCTACCTCGACGACAAGTCGCCCTGGAAGATAATAAAAGAGGATAAGGAAACCGCCGCCACATCATTATATGTGGCGCTGGGCGTAATCTCGGCGCTGAAAACGGCGCTCTACCCCTTCCTACCCTTTAGTTCGCAGAAATTACACCGGATGATGGGTTTCGGGGGCACTATCGAGAGCGACGGCTGGAAGCTGATGTTGCCGACCGGGGGGCAAAAACTGGGCGAGCCTGAACCCCTGTTCACCAAGCTGGACGAGAATCTGGTCGATGAGGAGACGGCGCGGTTGGGGCAGGCCTGATGCTGATAGATTCGCACGCCCATATCGATTTGCCCAACTTCGATAAAGACCGCGAGCAGGTATTCACGCGCGCCCGACAGGGGGGCGTGAGGGTGGTGGTAAACATCGGGCTGGACGTAAAGTCGAGCCGCGCCTCGCTGGAGATGGCTAAGAACTACGACGACGTTTTCAGTACCGTCGGCTTTCACCCCCACGAGGCTGCCAAGCTGGGCGAGGATGACCTTAAAGCCCTTGCCGAGCTGGCTCAAGATGAAAAAGTGGTGGCGGTAGGCGAAATCGGGCTCGATTTCTACCGCAACCTTTCCCCGCGCAGGAGCCAGGAAGAAGCCTTTAAGAAGCAGCTCAACCTGGCCGTGGAGCTGGGATTGCCGGTGGTGGTGCACTGCCGGCAGGCACATAGAGAGGTCTTCAACATACTGAGCGACTGGGTGAGAGCCACGCTTTCGGCGGGGAGGCTGCGGCGGGGGGTTATCCACTGCTTCAGCGGGGATATCGAACTGGCGCAGCGCTATATCGAAATCGGTTTTTACATCTCGCTGGCGGGTTCGGTGACCTACCCCTCGGCTGGGGAGTTGTTGCGGGTGGCTAGGGAGATACCGCTGGACAGGCTGCTTTTGGAGACGGACGCGCCTTTTTTGGCACCGCAGGCCTACCGGGGGAAGCGCAACGAGCCTGCCTACGTCGCCCTTATCGCTGAGAAGGTCGCCCAGGTGAGGGGAGTGCCGAGGGAGGTGGTGGCGGAGGCGGCGGCTAAGAATACGATAAGCCTGTTCCGACTGCCCATTAGCTAAAGGAGAGAGGGTTGGAGCTGGAAGAAATCTACCAACTGGTGGAGGAGGACCTGGCTAAGGTAAGGCGCCAGATAGATTCGGTGACCGAGGTCGATTCCCCTCACCTCGCCGAGATGCTGCGGCACGTATTGGGGGGAGGCAAAGGGATTAGGCCCGCGCTGATCCTGCTGGCGGGGAAGTTTTACAAATACAACCTCGACCTGCTGCTGCCCATGGCTACCGCCGTCGAGCTGATGCACACCGCTACCCTGGTGCACGACGACGCCATCGACAAGTCATCGGTGCGGCGGGGGAAACCGACGGTCAACGAGGTGTGGGGGGAGGAAAGGGCGGTGCTCTTGGGGGACTACCTGTTCGCCAAAGCGGGGGAGTTCGCCGCCGACACCGGCAACCTGCGGGTGATTATACTCTTCAGCCAGACGCTGCAGACCATATCCAGCGGGGAGATTGTGCAGACCGACGACGCCTTTAAGCTGGAGCAGACCCGCCAGCACTACCTGGATAGAATCGCCAGCAAGACCGCTTCGCTTTTTTCGCTGGCTATCGTTTCCGGGGCTATATTGAGCGGGGCGCCCGAAGATTCGATAAAGATTTTGCAGGACTACGGATTTAAGCTAGGCGTCGCCTTTCAGATTGTGGACGACATCCTCGATTTCGTGGGCACCGAGCAGGAGATGGGCAAGCCCATCGGCTCCGACCTGTCGCAAGGGACGCTGACCCTGCCGGCCATGCTGCTGCTGGAGCAGTACCCCGAAGACAATCCGGTAAAGGAATTGTTCCGTAATCCAGATATGCCGGAAAAGGATAAGCGGGATAAAATCAGGCGGGCGATAGGGATGGTGGGGCGTTCGCCTATCGTCAAGCAGTGTTACGAGCTTGCCTCGGACTACTGCGCCCAGGCCTGTCGCGACCTGGGGAAGCTGCCGGCTAAGCCCAGCCGACAGGCGCTAAGGGATTTGGCCGATTTAGTGATAAACCGCAAGAAGTAGGGGGACGCTCGTCTCCCGCTATTCCCCTTCGATATGGGTGCTGCCGTCGCGGTATGTCTCCTTCTTACGGGTAGGCATCAGCTCTTTGAAGCGGTCGACGGCGTACTGGGCGGCGGCGAAGCTCTCCTGGCGGTGGGCACTGGCTACCGCGACCAGGAAGTTGATATCGCCCACCTCGAGCTTGCCGATGCGGTGGCAGATGGCGATGCCCTCCACCTGCCATTGGCGCCGAATTTCGCCGGCTATTCTCTCCAGGCCGGCCTTGGCCGTGCCCCTGGGGTCGGTGTATTCCACGGAGACGACCCGTTTGCCGTGGGAGTTATCGCGGATCAGCCCGACATAGGTTGCCACGCAGCCGCTGCCGGAGGTCTTGACGCGGTTGACGACGGACTCGGGGGAGATGGGCTTGGTGGTAATCTCAATCACGGCTGTTCCCTATGATGATGCCGGCGCCTGCTTGGGGATAATCTGGGGCGGAGCCGTTTTCCTGGGGGCGGTCTTAGCCTTAGCCTGGGGCGGCTCGGCGACGGGTTGGGTGGCGGGGGTCTCCTTGGCCTTGGGTTTGACCGATAGGGGTTCGCTGAAAGCCAGTTCCAGTTCTTCGCCCTCCAGGGTTTCCTGGACGATGATTTTTTCGGCGATATGGATTAGCCTGGGCTTGTTTTCGGTTAGAATCCGCCTAGCTTCGCCGTGGGCGTGCTCGATGATGCTGTGCACCTCTTCGTCAATCTCCTGGGCGACTTTCTCGCTGTAGTCCCGCTGCTCCGAGATTTCGCGCCCCAGGAAGACCAGTTCCTCTTTGCGCCCGAAGGTGCGGGGGCCGAGCTTCTGGCTCATCCCGTAGGAGGTGACCATCTTGCGCGCCAGCTTGGTGGCTTCTTCGATGTCGTTCTGGGCGCCCGTGGTCATTTCTTTAAATATCAACTCCTCGGCGGTCTGCCCCGCCAGGAGGGTAGATATCATATCCTTGAACTGGGAGCGGGTCATCAGGTAGCGGTCTTCGGTGGGCAGGAGGCGGGTGTAACCGCCCATCATCCCCCGCGCCACGATGGAGACTTTATGCACCGGGTCGGCGTTGGGCAACAGCTTGGCCACCAGGGCGTGTCCCGCCTCGTGGTAGGCGCTGATTTCCTTTTCCTTGGGGCTGATGCGGCGGCTCTTTCTTTCGGGGCCGGCAATCACCCGGTCTATCGATTCTTCCAGCTCCACCATATTGATGACCTTCTGGCCGCGGCGAGCCGCCAGGATAGCCGCTTCGTTGAGCAGGTTAGCCAGGTCGGCGCCGCTGAAGCCCGCCGTCTGCTTGGCTAAAACCTCCAGGTTGACCTCGTCGGCCAGGGGCTTGCCCTTGGAGTGGACCTTGAGGATGGCCGTCCGCCCGACGATGTCGGGGCGGTCCAGAATCACCCTGCGGTCGAAGCGCCCGGGGCGGAGGAGGGCGGGGTCTAGTATATCGGGGCGGTTGGTCGCCGCCAGAATAATGACGTTGGTGTTGGTGTCGAATCCATCCATCTCTACCAGAATCTGGTTGAGGGTCTGCTCCCTTTCGTCGTGGCCGCCGCCTAAGCCCGCACCGCGATGACGGCCGACGGCGTCGATCTCGTCGATAAAGATGATGCAGGGGGTGTTGCGCTTGGCCTGGTCGAAGAGGTCGCGCACCCTTGAAGCGCCGACGCCGACGAACATCTCGACGAATTCGCTGCCGCTGATGGAGAAGAAGGGGACACCGGCTTCGCCGGCTACGGCTCTAGCTAATAGTGTTTTGCCCGTGCCGGGGGGGCCGATGAGCAAGATGCCCTTGGGGATGCGCGCCCCCAGGCTCTGGAATTTCTCCCGCGACTTGAGGAATTCGACTACTTCGGTAAGCTCCTGCTTGGCTTCGTCCACGCCAGCGACATCGTCGAAGGTTACGGTGGGCGTGCTGGCTATGAGGCGGGCGCGGCTGCGCCCGAAGTTAATCGCCTGGCTGTTAGCCCCCCGCGCCGAACGGAATAAAAAGAAGATGAGGGCGCCGAAGAGGATGAGGGGGAGAAAGCCGATGAGCAGCCCGCTCCAGTCGAAGCCCGAAGCCTTGACATTGTAGTCCACGCCATTGAGGTCAAGTCCCAGCTCTTGAAGCTCGACCAGGGTGAGGTTGCCGATGGCGGTCTTGAGCTCCCTGCCGTCGAGGGTGGTGATGAGCAGCTCTTGGTTGTCCACGGTTATGACGGCTATCTCGCCGTCCTGCGACATGGTTATAGCCTGCTCCAGACCGACTTCGGTCGGCTTGGACGATGTCGGGAAGAGCTGGTAGAGGAGGATGACCGCCGCCACCAGAATGATGATGTATATTAAGCTGTTGCGCATCCAGTTCGATTTCATTTTTAGACTCGTACCCTATAATATTATAACAGAAGGCGGTGTCAATAGGAAAATCGGGCTGCTTTAGAGGCGGTGGTAGCTTTCCTGGAGGAGGAGGGCGTCGGCTTCCAGGCTGGGGCTTTCGCAGATTACCAAGCCTTTAGCCCCGTAGTCCTTGAGCGCCTGGAGTAGTTCGGTGTAGTTAAGGTCGGACTCTTTGAGGTCGAGGTGTTTTCGTTCCCCCTTTTGGCCGTAGGCGATGCCGGAGACGTGGATGTGCATGTTGGCTATTGCCTCATCCCCCAGGCCGTTTTTTATCTGCTCCAGCACGGCGACGAATTCGGGGTAGGAGTTGGCCTGCCCGCTGCGGGCGTGCCAGTGGGCGAAGTCCATGCAGATGCCGACTCTATCCAGCTCGTTGCATAGTGTAATGATTTCGTCGATATCGCCGAACTGGCTGGTCTTGCCCATGACCTCGGGCCTGACCCAGACCCGGTTTTCCTCTTTTTTGAGCTGGTTCATGACCTCGGCCAGGTTTTTCTTGACCGCCTGGTAGGTTTTTTCCGGGGGGTCGCCCAGGTAGAAGGCGGCGTGGAAGGCTATGCTTTCGGCACCGCATAAAGCGCCGATGCGGGCGGTCTGGAGGATTCTTTCCTGGCTGGCGGCTACCTTTTCCGGCTCGCGGGCGTTGAGGTTGATGTAGTAGGGGCCGTGAGCCGAGAGCTTTACTCCCAGACCTTGCGCCGTTTCCGCCACCAGCCGGGCGCTGGTTTCCGCCATCCTGACGCCGTAGACGAACTCAAGCTCCATACAGCCCAGTCCCAGCTCGGCGATGCGCTTGATTCCGTCTATTGCCGACGGGGTCCTGGCGGTGTGGGGGGTGCCGCCCGTGCCGAAGAGGAGCTTTTCCATTTCACCTCCCCGAATGGTTAACATAATTATAACATACAATTAAACGGGCGTCGTTTCTTCTCACCCAAAACCCACCCCACCTTGTTGTGCGAAGGTCTTTCTGTCCCACCCAGCCCGCCCTACAGGGGTTAGACCCCTATTAGCCCCTTATTTGGGGATACGGCCTCCCCCTTGAGATTCTTCAGTCGTCCTTCTGGGAAGGACTCCTTCAGAATGACAGAAGGGAAAAGAGAGACTGGATTCCCGCTGGAGTTTACCCCGTACACCGATACGGGGCGGGAATGACAAAGTGGAACGTGGGAATAGATATAAAACGGGGGTGGGGGAAGGAGAGATTGCTTCGTCCTCCTGCCTACGCAGGAGTTCCTCGCAATGACAGTAGAATCGGCTATCTGTGTTATAATATTATTGGGTATATGGAGGCTGACTGCTGGAATCGATAGAACTGGCGCGCCAGGCGGTGGAGGCTGCCGCCGACAAGCAGGCGATTGACGTTGTTTTGCTGGACACCCGCGAGGTTTGCAGCTTCGCCGATTATTTCGTGATATGCAGCGGCGATTCCGAGAGGCAGCTTTCGACCATCTACGATGAGGTGGGGCACCGGCTAAAGCAGGCGGGTATTTTGCCCGACCACCGCGAGGGGACGATAGATTCGGGGTGGCTATTGCTCGACTTCGGCGCTGTTATCGTCCACATCTTTGCCCCCTTTGAGCGCGAGTACTACCAGCTCGACGAGCTCTGGAGCCAGGCGAAACCGGTGCTGCGGATTCAGTAGCCGAATATTTCCTCGGGCGAGAAGAAGAGATTTATCTCTATCTCGGCGTTGTCGGGCGAGTCCGAGCCGTGGACGCTGTTGCGTTCCAGGCTTTCCCCGTAATCGCCCCGTATCGTGCCTTTTTCGGCTTTTGCCGGGTCGGTGGCACCCATCGCCTTTCTGATGGTTTCTACTGCGTTCTTGCCCTCGAAGACGCAGGCGACGATTGGGGCGGAGGTGATGTAGTTGACCAGGTCGCCGTAGAAGGGCTTGTCTTTGTGGACGGCGTAGTGTTTTCGGGCTAAGGCTTTATCGGCGTGGAGCATTTTCATTGCCACCAGCTTTAAGCCCAGCTTTTGCAGGCGGGCGATGATGGCGCCCGCCAGTTCTCTTTCCATGGCGTCGGGCTTGACCAGGACTAAAGAACGTTCCATCGTAAGCTCCTATCCCGTGGATTTTAGCAGTTTTTCCAGGTCTTTAACAGTTACCAACTCCAGCGTGTCC
>JALHSZ010000035.1 GCA_022865485.1 Dehalococcoidales bacterium | reverse complement strand
AGGGCTTGTCTTTGTGGACGGCGTAGTGTTTTCGGGCTAAGGCTTTATCGGCGTGGAGCATTTTCATTGCCACCAGCTTTAAGCCCAGCTTTTGCAGGCGGGCGATGATGGCGCCCGCCTGCTCTCTTTTTATGGCGTCGGGTTTGACCAGGACTAAAGAACGTTCCATTTTTATCACCCTCACCCCCTGTGTCCCCCTCTCCCTCGCAGGGAGAGTGGGGATTATTTTTTTGAAAGAGGGGCTGCGCCCCTCTTAAACTTCCTGTTATATATCTAGAAACTGTCGTCTCTCCAAAACTCCCCATTATATATCCGCAGGCTTTCGACTCTCCTGGACTTTCTTATAGAGGATACTAGGTTATGGGGGTTTTTGGCAAGCGGGGTTAGGGGGAAAGGACTAACCCTTCCAGGTCGTTAACAGTAACCATCTCCAGCGTTTCCACGACGAGGTCGGCTTCCCGCAGGCTCTCTCTGGAGTGGGTGTTGGCGACGGCGACACAGTACATGCCGGCGCTTTTAGCCGCCTTTACCCCCGCCACCGCATCCTCAAAGACGATGCAGTTTTTAGGTTCGGCTCCAAGTCTCTTGGCAGCCAGGAGAAAGACCTGGGGGCTGGGCTTGCCCTCGGTGACATCGTGGCCGGTGATGACGGCCTTGAAGTATTTTTTTATGCCCAGGCTGCCGATAATGAGGCGGATGTTTTCTATAGTCGTCGAGGAGGCGATTGCCATTTTGACGCCGCGTTCGTCGAGGGTCTGGAGCAGCTCGAGGGCACCGGGGAGGGGCTTTACGTCTTTACCGATGATGCGGCGGAAGGTGGCTTCTTTTTCCCGGGCGATGGTCTCTATCTCGGCTTCGGTTGTCTGCTCACCCAGGGTGTTTTTGATGATGGCGTCGTTCCTGATGCCGAAGCTGCGCTTGAAGTCGGCCTCGGTGAAGTTAATACCCCTTTTGGCGAAGGTTTCCTGCCAGGCGAGGAGGTGGTGGGAGGCGGTGTCGGCGAGGACTCCGTCCATATCCCAGATGACGGCGGCGATTTCAGGCATTGACCCGGGGCTCCCTCTCTGCCTGAAAGATAAACATGGTGGCCGTGCTTTCGGCGACCAGGGTATCGTCGGTGAGCTTTAGTTCCGCCTTAGTCTCCACCAGCCGTCTCGTCTTCCGGGTCACGGAGCCGGTGACGGTGAGCGGCTTGTCTATGGGCAGGGGGCGCTTGAAGCGGGTCTGCATCCGGGCGGTGAGGCTGTTTGCTCCGCTATACAAGGCGGCGTAGCTCATCGCCTCGTCGAGGAGACAGGTGATAATGCCGCCGTGCACCAGCCCCGCCCAGCCCTGGTGGTATTCCCCGGGGGTGAATTTTGCCTTGACCTCTTTGCCGTCCCAGCTGAATTTCAGCTTGAGGCCGATGGGGTTTTTGGGGCCGCAGCCGAAGCACTTATCGGATTCCTTTATCGGGTTAACCTTCGTTTGAGGCCAGTTCGTCATTTCGAGCCTCCGTTAGCGTATTTCGGATGTTTGGGCTTGGTGATGGCGGGACGCCGCAGGTAGAGGGGCTGGAGGGTGGCGGGGTCGTCGTAGTCGCCCGCGTCAATTCTCGGTTTTGCCAGCTCAATAAGCGAGACGGCCGAGCGCATCTGGTCGGGGGCGATGACGGCTTTTTCCTTGAGTCTGGTTTTGAGCTGACGGGCGATAGTGGCCACGTATTCCCCGCAGAATATCGTCTTTTCGCTTATTTCTTTAGATAAGGCGTCAACGGTGGTGATGTGTTCGGGGGTAAGCTGGCGCCAGCCGTCGTCCTTTTTCCGGTAGAGGGCGGCGGCGATCTCCCCCCGCCCCGCGTTGAATATGGGGCAGATGGGTAAGCCCGTCCCGGCGTGGCGGTGGGCTTCCATTTCCAGGCTGCTGATGCCGATGATGGGGACGGAGAGGCTGAAAGCCAGGCCCTTGGCTGTGCTCAAGCCCACGCGCAGCCCGTTGAAGCTGCCGGGGCCTTTAGCCACGATGACGCCGCTGGTGTCTTTCAGGCTGACCTTAGCCTCGTCCAGAAGCCGGACGAGGCGGGGCAAAAGCTCGACGCTGTGGTTCTGCCCGCAGCGCCAGCTGACTTGAGCCAGCACCCTGCCGTCTTTCGCCAGAGCCAGGCTGGCGGTATCGGTTGAGCTGTCTATAGCTACTAACATTATTTCAGTCGTGCCACCATTTCCCGGTAGCGTTTGCCCGATGGTTTGAGTTCGAGGCGGCGCCCGGTTTCGGCGATGTATTCCATTTCGATGAGCAGGTTTTCGGGGGGCAGCAGGCTCAAAGCCTTTTCCGCCCACTCCACCACCGAGACGCCCTGGCCGTAGAAGTATTCGTCCAAACCCAGCTCGGCAATCTCGGCCAGGTTTTCCAGGCGGTAGAAGTCTAAGTGATACAACGGCAATCTGCCCTTAAGCTCTCTGACCAGCACGAACGAGGGGCTGGCGGCATACTCCTTAATCCCCAGCCCCCAGGCGATGCCCTGGGTGAGGCAGGTCTTGCCCGCCCCCAGCTTGCCCACCAGCAGGATGACGTCACCGGGGTTGGCGAGCTCGCCGAGGCGGGTGCCGAACTCCTGCGTCTGCTCGGGGCTGCGGGTGGTTAGCTCTAATGAGTTCATCGCTGGCTAAAAGTGCTCCCAGCCCGCCTTGGCTAGTTTGAAGGGGTTGCCCTCTTTATCGACCAGGGTTACTCCCTTGCCGGCGGTGATTTCGCCGATGGCTGTGACCGGGCAGGAAGCCGCCTTTTTTACCTTATCTACGATTTCGGCGCTGGCGGTGAATAAAAGCTCGTAGTCTTCGCCACCGGATAGAGCCAGTTCCAGGGCTCTCTCGCTGAACGCGGTTTTAACCGTAGGCTCGACGGGGACGCGCTCGACCTCGAGGCGGGCGCCGACCTGGCTGGCCTTACAGATTTGATTAAGGTCAGCCACCAGCCCGTCGCTGATATCAATAGCTGTTTTCACCCCCTGGTCGACCAGTAAAAGCCCCTCGGCGATGTGGGGGGTGGGGTGGAGGAAGGCGTTTTTGAGGCGGGTGTCGGCTTCGGGGTCGAGGCGGCGTTGGCCCTTCAGCACCTCCAGCCCAGCCGCGGCGGCACCCAGTTGGCCGGTGACGGCCACTATTTCTCCGGCTTGAGCTGAGGAACGCGTCAGTATCTTCTGGGTGGGGCTGCTGCCCAGGATGGTGATGGCGATGGCGACCAGCGGGGCGCGGCTGATATCGCCGCCGACGATGGTTACGCCGTATTGCTTTGCCAGCTTGAGCATGCCGCTATAGAGGGCGGCGACATCCTCGACTTCGCTATCATCGGTGAGGGAGAGCGCTACCAGGGCGTAGCGGGGAATGCCGCCCATAGCGGCGATGTCGCTCAAGTTGACCGCCAGCGCCTTCCAGCCTACCTCCTGCCAGGGGGTTGTTTCCGGGGTGAAGTGGACGCCTTCAACGAAGGAATCGACGCTGGCCAGTTGTATCGAGTCGTCGCCCTGCCAGGCGGCGGCATCGTCGCCGATGCCGATGAGCAGGCGCTCGTCGCCCCCGCCCGCCATTTTAGCCAGGAGGTCGATGAGCCCGAATTCGCCCAGTTCCGATACCTTCACGGAAAAATTATAGCACGGCTGTATTTGGAGTCACAAGGGAGGGGGAAAACGAAGAGGCAGGCGCTTTTTATAGCGCCTGCCTCTATCTTGCTAATCGTTGGTGACAGTTAGGCGGTCTTTTTGCTCAGGGCGTTCCGTCGGGCGGCCAGCTTAGCCAGCTTGCGCTGGGTGGCTTCTTCCATGTTCTGCCCGAACTCGCAGGTCTCGCACTGGAAGAGGCGGGTGCAGAGCCGGTAGGAGACGTTGCCCTTGAGGGCGTAGCGGCAGACTCTCTGGCTGCCCGGTACTTCCTTGAATCTCTCCAGGGCGGCGTCGAGCTCCGCCGCATCCCCCCTAGCCATCTGCTCTTGCATCTGCTGGTCGAACTCGCAGGTGAGGCAGTCGTAGTTGTTGTTGCAGAGGCGGTTGGAGACCATGCCGAGCTTCATCCAGACGCATTCCTTGGGTTTGACCGCTTCGGCAACCGTTTCTCCTTCAACGGCTGGTTCAACCGCGGGCTGGGCGATTGCCTCCTTGGTCTTGCGTATCATGATTCGGGTCTCGATGCTGCCCGGAGCCGTCCGGAGAACAGCCTCGAATTCGGCCAGGGCTTCCCCGTAGTGGGCGGTGTTGAAGAGAGCCTGACCCCACTTGAGGTGGTCCTGGACTTCTTTCGGGGCGACGACAATCAGTTCTTCGCCCGTCGGTTTGGCTGCAACCTTTCCCTTTACCGTCTTCGTCTTCATTTTCCTGCCTCCTTGCCTGCTTTACCTCTCATTCTCTTCTAGCTTACCCTATCGCCCCCCGGCTGCCATCGGTAGGGTGGCTTATTTTTGACTGCGTTATATGCTTAATCTGAGTGGCTTTTTTGATAATCCATTTCTAATATTACGTTTATTGAAGTGGGGGATGTGGTGGTTTATAATGGCGGGAGAGGCGATTCGGGAATGGATAAGATTAAGGTTTTGCTCGCCGAGGACCACGTGATGGTGCGAGAGGGCACCCGCGAGTTTCTGCAGCGTGAACCGGATATGGAGGTGGTGGGGGAGGCCGGCGACGGCGAAGAGGCGGTCAGGCTGGCTGGGGAGCTTAAGCCGGACGTGGTGGTGATGGATATCGCCATGCCCAAGCTCAACGGGGTGGAAGCCACCAAGCAGATAAAGAAGCTTTACCCTTCCATAGCCGTGCTGATACTGACCGCCTATGATTACGACCAGTATATTTTCGCCCTTCTGGAGGCGGGGGCGGCCGGCTATTTGCTGAAGGGGGTGAAGGTGCGCGAGCTGATTGACGCCGTCAGGGCGGTTTATGCCGGCGAGGCGGTGCTGCACCCCGTAGTGGCGCGCCGGGTGGTGGACCGCCCGGTATCCCCCAAACGCAGCGAGACCCCGGCCATCGAGCCTCTAAGCGAGCGCGAGATGGAGGTGTTGAGGTTAGCCGCCACCGGCGTGAGCAATAAGGATATTGCCCAGCAGCTTTTCCTCAGCCCGCGCACGGTGCAGGTGCACCTGGGGAACATCTTTAATAAGTTGGGGGTGGCTTCGCGCACGGACGCGGTGTTGTTCGCCTTGCGAAAAGGCTGGCTTACCCTGGAGGACCTGCCCTGAACTTCGCTTGACTATTTGGGGGGTGCTGTCGATATGCCTCCGTTATCGAGTCGGGTGTCAAAGGTTATCCGTAACCGCCATTTCTGGCTGGTGGTGGTCTTGTTTGCCCTGGGCGTAATCCTGCACTACCCGCAGGAGATATTGGGCACGGAGTCAACTTCGCTGTTTGCCTCTCTGGGCTTGACCCGTCACGCCGCGGAACGGGTCTACATGCTGCTGCCGGTGACCTACGCCGGCTTTATCTTCGGGCTGAAGGCGGGGCTGGTCAGTTTGGGGGTGGCGCTGGCCATTATGCTGCCCCGGGTTTTTTTAGTATCTCTATACCTGCCCGATGCGCTGCTTGAGACCAGCGGCGTTATCCTGGTCGGTGGCGTGGTCAACCTTTGGTTCCACTTTCACCGCCGCGATATCTCCCAACGCAAGAGCGCGGAGGAAATGCTGACCAAGATTATCGACGGCTCTTCTATCCCGGCCTTTGTGCTCAATAAGCAGCATACGGTTACCCACTGGAACACGGCGCTGGAGTCCCTTTCGGCGATAAAGAAGGGGGAGATAATCGGGACGGATGAGCAGTGGCGGGCGTTTTACCCCGAAAAGAGGCCGGTTATGGCCGACTTGATTGTGGACGGGGCTACACCAAATGAGATAGCCGCGCACTACGGGGCTAAATACAAAAAATCCAAGCTCATCGAGGGCGCCTATGAAGCCGAGGACTGGTTTTCGGTGCTGGGGAGGGAGGGGCGGTGGCTTCATTTTGCCGCCAGTCCTATAAAGGATAACAGCGGCGAACTAATCGGGGCGATAGAGACGCTGGAGGACGTTACCGAGAGGAAGAATGCCGAGGAGAGCCTGCACCGCTATTTGCGGGAGATTACCCGCGCCCAGGAGGAGGAGCGTAAGCGCATCGCCCGAGAGCTCCACGACGACACGGCGCAGGATTTGGTGATGCTGCTGCGCCAGGTGGATAAGCTTGCGCCCGCCATCGACAAGCTGTCGCCGCCGAACGTCGAGCTTATGGAAGAGCTGCGTAAGCAGGCTGCTAAGATAATGGACGGGGTGCACCGCTTCAGCCAGGACCTGAGGCCATCGGTGCTGGACGACCTGGGGCTGATTCCGGCGCTGGAGTGGCTCGCCTCCGACCTGACCGAGCACTTCGGCATAGCGGTGGAGATGAAGGTGCTGGGTTCGGTGCGCCGTTTTTCGCCCGAGACCGAGCTGGTTGTGTTCCGTATCGCCCAGGAGGCGTTGCGCAATGTCTGGAAGCACTCGGGGGCAGCCAAAGCCCGCGTCACGCTAAAATTCGGCGATGGCAGAGCCGTCCTGACCGTCGAGGACGAGGGCAAGGGCTTCGAGCTGCCGGGGAGGATGGATGCCCTGACCGTTGCCGGTAAGCTGGGACTGGCCGGTATGCAGGAGCGGGCGGAGCTCATCGGCGGGAAGCTGAGTTTGCAGTCCGAGCCGGGCAAGGGGACGACGCTGACGCTGGAAGTGCCGATATAGTTTTGCCTCTAGCCATATGACGAAAAAACTGTTATATTAATGGTTGTATATGCGTTGCGCCATTATTGCTGACATCCATGCCAATCTGGCGGCTCTTACGGCGGTACTGGTCGATGTCGATAAGCGGGGGGATGTGGAGGAGATATGGTGTTTGGGGGATATCGTGGGTTACGGCCCCGACCCGCACGAGTGCATCGAGCTTTTGCGCCAGACCAACCATATCTGCGTGGTCGGCAACCACGACCTGGCGGCGGTGGGGCAGATAGATACCACCGAGTTTAACCCCGACGCCGTCGCCGCTTTAGAGTGGACGACGGAGCATTTGACCTCGCGGGATGTGAGCTACATCAAGAGCCTGCCGCGGGTTATCAACAAGGACGATTGTACCCTGGTGCACGGCAGCCCCCGGGAGCCTATCTGGGAGTACGTGCTTTCAATCAGCGGCGCCAGGGAGAACTTCGCCTACTTCAAGACCCAGTTTTGCCTGCTGGCGCATACCCATGTGCCCGCCGCCTTTAGCTACGACGAGGGCGGCGCCTGTTCCTTCCGCCAGTTTGCCCCGGAGAAGGAGCTGGTCACGGAGAAAGCGCGGCTGATTATAAACCCGGGGGCGGTGGGGCAGCCTCGGGACGGCGATCCCAGGGCGAGCTATGCCATCTATGACAGCGATAAGCAGAGGTTCTGGCTCTACCGTGTCCCTTACGACGTCGCCGCCACCCAGGCCAAGATGGTGGAGAAAAGACTGCCCATGCGCCTGGTCGCCCGTCTCAGCCACGGCGTTTGAGCAGGGCTTTGTGTCCCCGTTCTATTGTTGACATGAGGCGGTCTCAGACGATAAACTAATTTGTTGTATTTCCCCGTTTTTCCGAGACTCTCAGAGTCTCTAGCGAGGAGGTGATAGCTCGGAGATTAAGGGTCGAATTTCGCCCCTCGTATTTTATTTTTCGTAGAGGGAGGAGATAAATCAGAATGGCGAAAATACCGGACAAGATTGAAACCTGGCAGATGGTGGAGGGGGGCAAGCTGGCCAGGGCCAGCATCGCCGTCCCCGAACTCAAGCCCGGCGAGGTGCTGGTGGAGATTGCCGGCTGCGGCGTCTGCCATACCGACCTGGGCTATTTTTACGACGGCGTGCCCACGGTATGCAAACCGCCGCTGACGCTGGGTCACGAAATCAGCGGCACCGTAGTCGCTGGCGATAGTAAGTGGGTCGGCAAAGAGGTTATCATCCCCGCGGTGATGCCCTGCAACAACTGCCCGATTTGCGCTGCTGGTAGGGGCAACCGCTGCCTGGCGCAAAAAATGCCGGGCAACAGCATGGATATCTACGGCGGTAATTCCAGCCACATCGTCGTCCCCGCCCAGGACTTATGCGTAGTCCCGGATAGGAAGGGCGTTCCCCTTTCCCATTTCGCGGTCATCGCCGACGCCGCGACCTCGCCCTACCAGGCGGCGATGAGAGCCGAGGTCAAACCGGGCGACCTGACCATCATTATCGGGATTACGGGGGGGCTGGGGGTTTACGCCGCCCAGATTTGCCGGGCGCTGGGGGCTAAAGAGGTCATCGGTATCGCCCGCAACCCGGCCAAGCTGAAGAGGTCGCTGGAATACGGCGCCACCCACGTTATCAGCTCGGTGGATAAGAGCCCGCGTGATATACGGGACGAGCTTCGCGCCTACTGCAAGGAGAAGGGCATACCGGCCAACTACGGCTGGAAGATATTCGAGTGGACGGGCACGGGCGAGGGCCAGGCCATAGGACTTGAGTTACTCTCGTTCGTGGGCAAGTTGGTGATATGCGGCTTCGGCATGCAGAAGAACGAGTTTTCCCTCTCCCGCTTGATGGCCTTCGACGCCGACATCCTGGGCTCCTGGGGTTGTTTGCCCAAGTACTACCCCGAAGTCCTTAAAATGGTCCTGGCGGGGAAGATTCAGATAGAGCCCTTCGTCGAGACGAGGCCGATGAGCACCATAAAGCAGGCTTACGAGGAAGCCCACAGGGGCGGGCTGACCAAGAGAATAGTCCTGACCCCTGATTTTTAAACTTACCGATTTTAAAATTTAAGGCAAAGAGGAGGTATTAGCAATGGCTCTAGATTGGATGCCTAAAGAAGGTGGTGTCAAAGACCACAATATTTGGGGCATGGAGCATTTCGGCACGGAAGCTCCCTGCACCATGTACGAGGAGAAACCCATAATCGACCCCAGCGGTAAGCCGGTGGCGGGGGTTTACAGCGCCTGGATTACTTTAAACAACCCCGCCCAGTACAACTCCTACACCACGGAGATGGTCAAGGGGGTTATCGCTGGTTTTCACCGGGCGCAGATGAACCGCAAGGTGGTGGCGGTGGTCTTCACCGGCGCCGGCCACAACGCCTTCTGCACGGGCGGCAACACCAAGGAGTATTCGGAATACTATTCCACCAAACCGACGGAGTACGGGCAGTATATGGACCTCTTTAACGGCATGGTCGATTCCATCCTGATGTGCCAGAAGCCAGTGATAAGGCGGATTAACGGCATGAGCGTCGCCGGAGGACAGGAAATCGGCGGTGCCTGCGACATCGCCGTCGCCTCCGACCTGGCTATCTTCGGGCAGGCGGGTCCCCGGCACGGCTCGGCGCCGGTGGGCGGCTCTTCCGACTTTTTGCCCTGGGCGCTGACCATCGAGGACGCCATGTGGAACTGCATCTCCTGCGAGATGTGGAGCGCCTACAAGATGCTCCGCAAGAACTACCTGAGTAAGGTGGTGTCCGTGCTCAAGCAGGGCGACAAGTTCATCCGCAACCCGCAGGTCATTACCGACAGCTACGTTAAAGACGGCGAGATTGTTTATGGCGAGTTCGTTACCGGCGAGGCGGCCAAGCAAGCCCGCGAGCTGGTCAAGACTCTGGAGGTGGACCTCACCCCGCTCGATAACGAGGTGAACAAGATAATCTGGACCTTCACCAACCTCTTCGAGGGCTGCCTGATGAAGTCCATTCAGGGCATCAGGGAGAAGAAGAAGTTCTTCTGGGATATGAACAAGAACGACCACCTCTACTGGCTGGCGGTCAACATGACGGGCGAAGCCTTCCTGGGCTTCGGCGCCTTCAATACCAAGAAGATAACCGGCAAGGATACCATCGACTTTATCAAGTACCGCCAGATGGTTGCCGAGGGGCACCCCATGGACGAGGAGCTTTTCGAAGCCGTCCTGGGCAAGCCGCAGACGTAAGCATACAGCCAGATTTTGTTATGATGAAAAGCCCCGGGGGTAAAGCCTCGGGGCTTTCTTTTTCTGGTATCAAATTTTAGTATCACCTTTTAGTATCACCCTCACCCCCTTTATCCCCCTCTCCCTCGCAGGGAGAGGGGGAGGTTTATTTTAATAAGAGGGGGCGAAGCCCCCTCTTAAACACCCCTTCTTAGTTGCCTTGTTTTTCTAAGACTCCCTGTTTGCAGTTGTGCTTCTTTCTGTCCCACCCAGCCCGCCCTATAAGGGTAGTACCCCTTATATATCCCCCTGTGGGGGCTGCGCTCGCTCAGAATGACGGAGAGATT
>JALHSZ010000034.1 GCA_022865485.1 Dehalococcoidales bacterium | reverse complement strand
GCGCTGGCCGCCCCCATGCCGCTGAACGCCGCCCACGCCGTGGGTATCCTGCAGGGGGCGTTCGATGTCCTGCTCGACTATACGGGGGAGAGGGTGGCGGGGGGTAAGCCCATCCGGCAGCACCTTTCGTCGGCGATGATACTGGGCGAGATGGCCTCGGTAATAACCGTGGGCAGGAGCGCTTTTCTGGAGCTTGCCCACCAGTATGACCACATGGAGACCTACGGGGGGTGGGACACCGAGAGCATGATGGCTAAGGGGCACGCCATGCACGTGTTTATTACCAAGAGACTGCCGGAGCTGATTCTGGAGGGAATGGAGCTGATGGGCTCCTACGGTTATGTCCGCGAGAACCACTACGAGAAATACTACCGCGACGCCGCCGTAGCCAAGCTGGTTCTGGCCGGCGTGCAGTACGGTTACTTTGCCACCTGCCGGCAGTTTTATGACCTGGACTTCTCTTCGTTCGGGCCGGGGAAGATGGCCAAGCCGAGTTGAGGGGTGTGTTGGGGGTGGGGGGCTAAAGACAAAAAGAACTGGCAGCGGGTGGGTTCGAACCGCCGACCAAGGGCTTATGAGTCCCCTGCTCTACCACTGAGCTACGCTGCCACAGGCAGAATATAGCACGCTCGGCTTTCTGGTGTCAATTCCACCTTTTGATAATATGCACGGCGGTAGCTTTGAAGGTGGCGTAAATTTTCTTATTAACAGCCAGGTTGAGGTCTTCCGCTGACCTTTTGGTGACGACGGCGAAGAGGGGGAAGCCGCAGGCGACTTCGACCCTGACCAGCGCGCCGATGAGGAAGGTTCGGGCGATGCTGCCCTCGAAGGTATTACGGGCGCTGCTGTTGTCTTTCTGGAGGGCCAGGGTGACATCCTCGGGGCGGATGAGGACGTGGACTTCGGCGCCTATGGGGTAGTCCGAGATTGCCTGGATGAGGGCGCCGTTGACATCAATGGTGACCAGTTCTTCGTCTCTATTGACGATTACACCGCTCAGGATATTATCGACGCCGACGAATTCGGCGACTTCTTTATTTCCCGGGGTGCTGAAGATATCCCCGGGGCTGCCAAGCTGGAGCAGGCGGCCGTTCATTATTACGCCTATCCTTCCCGCCAGGCGCTGGCCCTGCGACATATTGTGGGTGGCCATGACCACCGTTGTCTTGCCTTCGCCGATGATGTGCGCCAGCACCTCTTCTATCTTGGCTGTGGAGACGGGGTCGAGGTTAGCCGTGGGTTCGTCGAGGAAGAGTACCTGGGGGGCAATCGCCAGGGCGCGGGCGATGGCTACCCGCTGGGTTTCGCCTCCCGACAGGGTGCGGGCGTTGCGCTTGGCGTATTGCGCCATGCCCGCCAGCTCTAATGCCTGGTTTACCCGCTGGCGGACGACGGGCTCTTTTTGTTTTCTCCATTTAAGCCCGCAGGCGACATTATCGTAGACGCTCATATTAAAGACCACCGGCTTCTGGAGGACGAACGACATACGGCGGCGCGCTTCCAGCCTGAGGCTTTTGTTGGCGGTAACGTCCCTGCCATCAAAGCGGATGCTGCCCGCAGCCGGCTTTTCGAGCAGGTCGAGGAGGCGGAGCAGCGTCGTCTTGCCGGCACCGGTGGGGCCGATGAGGGCGAAGGCCTCGCCTGCCTCGATATCGAGGCTGACGTCTTCGAGGACGTCTTGCCCGCCGTATCTCTGGCCGATATTAACGGTTTCTATTAGCGCCATTTTACCTCTGCTGAATCCTGTTGAGCACTATATTGATTATCAGGGCGATGAAGATGAGGATTATGCCCAGCGCCAGCGCCAGTTCCAGGTCGCCCTTGGAGGTTTCCAGCGATATGGCGGTGGTGATGGTGCGGGTATAGCCCCGTATATTGCCGCCGACCATCAATGATAAGCCGACCTCGGAGATTGCCCGCCCGAAGCCCATAATCAGCGCCGCCAGCACGGCGAAGCGGGCTTCCCGGATGGTGACGACCGCCATCTGGAGGCGGCTGGCACCGAGGGAGACGGCGGTATCGGCGATGGACTTATCGACGCCGCTTAGGGCCGAGATGGTGAGCCCGAGCATTATGGGTGATATGAGTACGACCTGGCCGATGACCATGACGGCGGGGGTGAATATGATGCCGAGCCCGCCCAGGGGGCCGGCGCTGGAGAAGAGGACGAAGACGAAAAGCCCCACCGCCACCGTGGGCAGGCTGAACATGGTCTGGGTAATGTTTATCAGGGTGCGCTTGCCGCGGAATTTGTTGAAGTGGATGACCGTCGCCAGCGGCAGGCATATCAAGGCGGCTATGGTGGAGGAGGTCGCTGATATTGCCAGCGACCTCCCCGCTATCGCCATGACCTCGGGGTCAAGGGATATTATCAGTTTTAGCGCGGTGACCAGTCCGTCCCACAGCTCGGTCAATTTGCTCTAACTCCTGGTGTTTTTATGATGTCGGCTCAGCCCCGGCGCAGGGGGTGAACAGCTGCATGCCGTATTCCTCGACGCCGTATTCTCCGATGAGTTCCTGAATCTCGGGCGAGGTGAGGAAAGCTATCAGGTTGTTAGCCATCTCGATGTTGGTGCTGGGGTCGCTTTCCGGGCTGATGGCAATAACCGAATAGACGTTGAGCAGTATGGCTCCCTGCTGCACTATGGGCACCAGCTCAAGCTCGCTCTTAAAGGAGAGGAAGGTGCCCATATCGGTGAGGGTGTAGCCGCCCATCACGCTGGCCTTGAGCAGGGTCGCCCCCCTGCCTCCCGCTGCCTCTACGTACCACTGTCCGGCGGTCCTGACCGCTTCGTAATCATAGCCGGCACTTGCCCAGATTTTCTTCTCCTTATTGTGTGTTCCCGAGTCGTCCCCGCGAGAAATAAATTTGCCGCTTTCTGTCTCGTACAATGAGCGGAAGGCGTCTTCGGGGCTCATGTCCTTAATGCCGGCGGGGTCATCGGCGGGGCCGACGATGAGGAAGTAGTTGTAGGCGAAGGGTATTCGCTCGACACCGTAGCCCTCAGTGATGAACTTCTCCTCGTTGGGCTTGTCATGGACAGTGATGACATCCACATCCCCCCTCCGCCCGTACTCCAGGGCAATGCCACTGCCGGCGGATAGAACATCGACCTCTACGCCGTATTCCTCTTCGAACATCGGTTCCAGGTAGTCCCAGAGTCCGGTGTCATAGAGGCTGGTGGTGGTGGCCATT
>JALHSZ010000033.1 GCA_022865485.1 Dehalococcoidales bacterium | reverse complement strand
TAGCCAGCCGCCTGGAGGGTTATGCCCAGGCGGGGGAGAAGACGGTGGTCAAGACCCCGGAGGATGTGAGCGGGGTGGTGGGGGGAAGGCTGCGGGGCAAAAAGAAGGAGTATTTCCTGGCGCTTTTGCTGGACACGCGTAATCAACTGATAAAGGTGGCCGAGATTTCCGTCGGCAGCCTGGATAGCAGCATCGTTCACCCCAGAGAAGTATTCAAGGAGGCAATCTCCGCCAGCGCCGCCGCTGTTATCTTTGCCCATAACCATCCGTCGGGCGACGCCCAAGCCTCGCCAGACGACATAAAGCTGACCAAGAGGCTGGCCGAGGCGGGAGAGCTGGTGGGCATAGAGGTCTTAGACCATGTCATAATCGGGGATAAGAAGTTCTTGAGCTTAAAAAGGGAAGGGCTATTTTAAAGATGTATTACTTAGCTTACGCCTCCAACCTGAACAAGAAGCAGATGCAGGAGCGCAGCCCGAACGCCAAGCCGCTTTCGACGGCAACCTTAAGCCACTACCGCCTGGTCTTTGTCGGCTGGTCGCGGAAGTGGCGGGGTGGCTACGCTAGTATCCAGCCCTTCCGTGGTGAGAAGGTAATCGGGGCTGTTTACGAGCTCTCGGAAGAGGATATGAAAAAGCTGGATAGATACGAGGATTGCCCCGGCAGCTATAACCGCATCAACGTAATCTTAAACGACGATTTAGGCCGGAGGATAGACGCGGTGAGCTATATCCGGGCGGGACGCGCCGACCCGACGCCGCCTTCCAAGGAATACCTGGCGGTTATCGAGCAGGGTTGCCGGGACTGGGGGATTCTTTAGCTTATGAAAAAGGGCTTATATCTACTCTTGGCGCTGGTGATACTGGGCAGCCTGCTCATTGCCGGCTGCCAGTGCGACGGGGGGACTGCCCCCGCGGTCGATGTGCTGACCCTCTACGGCATTGACCCCTGGACGCTCGACCCCGCCGTCTCCGGCGACGCCACCTCCCACGAGTATATCGTGCAGATTTTCAGCGGGCTGGTGCGACCGGGGGATAACCTGGAACCGGTGCCCGACATCGCCCAGCGGTGGGAGCTCAGCCCGGACGGGAGGACTTACACCTTTTACCTGCGGGAGGACGTCTTTTTCCACGACGGCCGACAGGTCACCGCCGAGGACTTTAAGTATTCCTGGGAAAGAGCCTGCCTTCCCGAGACCGGCTCGCAGACCGCCGCCACCTATCTGGGCGACATTGTCGGCGCTGAAGATGTATTGTCGGGCGCCAGCACCGATATGAGCGGGGTAAGGGTGCTCGGCGATTTCATCCTCGAAGTGACCAGCGACTCGCCGAAGTCCTATTTCCTTTCCAAGCTGACCTATCCCACCGCCTTTGTCGTCGACCGGGCCAACGTGGCGTTGGGGGCGGGGTGGTGGCATGCGCCCAACGGCACGGGGCCTTTTACCCTCAACGAATGGACGGAGGGCGATGTCCTGTCGCTGGGGAAGAACGAGCTTTACTACGGGGAGATGGCCAAGGTGGACTTTGTCGTCTTTCAGCTCTGGGGCGGGGTGCCCATGAACATGTATGAGACGGGCGAAATCGATGTCACCGGTGTGGGCACCGCCTATACGGCCAGGGCGACCGACGAAGCGGGGCCTTTCTACGACGAGCTAACCATAACGCCCGAACTGAGCTTTTACTATATCGGTTTTAACACCGAAGAGCCGCCCTTCGACGACGTCAATATCCGCCGCGCCTTCTCGCTGGCTATCGATAAGGAAAAGCTGATTTCGCTGGTCTTTGCCGGCACGATGCAGCCCGCCTACGGCATACTGCCCCCGGGCATACCGGGCTATAACGACGGGCTGGTGGGGCTGGAATACGACATTGAGGAAGCCAGGGAACTAATCGCTAACTCCAGCTACGGGGATGCCGCCAACCTGCCGCCGATTACCCTGACCACGGCGGGGTGGGGGGGATTAATCTCCTCGGATGTGGAGTCGCTCGTTTACCAGTGGCGGGAAAACCTGGGGGTGGAAGTCACGGTGAGGCAGCTCGAACCGGAGACATTCCTCTATAACCTTGAGGAAGAGAAGGACGAGATGTTCTATACGGGCTGGATTGCCGACTACCCGCACCCGCAGGACTTTCTGGAGGTTTTATTCAGTAGCGACGCCGAGATTAACTACGGTGGCTACAGCAACCCCGATTTTGACGCCTTGCTCGAAGCGGCCGCCGCCGAGCTTGACAGCGAATTGGGGCTGGCGCTCTACCAGCAAGCCGAGCAGATGCTGGTGGACGACGCCGTCTGCATCCCTTTGTCTTTCGGGGTGAACTATGTACTGGTCAAGCCCTACGTCAGCGGCTATCAATTGAACCTTCTGGGATTCGCCATGCTCAACGAGGTCTCGATGATATCCCAATAGTTAGAGAGTCGATAGACCATGAGTTCGATAGAGCAGTTAGAGAGTATCTTCAACCCGCGCAGCGTGGCTGTGGTCGGCGCCTCAGCCAGCCCGGACAAGGTGGGCTATATGTGCGTGGGCAACCTGCTGGAGATGGGCTTTAAGGGCCGGGTTTACCCGGTCAACCCGGGGCTGGCGCAGCTTTTCGGCCTGAAGGCTTACCCATCGGTGAGCGCTATTCCCGGGGAGGTGGATTTAGCCATGGTGGTCATTCCCGCCGAGCTTACTTTGGCTACAATAGAGGAGTGCGTCGCCAAGGGGGTGAAGGGAGTAATCCTGGTCAGCGGGGGCTTCCGTGAAGTGGGCACCAGAATGGGCGCTGGTCTCCAGAATAAACTTAAGGATATCGCCGAGCGGGGCGGAATCAAGATTATCGGGCCCAATACGCTGGGCTTCATCAATCCGCGAGCCAGGCTCAACGCCTCGTTTCAGTATACCCTCAGCCTGAGCCGACCGGGCAACGTGGCTATAGCGGCGCAGAGCGGCGGCGCCACCATCTACACCGTGCACGCTTTGACCAACCAGAACGTGGGCATCAGCAAGGCCATTGGGCTGGGCAACCGCTGTAACCTCGATTTCGACGAGGTGGTGAGCTATTTCGGGCAGGATAAGGACACGGAGGTCATAGCCCTCTATATCGAGGGGCTGGAGGAGCCGCGGAAGCTCCTCAATGTCGCTCGCAAAGTCGCCAGACGCAAGCCCATCAGCCAAGCCATCGCGGATACACTCGACAAATACGCCAAGGAACGAGCGTTCTGGATCACGGGAGTCGTGAAGGAAGACGTTCTGGAGAAGGCCCGGAACTACATCCTTTGGTAC
>JALHSZ010000032.1 GCA_022865485.1 Dehalococcoidales bacterium | reverse complement strand
TCTTCCCGAGTGGTGCAGAAAGAGGGGCAGAAGGCAAACCCGAGGAGTTTCCTGCTGTGGCACGCCATAGGCGCCAATACCGGCGGACAGATTGGCTCGGTGATGGCGGCATCAGTAATGCTGGCCATCCTGGCGGGAATGAACATACTCCCACTCTCGTAAAATCTGGCCGAAGACTCTCCGAGCTAGCCACTATTATTGTATTGCTTTAGTCCCCAAAATAAAGTAAAGTTAGCCTGTGGCTAAACCGGATAAATCCCGCACTATTTTCGTCTGCCAGAACTGCGGCAAGGAGAGCCTGAAATGGTTGGGGCGTTGCCCTAACTGCCAGGCATGGAACAGCTTCGAAGAAACCGTAGTTTCCGCCGCCACCCCCATCCCCATCGCCGACCTGTCCAACCCGCCCCGCGAGTTATCCCAGATAGCGACCAATAGCTCCGACCGCCTCCCCCTCCCCCTGGGCGAGCTCAACCGGGTGCTGGGCGGGGGGCTGGTCTCCGGCTCGCTGGTGCTCATGGGGGGCGAGCCCGGCATCGGCAAGTCCACGCTGCTGCTCCAGGTCTCGGCTTTAGTAGCGCAGGCGGGGGGCAAGGTAGCCTATGTCTCCGGCGAGGAGACGCTTTCCCAGATACGGCTCCGGGCGGAACGGCTGGGGGTAAGCGGAGAGAGGCTCTACCTGCTGGCCGAGACCGACCTTAACGTTATCCTGAGCCATCTGGAACAACTGGCGCCATCGCTGGTGGTCATCGACTCCATCCAGGCGGTCTCCCTCCCCGAGCTGGAATCGGCGGCGGGCAGCGTAACCCAGGTCAAGGAGTGCACCCTGAGGCTGATGCACTGGGCCAAGCCCAGCGCCGTGCCCGTTTTCGTCGCCGGGCATGTGACCAAGGACGGCGCTATCGCCGGCCCCCGCGTCTTAGAGCATATCGTTGACGTGGTGCTCTATCTTGAGGGCGAGCCCTTCAGCGCCTACCGCGTGCTCCGCGGGGTGAAAAACCGCTTCGGCTCCACCAACGAGGTCGGCGTCTTCGAGATGAAGCAGGAGGGGCTTATAGAGGTGGATAATCCCTCCAAAGCCTTCCTCGCCCAGAGGCTGGAAGAAGCCATAGGCTCGGCGGTGGTGCCGACATTGGAGGGCAGCCGCCCCCTGCTGGTGGAGATTCAAGCCCTGACCACCCCCACCGCCTTCGGCCTGCCCCGCCGCACCGCCAACGGCGTCGATTTCAACCGGTTGCTGCTGATTACGGCGGTGCTGACCAAGCGGGTGGGCTTGAAGCTGGGCAACCAGGATATTATCGTCAATGTCACCGGAGGGCTCAAAGTAGGCGAGCCCGCCGCCGATTTAGGTATTGCTTTAGCTATCGCCTCCAGCGCCCGCGATATTGCCGTCGACCCTCAATTGGCGGCGGCAGGCGAAGTGGGCTTGAGCGGCGAGCTAAGAGCCGTTTCGCAGCTAGAACGAAGGGTGGCGGAAGCCGCCCGTTTAGGCTTCAAGCGCTGCTTGGTGCCCAGGACGAGCGCCCCGATTAAAGCCCCCAAGGATATTCAGCTCCTGGCGGCCGCCACCCTGAGGGAGGCGATAAAGCTGGGGCTGGTGGGGAAGAGAACGGGAGAGGCGAACTAAATGGCACAGGCGAAATCAGTTTGGATTACTTATGCTTGGGACGATAATAAGGATGGTGATGTTGACTTCGTAGCTCAGGAGTTAATTGGGCAAGGTCTTGATGTTAAGCTTGACCATTGGAACCTTACTGCGGGAAAGCGCCTGTGGGAGCAAATCGAATATTATATTCAAGACCCTTCAAAATCTGATGGATGGCTTATCTACGCGACTCAAAAAAGCTTAAGCAGAGAAGCCTGCAAAGAGGAGTATGCATACGCCCTCGAACGTGCTCTGCACACGCGCGGTGGTGACTTCCCCGTGATAGCCCTTTTCCCAGCACCGGTAGATAGAGAGCTTATCCCAGCGGGAATAAAAGCTAGACTTTATTTAGACCTTACTGACCCCGATTGGAAAGAGAGAGTAGTGGCAGCAGTTGAGAGACGTGAGCCCGCAATAAAAAAGCTAAACCTTGAGCCGTATGCTCTTACAATTCATAAGTTGGGTGTGCCGAGCGGTGAAAAACGCTACGCGATTGAAGTAAGACCACGCGTAGGTACATGGACACCTTTCATCGCAGGTATTCCTCTAAATGAGAAGGAGCGTGTTTCCCCACAAATATTTCACGGCCCAGCTAGGCGTGTTCCTAATGGCGGCATATTGATAAATTGTGGGGAGACAGTATCTGATGACAAGAAATTGTGGCTACTATTCGCTGCAAATGAGGCTACCCAAACTCAAAGTTACTATATCATGTGTAGAGAATTACCGTCGTTTCTAGTTTTTGGGGTGAACGGAGGACAACCTCAATACCAAGTTAGTGTGCAGGCATAACCATGATAAAAGTCTCCGCAATTATAGTCGCCGCTGGCGAAAGCCGGCGCATGAACGGAATCGATAAGGTCTTAGCCCCGCTGGCGGGCAGGCCGGTCCTGTCTTATGTGCTCGCCGCCTTCGACGGCTGCCAGTCGGTTGACCATATCGTGCTGGTGGTGAACGAGAAAAGCCGGAAAGACTGCCAGCAGTTGATAGCTGAACAGGGGCTATCCAAACCGGTTGATGTCTGCGTCGGGGGCAAAAGGCGGCAGGACTCGGTGGCGATGGGGCTAAAGCAACTGAAAGACTGCCAGTGGGTGGTCATCCACGACGGCGCCCGCCCGCTGGTAACTAAAGAGCTGATCGAGGAAGGACTAAAAGCAGCCAAAGAGACCGGGGCCGCCGTAGCCACCGTCCCCGTCACCGACACTATCAAGGTTGCCCATGACGACCAGGTCGTTCTGGAAACGCCAATTCGCCAGAACCTCTGGGCGGTGCAGACGCCCCAGGTCTTTCGCTTTGATATAATAACCGAAGCCTACCGGAAAGCGAAAGGCGAAGTGACCGACGATGCCTCGCTGGTGGAGCAAGCGGGCTACAGGGTTAAGCTATATATGGGCTCGTATGATAATATAAAGATAACCACCACTAATGACCTGCTCATCGCGGAGGTTTTGCTCGAGCATGGAAAATAAGCTGCGAATCGGCATCGGCTACGATATCCACCCTTTAGTCAAGAAAAGAAAGCTCGTTCTCGGCGGCGTGAAGATTCCCTTCGAGAGAGGGCTAGACGGCTGGAGCGACGCCGACGCGCTCACCCACGCTATAATCGACGCCCTGCTCGGCGCCGCCGCCCTGGGCGATATCGGACGACATTTTCCCCCGGGCGAAGCGCAGTATAAGGACATCTCCAGCCTGACCCTGCTCAAGGCAACGCGGGACAAGCTGGCGGCCGCGGGCTGGCATATCGTCAACATCGACGCCACCGTCATCGCCGAGGAACCGAAACTCGCTGGCTTTATCGAAAAGATGCGCCAGAAGCTGAGCCAGACGCTCGGTATCGAGATAGAGCGGGTAAGCGTCAAGGCGAGCACTTCGAACGGGCTGGGCTGTATCGGCAAGGGCAAGGGGATAGAAGCCCAGGCCGTGGCCCTGATCACGGGAGATTGACTTAGATGGGATTTTGCCGCGGCATAAGAAAGGATATCAAAGCCGTCTTCGAACACGACCCGGCGGCGGTCAACACCCTGGAGGTCCTGCTGGCTTACCCCGGCTTTCACGCCCGCCAGTTCCACCGCATAGCCCATACCCTCTTCCGCTGGCACATCCCCTTCCTGCCCCGCTATATCTCCCACATCAGCCGCTTTCTCACCGGCATTGAAATCCACCCCGGGGCCAAGATAGGGGAAGGCTTTTTCATCGACCACGGCATGGGAGTGGTCATCGGCGAGACTTCAGTGATTGGCGACAATGTCACCATCTACCAGGGGGTAACCCTGGGCGGCACGAGCCACCTGCGGGCGAAACGCCACCCCACCCTGGGCAACAATGTGGTGGTGGGGGTAGGCGCGCAGCTCATCGGCGATATCACCATCGGCGATAACACCAAGGTCGGCGCCGGCTCGGTGGTGGTCACCTCGGTGCCGGCCAACGCCACCGTGGTCGGGGTGCCGGGGCGGGTGGTGGCGATGAGAAACCCCGATACCGATACCGTGGAAAGGCTGCCCGACCCCGTGGGCGAAAGGCTGGAAAGCCTGGAAGAAAGAATCGCCGGGCTGGAAAAAACGCTCAAGCGCCTGGAAAGAGCTAAAAAATGAGAGTCTATAACACCCTCTTCAGGAAAAAGGAGGAGTTTTTACCGCAGGGCGATGAGGTCAAGATGTACGTCTGCGGGGTTACCCCCTACGACGACAGCCACATCGGCCACGCCATGAGCTATGTCATCTTCGATGTCATCAGGCGCTACCTCAAGTTTCGGGACTACAAGGTCAAATATGTGCAGAACGTCACCGATATCGACGATAAGATTATCGACCGCGCCAACCAGCGCGACATCCCCCCCGCCGAGCTGGCTAAGAAATTCACCGACAGCTATTTTGAGGATATGGACGCCCTCAACATCGAGCGGGCCGATGTTTACCCCAAAGCCACCGGGGAGATAGCCAAAATCATTGAGGTAATCCAGGGCTTGATAGACAAGGGCTTTGCCTACCCCGCCGACGGCAGCGTCTATTTCCGGGTGAGAAAAGACCCCGACTACGGCAAGCTCTCTCACCGCAGCCTGGACGCGATGATGGCCGGCGAGTGCGCCATCGGCAGCGAGGAGAAAGAAGACCCTATGGACTTCGCCCTCTGGAAGGCGTCCAAGCCGGGCGAGCCTTTCTGGGAATCTCCCTGGGGCGAGGGCCGGCCGGGCTGGCATATCGAGTGCAGCGCCATGTCGCTGAAATACCTGGGCGAGCAAATTGATATTCACGGCGGCGGGCAGGACTTAATCTTCCCCCACCACGAGAACGAAATCGCCCAGTCGGAGAGCTTTACCGGCAAGAAACCCTTCGTCAAGTACTGGCTGCATAACGGGCTGGTGCAGCTCGGCGAAGACAAGATGAGCAAATCGCTGGGCAACCTGGTAACCATCAAGCAGGCTTTGACTAAATACAGCCCCGACGCCATCCGCATCTTTATCTTGAACTCCCACTACCGCAGCCCGCTGAAATACTCCGAGGAAGGGCTGGAGGCGGCGGTGAAAGCGGCGGAGAGATTGAGGCGGGCAGTCTCCAGAGATGACTCTGGTAGTGGGGAGGCTTTTGATGCTGAGTCTTATCGCAAGCAGTTTATCGAGGCGATGGACGACGATTTTAACACCGCCCAAGCCTTAGCTGTTCTTTTTGATTTGGCTAGTGCCATAAACCAGGCTGGCGATGCGGGTGTCAGTATCGGCCAGGCTCAGGGCACCCTCGTATCGCTGGCACGAGAAGTGCTGGGGCTAAAGCTTCCACGAACAACCTATCTAGAACTCACAGAGAGAATTTTAATAAGGGATACCGTAAAGGCTACAGTCATACCTGATACGGTAAACAAGCGAGTCAGTCGTCTTATTGAGGAGCGCCTGAAATGCCGGGAAGAAAAGAAATGGCAGCGAGCGGACGAAATACGCAAAAAGCTGGACGAACTGGGGGTCGTCCTGGAAGATACCAAAGCTGGAACACGAGCCGCATATAAACGTGCTCCATCTGTAGAGTCGCTCGACAGTTTTTTGAAGGAACTGGGAATAACCCTTTGAGGATACGTCCTGCTTAGCAGGATACGCTAACTAGCGCCCCGTCAGCCACGACCAGAAGGAGCGCCAAAACCTCAGCCCCACCCTGCCCCTCATCAACTCCAGCTGCTGCCTCTCCACCACCGGGAAGGCATTTATTTCGTCTATCTCCGGCTTTAACTTAGCCAGCTCCGCCTCGGCGTTCTCCCCGGCCATCACCTCGTCAATGCGCTTCGCCATCTCCCGGGCCGATTTAATACGTTTCTCGCCAATCTCGGCCATCCCCTGGGGGATAACGCCGTATTTCGCCTTCAGGCCGTTCAAGCCCAATATCGCCTCGTAGGCGCTGTCCAGAATCTGCTGGCGGCTCATCCACCTCGTCTCGTAGTTCAGGGAGTCCCTCCAGTTGGGCGCCAGCAGCGCCTGGCGGTGCTCTTCCAGCGTATGGAAGCGGACGTCATAGCCGTAGCGCCTGGACTGCTCGAAGCCCAGGCTCCCCGGGTCGAGGAAGGGGGAGATGGGGGCGATAAAGAGGAAAAGCCGCTTGTCGCCCTTGAAGCGCTGGAAAAGGTGGTCGCAGTAATCGACGGTCTCCCTCACCGACTCTGGTGTCTGCTTGGGTAAGCCAATCATAAAGAAGACGTCCATGCGCGCGCAGCCCGCCTCCAGCGCCTCGGCAATCGTCCGCTCCAGCTCTTGGTTAGAGTAGTTACGCCCCGAGGCTTTTCTCACCATCGGGTCGTGGGATTCGGGGGAAATCTCCAGGCAGAAGTTGGGGCAGGCCTGGCCCATCCGCTTTATAAAACCGGGCGGGGCGGGGTTAAAAAGCTCCAGGATGAACTGGTTTTTGACCCCCTCCAGCCCGCGCAGCACCTCCTCGGCGTAGTCTTCGCCGCCATGGAGCAGGTCGCCCAGGATGAAAATAGGCCCCGTGCTGAACTTCTCAATCTGCTTCACACTATTCACCACCGCCTCCGGAGAGCGAAAGACGGGCCTCTCCCGCCCGTAAAACTTGCGGAAGGCGGCGGCGGAGCCGCCGCAGATAACGCAGTTCTCCTTACAGCCCTTGCCGGTGAGCACGGCGGTAATGGGGTAGTCCTTCCAGCCCTTGAAAGGGGCGTAGCTGGCCAGGTCGCGGTATCTTATAACCGAGCGCACGGTATCGGCATAGTTGCTGACCATGAGATGGCTCAGGTCGGTGGGGATGTGGGAGAAGGGGTTTTCCCGCACCCGGCCCTGTTCGTCCTTCCAGGCCAGGTTGGGCACTCTATCGGGCTCAAAGCCGTGCCTGACGCAGTCCATAAGCTGCCGTAGCGGCTCCTCGGTGGAATCGCCCCGCATCACGTAATCGACCTCGGGGTAGCGGATTAATTCTTTATAGAAATAGGTCGAGGAAAAGCCGCCGAAGACCAGCTTGGATTCGGGGTGGTATTTCTTGACGATGCGGGCGACCTCGATGGCGCCGTGAGAGCTTACCAGCCAGTGCAAATCGATGCCGAAGACGGGCGCTTTGAGCTTCTTTATCATCGCCTCGGCGTCGAACTTCCGGTCGCTCATCATCCGCACCGCCAGGTTGACGATGCGCACCCGGTAGCCCGCGTTCTCCAGGTACTCGGCAATGCTGGTAAAGCCGATGGGGTACATCTCGAACACGGAAGACGAGGGAATCAGGTCGGCGACCGGCCCGTAAAGAATCGTCTTCTCGCGGAAGTCATAGACGCTCGGAGGGTGCAGCAAAACCAGGTCGACGGCCATTAGCCTAAAAGACCCCTGCCAGAATATAGCCGACACCCAGCAATAACTGGGTGAGCAGGACAACCATAATGTTATTAGCCATGGCCGGCACCAGCTGGCTCATGTCGTCATAGTTTCGCCCGCTCCGAATCGCCTTGATAGCGAAAGGCAGGGTGAGCAGGGCGATTAGGGAGAAGACGGGCATCGCACCGGCTATCACCCAGCCGACTATCCAGATATAGACCACTATGGTCAGGGCGGAATATATCAGCCAGGCGCCGTTCTTGCCGATGGTGATGGGTAGTGTCCTACGTCCCGCTTCCCTGTCGGCGGGTATATCGGGGAACTCGTTCAAGAGCAGCAGGTTATGCACCAGGATGCCCGAGGGTATGGCGGCGATAACGGCGGGGAAGGTGTAGGCGGCGGTCTGGATAAAGTAGGTCCCCAGCACGGGCAGAAACCCCATCCCCGCCCCCGGCGCCCACTCCGGCCAGCCCATCCTGGTCAGGAGGGGAGTATAGAGCAGGGTGCAAAGCGCCGCCACCAGCAGCAACGGCAGCAGAGCCCAGCCGACAACGATAACGAAATAGACGCCTATGGGCACCGCCAGCAGGAAGGAACCCATCCCCAGCCAGAAGACCTGCCGCGGCGTCATCTGGGCGGCGGGCAGGATGCCGCTGCCCCCGCTGAAAGGGGTGCGCCTGGTCTTGAGGTCGATGCCGCTCCTGTAGTCGAAGTAGTCGTTGAGCACGTTGACGCCGATGTGGCAGAACAGCAGCCCCAGGAAAGCCAGCAGGGCATGTCCCAGGTGAAAATAGCCGTCATTCCAGGCGACGGCGTTACCCAGGAAAGCCAAAACTACGGAAAGCAGCAGGAACTGGGGCCTGGTCTCGGCAAACCATACCTTCAGCTTCATTCATCGTCTCCTCTCAGTCATAGCTACAGTCTTCGCGGCACTTTGGGTGAGCATAGGTGGTCGGGGTCATGAGGGATTCCAGCCTAACGGCTATGAGACTACCTGCAGGGCTACTATTGAGATAACGATGAAGAGGACCACCAGGACGATGGTAAGCTGAAACAGCGTTTTCTCCACGCCCCGCTTCGTGCGGTAGACGGTGTCGGCCTGGCCGAAGATACCCCCCAGCCCCCCGCCCTTAACCTGGAGCAGAATGGCTAAAATCAAGGCTGTGGATAGTATAATCTGAGCTATACTGAAATAAGTCTCCATGCTTATCCTTCCTCTAACCTCTTCTCCATTAACCGGTTGACCACCGCGGGGTTGGCGCGCCCCCTGGTGGCTCTCATTACCTGCCCCACCAGGAACTTCAGGGATTGTTTCTTGCCCGCCTTATAGTCGGCGACGGCCGGAGCGTTGTCTTTGATGACGCGGGCAATCTCCTCCTCGATGGCGCCAGCATCGCTTATCTGTCCCAGCCCCTGCGCCTTAATGATATCGTCGGCGCTCTCACCTTTCTGGTACATCTGCCCCAAAACCGACTTGGCTGAGGCGGCGCTAACCACCCCCTCCGAGTTCAGCTTGGCTAACCGGACCAGCCCCTCGGGGGCGACCATCTTCCTGAACTCGGCGATGTCCACGCCACTCTCGTTTATTATACGGCTCACCTCGCCCAAAAGCCAGTTGCTTATCTCCTTGGGCGAAATCTCCCGGCTGGCCTTCAAGCAATCCTCAAAGTAGTCAGCCATCTCCTTGGAGCTGGTTAGCGAGGCGGCAGTACCAACTGCTACGCTAAATTTAGCCTCAAATCGGTTTCGTCTGGCTTCGGGCAGCTCGGGCAGCTTAGACTCTACTTCTTCCACCCACGCCCGGTCCAGCACCAGCGGTGCCAGGTCGGGCTCGGGGAAATAGCGGTAGTCGTGGGCATACTCCTTGCTGCGCTGGGAAACGGTCACCCCCCTGTCCTCCACCCAGCCCCTCGTCTCCTGGAAAAGCCTTTTACCCGCCGCCGCCACCTTTCTCTGCCTCTCCTCCTCATAGCTCAGGGCGCGATAGACCGCCTTAAAGCTGTTCATATTCTTGACCTCGACCTTGGCCAGGGTATCGGGGCTGTTTTCGGGGCGGATGCTGATATTGGCGTCGCAGCGGAAGCTCCCTTCCTCCATATTCCCCGTGGAAACGCCCAGGTAGCGCAGTATGCTCCTCAGCTTCATCAGGTACTGCCGGGCTTCCTCCGGGGAGCGCAGGTCGGGCTCGCCGACAATCTCCATCAAAGGCACTCCCGAGCGGTTGACATCCACCAGGCTGTAAGACCCCTCGCCCGCGATGGTGCGGTGCAACAGCTTGGCCACGTCCTCCTCGAGGTGAACGCGGGTGATGCCCACCTTCTTTTCCTGGCCGTCGACATCGATGACCAGCCAGCCGTCATGGCCGAAGGGCGCGTCATACTGGGAAATCTGGTAGCCCTTCATCAGGTCGGGGTAGGGGTAGTTCTTGCGGTCGAACTTGGTGTAATCGGAGATGGTGCAGTGCAGGGCTATAGCCGTCATCACGGTAAATTCCACCGCCTGCTGATTTATGGTGGGCAGCACACCGGGCATGCCCAGGCACACCGGGCAGACATGGCTGTTGGGCGGAGCGCTGGTGTAATCGGTGCTGCAACGGCAGAACATCTTGCTCTTGGTCAAAAGCTGGGCGTGAACCTCCAGCCCGATAACGGTCTCGTATTCCATAGCAAATGTTAGTATAGCAATAATAGTAATGACTGACAAGGAAGCTTTATGCTATAATTTTGGTCGTAGGTGGGGATATAGCTCAGTTGGGAGAGCGCTGCGTTCGCATCGCAGAGGTGGGGGGTTCGAATCCCCCTATCTCCACCAAAGGGGACGATACCTAGAACCCACCGCCTCAAGAAGGGCCGTGATTCGGGCGAGAGAGTCTTTACGGTAACTTTTACATGGCCGCCTTAATCACTCATATCTAGAGACCTATCCGGTCTCAGACCATATATGCCGACATCACGCCTTTGAAACACTAAACTATGAGTGCTTAGTATATTGTAGACTGCGTGTTCAGAGAATTGTGGATCCTTGGCATTAACCATAGCAGCAATGATATCTCTGAACATTGGCCTACCATGCTCTCTGATCACGGTGCTAATTGTATCGCATAGCTGATGCTGTCCAGAGGACAAAGATAAGATGCCCTCTGTGTCTCTGTAAATGTGTTCCCAGGAGGAATTGGACAATCCGAAGTCGGAGGACAACTGCTTTTGAAGGTGGTGTTCGTCTTCAAGTATCTGAAGCAATCTCCATCCCATGAGGGTCCCACTCTTCCAGGTGAATCCTTTTGGTTGTATATTGTATTCGCGTCCATCTACGATTGGCAGAGGCCATTCCTCCCTAAGTTGATCAAAATTCTTTAGCATTTGGACGATTTTGAACTCGGATATCTGGAAACACCCGCCTAAAGTCGTTCTAAACCTGAATAAACCCTTATCTTTGCCGACGATCATTGCTGCCCTTAGTGAAAATTGGTGCGGGTTTGTCCGCTAGTCGACTTTGTCGTGCCTAGGGTGAGAACCCGCTAACCCATACACGCCAACATCCAGCGCTATGAAATCCGCCTTATAAGAAGTAAGCACCGTGTATACTATATTCTTTGAGACTTCCGGATACCTCGCCTGTACCATTGAGGCAATAATATCCCAATACATAGGCCTTCCGTGCTCCTTCATGACCGCGCGTACGACATCACGCAATCGGAAGTCTTCTGATATGCGATACCTGAGATATGAGGCAAAATCGTGGTCTATTGCCAGTAAGCAGGTAATAGGGTTCGCCAGCGCACAGCCAGCACAGTCAAAGTCTTGATGACTCATGCAATCCGGCAATAGCGAGGGATTGGTACGAGCGATGCCGAGCATTGTATGCTCAGCGCGACTGGAGCTACTTGACAACTCAAACTCATAGCTCATCTCATCTGGTTAACTGACAAAGCTAGCCCTCATGATCTTCCTGTTCATCTACCATTGGAAGTTGCTGCAGGATCTGCTTAGCGTAAGCAGGGGTAATATGTGTGATTCGTCCACTCGCTATATCTTCGTCCGCTCTCCGCAGTACAACGTCAAAATGTTTCATAATTCGCCTTGGTGTAAGTCTGCCTGCTTCTTGCAATATAGCTTGACAGGAGTCTTTAGTAAACGGAAAGAATGGCTCGGCGCCTTCACAGCTTCGGTAGCAGTTCAACAAATCTGAAACGAATTCTAGAGCTTCCTCTGGATTCATCTGAGGCAACTGAAGGCTATCGAGGTCAGCTCTACTTCTCACCTCTTCCGGCAATAGAAAGCGGATGTTCTCGGGCTTGCCAAATGAAAAGGATAAGAGAATGCTCAGTGCTTGAGGGCAAGCATTGAGCAAGGTGTGTATTCCGGCGTTAACGTCGCGACGTATTCGAGGCGGCAGATGGTCAATTCGTTGAAACTCGTCCAACATCAGTAGCAGCCTAACGTAATCCCCTGAACCTTCAATAAGATCAACCAAGACTACCAAAGATTGAATAGCATCGTCACTTGTTCTGATGGGGTTTCTTATACCGATAGTCGTCAACTCTTTCTTACTGAGACCTGGCTGTGCACGCAGCCACTCATAGATAAGAGTATCCTCTTTATGCTCGTAGATGCGCTCGAGAGCCGAACCAAAATCGGGATACTTTCCTGAGACCAAATCAAGTATCTTGTCAACTCCTCTTTGCTCACAGCATCTCCAAAATAGGCGCGAAAGAACGCGAAGCGAGAAATGACTAGCTATGCCCCGGTATACATCGACAAAAGTAGTCGTTTTTTTAGGCCATTCAACATATACCGGGAAAAGCCTATTGATTCCAGCTACAAACTCGACGTAATACAGAGTGTGGGTCTTGCCGGCTCCAAAATCTGCCCACATCAAGTTAAGCGTACTGACTGAATTACGTCCCAGCCTTCGAATCATGTTCTCAACTTGAACCTTCAATTGATAACGTCCTGCCCACACACCACTTCCTCTAATTGGCACAACCCTAAAGGGCCATTCGCTCAATTTCAGGTGTGGGTACCTAGGTTCAGAAGACGTGCTCACTATTCAGACCCTCTTACACTAAGAATTCGTGCACTTCGTCAGAATCGATAATGCCTTTCTTCTCCAAGGACCCAGCAAGAATGGCTTTTCGTAAGACAGTCTGACAAGCGCGAAACAAGTTGCGCGGCGTCCGACGAGTAGATTGGAGAGCTATCTCTTTGAGTGCGTCTTCCGTGAACGGATAAGCCGCAGGTACATTGGCGTCGAGCTGGCGACATTGCTGAATTACTTCCTTGATAAAGTTCACTGCTTGATCAACGTCAAGCTCCGGTATTTCTATTAACTCACGAGAGAGCCTCGTCATCACATCGTCTTCCATATAAGCCTCAACCTCTTCTGCAGGAGACGATGCGCCTAATATAAGGCAAAAATGCTCAGGGCATCCATTCACTAGATCTCTGATCCCTTGGTTGATGCTCTGTACGTTCTTTGTGGGGAAATCTCGAAGTTTTTCAACCTCGTCTATGAATAAGTAGAAACAATTGAATATGGGCAAGTCAGGCACTCCCTTGTCCGCTTTTGTGCATAGATTAACAAAACCTGACAGACACCGTAGAGCTTCGTACTCAGTATCAATACCGTTGTCTAAGCCATACTTATGTACTTCTGTAATCTTCGCTTTATTACCAAGCAAAATGGCCGACGCCAGTTCGTCACCATCATAGATGGCTGTTAAAAGACGGGGCAAAGCCGGATAGCTTGGGGACAGCTTGGAGTACACGGTTGGTAGCGTTTTGTCTCGAAAAGTATCCTTCTTCATGAGTTTTTTCACATCTGCTGAGGCAGCCTCCCACGCTTCATCAACTTCCTTGATAGATATCTGACAGATGATTTCTCCCACTTTTTTCAGGTCATCTTTGATTAGACGCATGATTGCACGGTAGAGAGCTAGAAAGTCCGTATTAGCTTCTACCCTGAGTCTTTCGACATAGCAGACTATTGACTTAAACTCATCCTTCTGCTTATCAGTAATCAAATATCGTAGATAACGGAGAGCGTGTGATTTACCGGCACCCAGTTCACCGTGAATGATTGCAAACTCATACAGGCCGACCCGGTCTGCCCGAGGAGATTCAATTAATTCAAGCAATTTCTGGCGGACCTCATGATAGCCTGCCCACGCAGTGACTTTTTCGCCGGGCAATAACTTGAAAGGCTGGTCAGTGAATTTTGCTAGTTCCAAAGTCTTGTCTGTTACCATCTAAGTTACCCCCATAATCTGTTTTATTTTGTAAGCTTCCTTCTTCTTCCACTCTCTGAAAGTCATTGTGCTGGAATCATTCCGAAATTGGTAAACTATACTCAAAACACTATTGAATACCTCTCTATTGTACGAGAGCATTGCAATTTCAAGACGTTCGTTCATGGCCGCGGCTGTTAGATTCGCTGATCCCAAAATACAGGCTTTTGTAACTTGAGACTCGTCAAAAAGAAAGACTTTGGCATGAAGTTTTCCGTTGAATCGAACATCCACTCCCTGAGACACAAGCGACTTCATCAAGATATATTTTCTTGAGAATGACGCCTTCGTTCCGTTGGTGCCTTCTGGAGGCATCGTCAACATCATAACCTCAACACCTTCGGAAACATGCTTTAAGATGAACTTGGACAGTGGGCCCTTTCCAAAGAATTCGTAATCCTCAAGGAATGGCGTCACGATAAACATGCGTTGTAGCGGCCGTCTCAACTGCCCATACAGTGCCACAGGGATTTCTCGTCGGCTAATGATTCGCAATGGGACGATAGTACCCTGTCTACGTCTTTCCATAGCTACGCCTTCTGAAGGACAAGTAACCTTCCTGACCATACCTGCCAGCAACGCGATATACTTGCCCGGCATAAGAGTTCAGCACTTCATCAAGTTGTTGTTGAAAGTGTGCGCTAGATAACGTCTTACCCACACTCGCAGCTTTTAATACCATGCATTCGTATAGGGCCAATATCTCTGCTTGGTTAAATCGCTTTAGCCGTGTCATCTCAAAGAAGAATCTAATGTCTTCGAGAAAGTCTTGAGGAGAGCTTGAATATTCAAGTGGAGCTTTATCCGTGTACACAAGCACCGCCAATCTGTGGAAATAATCATCAGATATCGTAGCGACATTCCTCATGTTCAGAGCATCAGCGAGTGAC
>JALHSZ010000031.1 GCA_022865485.1 Dehalococcoidales bacterium | reverse complement strand
GGGCGGTAATGTGATAGGCGTCGCTGTTAAGTCCGTAGCCCAGCACCTCGCCGTAAATCCGCGCCCCCCGCTTTTGGGCGGACTCCAGTTCCTCCAGTATGACCATCCCCGCCCCCTCGCCGATAACAAAGCCGTCGCGCTTCTTATCGAAGGGACGGCTGGCTTTCTCCGGCTCATCGTTGCGGGCGGACATCACTTTGAGCGGGTCCAGCCCGGCAAAGACCAGCGGCCTGATGGCCGCCTCGGTGCCGCCAGCAATCATGGCATCGACCTCGCCGCGCTGGATAACGATACAGGCGTCGCCGATAGCGTGCGTCCCCGAGGCGCAGGCAGTCACCGTGCACATATTGGCTCCCTTAGCCCCGAACTCAATGGCGACCTGCCCCGTAGCCATATTGCAGAGGAAACTGGGCACAAAGAAGGGTGAAATCTGCCGGCGCGCCCCCTTAAGCAGCAGCTCGTGGTTCTTCTCTATGCTCTCTATGCCCCCCATAGCCGTCCCCACCGACACCCCCACCCGCTCATCGTTGGCGGAGGTTATCTTAAGCCTCGAATCCTCCAGCGCCATTCTTGCCGCCGCCAGGGCAAAGTGGATAAAACGGTCGCCCCTTCTGGCCAGCTTGCGATCGATAAAGTCTGTGGGGTTAAAACCCTTGACCTCGCCGGCAATCCTGGTGCGGAACTGGCTGGCGTCGAAATGGCTAACGGGACCTACCCCCGATTTCCCCTGGCACAAAGCCTGCCAGCTTGCCTCCGTCCCCACCCCCAGCGGGGTCACCATGCCCAGTCCTGTAACGACTACTCTTCGCTTCATCTAAGCTTTTCCTTATCACTCCTGCCGTCGGCGGTCCTGTGCAAAGACTCGGTAAAGATAAACTCCCGCGGCACCTTATAGTTGGCCAGGTGCTCCAGGCAAAACTTCTTTATCTCCGCTTCGGTAGCCTTTTTGCCCGCCTTTAACTTAATGACCGCCCTCGGCGTCTCGCCCCTAGACTCGTCGGCGATTCCCACCACCGCCACCTCGGCAACCTTGGGGTGACTGCCGATTATCTCTTCAATATCGCTGGGAGAGATATTCTGCCCCTTGCTGATAATCATGTCCTTCTTCCTGCCCGCGGCCAGAAACAGCCAGCCCTCCTTATCAACCCAGCCGATATCACCGGTATGAAGCCAGCCGTCCTTCACCACCTGGGCCGTCGCCTGGGGGTTATTATAGTACTCGTTCATAATCGGCCCCCTGACCGCTATCTCTCCCTTCTCGCCCGTGGGCAGCTCTCTGCCCTCGTCATCGACTATCCTCAGTTCCCAGCCGGGCAAGGGCCTGCCCACCGAGTTCGCCGCCCCCCGCCCATCGAGGGCGGTGCAGCTAACGTGCGCCGCCGATTCGGTCATCCCCCAGAAGTTAACCGGGGTCAAGCCGATATACTCTTTCACCTTCTGGGCGATATTGGCGGGCATGGCGGCTCCGGCCGTGCCCCAGAGACGGAGCGAGCTCAGGTCGTGCTTTATCCCCCCCGCCTCTATGGCATCCACTATCAGCCCGTGAACGAAAGGCACTCCCATAAATATGGTAGCCTTCTCCTTTTCGATAAGCTCGAATAAACTCTCGATGGATAGCCCCGGCAGTACTACCACCGTGCTGCCCCTGGTAATAGCCGTCATCATGATTACCACCAGCCCGAAGGCATGGTGCATGGGCAGGGCGAACAGCACCACGATGTCCTTATCCGTCTGCTTAAAGCTGTCGCCCGATATAGCCGCTTCTTTGACCAGCGCCTGGTGGGACATGACAACACCCCGGGGATGAAAGGAAGGCCCCGAGGTATAGGCGATGTGGGCGATATCTTCCGGCGCCAGCTCCGCCCCCACCGCCGCCGAAGAACTCCGGGCCATAATCTCCTCGTAGCTGAGGAACTGCCCCTTTTGCTTAAAGCTGAGGGCGATAACCCGCTCCACGGACTTGAACCTGTCCAGCACGGGCACCAGCTGCTCCAGGCAGGGGCTTTCCGTTACCAGGACCTTGGGTTGAGAATCGTCGCAGAGAGAAACCAGCTCGGTTAGCTTATACTTGGGGTCAAGCAAGACGGCGATGCCACCCATTTTAACCACCCCGAAGTAGATAGCGACGAACTCAGGGCTGTTCGCCAGCAGCAGGGTGACCCTATCGCCCTTGCCTAGCCCCATCCCCACCAGGGCATTGGCTACCTTATTCGAGGCTTCGTCCAGCTCGGCATAAGACAGCTTGCGCTCGCCCATGACGATTACCGTCTTGCCAGCGTAGCGCTTTACCGCCTCCTCCAACATCTGTCTCAGAGTCATTTTTTGCTTTTCTCTAGTATCACTCTGGCATCTACGGCTAAAGCACCATCGCTGTAGGCGAAAATGGGATTGAGGTCAAGCTCCTTAACCTCAGGATTTTTCTCGACAAAATCAGACACCTTGAGCAGCAAATTCTCCAGGTAAGATATTTTCACCGCTGCCTGCCCCCGGTAGCCTTCGAGCAGGGGATAGCCCTTTATCTCCCTGACCATCTCGGCGGCATCCTTCTTAGCCAGGGGGACAAGCCGGAAGGATACGTCTTTAAGCACCTCCACCAGGATTCCGCCCAGCCCGAACATAAGCACCGGACCGAACTGGTCATCCTTGGACATGCCGATAATCACCTCAACGCCGGGGCGCGCCATCTTTTGCACCGCCACCCCCAGAATCTCGGCTTTGGGGTGCTTTTGCTTAGCCGCCGCCAGGATGTCGTCGTATGCCTGCCCTACCGCCCGGGCATTCTCCAGTCCCAATTTAACTCCGCCGGCATCGCTCTTATGCACTATATCCGGTGAGGCTATCTTCAATACTACCGGAAAGCCCAGATCCCCGCTTATGGAAATGGCTTTCTCCTTGGAGGTGGCAAGCCGTGTCTCAACCACGTCTATTCCCGCCTGCTGCAGAAGCTTCTTGGACTCAACCTCGGTCAGCACCGTCCTGCCTTCACTTCTGGCTTTAGCTATTTCCGCCTCAGCTACCAAGACTCTCTCCTTTATAGGACTGGGGTAAACTATAGCAGATTTTGCTCCCTTTGCAAAGCTGACAAAACTGGTGACAAAAATCACTTTGCGGGAACCTGGCCGCAGTGCTAAAATATTGTAAGAAGTTGAGAAAGGTCGCCATAGATTATTAACTATAGCTTAACATTCGAACGCTACTATTGATGAAGCTGAAGTGAGAGGACTAGCTATGAAAGCGCTAAAGATAAGATACCTGATAATCGCCCTTATTATAATCCTGAGCCTCTTGGTAAGCAGCTGCTCGCTGTTGACCACAGATAACTCGGCACCCCCCGACACCTCATCACCAAGCTCAAACATCCTCATCCACCCCGGCTGGACAGAGCCCGCCATAGATGGCGAAGCCTTGGCGCTGCCCTCTATCGCCGATGTGGTGGCTCTGGTCAAGCCCTCGGTGGTGGCTATCAACACCGAGTACGTCAGCTATGATATCTTCAACCGCCCCTACGAACAGCAGGCGGCGGGCTCGGGGTGGATTATAGACGAAGACGGGCTTATCGTAACCAACAACCATGTCGTCGAAGGGGCGGAGAGTATTACCGTAACCCTAGACGATGGCCGAACCTTTAACGTGGATATAAACAGCGTAGCCACCGATGCACTGGCGGATGTAGCTGTCCTTAGAATTGACACCAATAACCTGCCGGCAGTGGCGGTAGGAAATGTTGAGAATCTAAGGGTCGGCGATTGGGTAGTAGCTATTGGTAATGCCTTAGGTGAAGGGATAAGCGCCACGAACGGCATAGTTAGCCGCAAGGATGTTTCGATAACGGATGACACAGGGCTGACGCGATATAACCTCATTCAGACTAATGCCGCCATCAACCCGGGAAATAGCGGCGGGCCGCTGGTGAATATGGCTGGGGAGGTAATCGGCATTACCAACGCCAAGATCTCTGCCGTCGGCGTTGAAGGTATGGGCTACGCCATAAGCATCCAAGAAGCAATGCCGATTATCGAGCAGCTGGTGCAAACAGGCTACGTGGTTCGCCCCTTCCTGGGAGTACAGAACCTGATAACCGTAGACCAAACGGTAGTCTCCTTCTATAGCCTGAGCGTAGACACAGGGGCATTGATTAGAGGAGTAATGGCGGGCGGCCCCGCGGACACAGCCGGACTTCAAGCCGGTGACGTTATTACCAAATTTGGCGACCAAGAGACAGCCGATGTTAACGAGTTGCTCAGAGCCCTCTACTCTGCTCAAATAGGACAAGAGGTAGAAATAACCTTCTGGCGGGGCGACAGCCAACATACCGCCTACGTCACCCTGACGGAAAGCCCCCCCTCCTAGAGCCGCTTAACCCCCAGAGTTACTTCATAGCCGCTTAGCTTGTGACTTTCGGTGAAGACATCCTCTTTCGGGATACCCTCGACAAGCTGTTGAGACAATGTTTCCTGCTTGATATAGTCGGCAAAGTCGGCCATCACCTTTTTGATATAATCATCGCCCTGGTAATAGGTGGTGATGTGGTCAGCGATATCGAAGCCCGCCGAACGGCGCATGGTCTGTAACCTTCTCACTATTTCTCTGGCCACCCCCTCCGCCAAAAGCTCAGCGGGAATATCCTTGGAGATAGCCACCGCGTGACCGCCCTCCGAGATGACCACATAACCCTCTTTCTCCAATTCCGCCGCCTGCTCGACAAACTCCAGCCCCTTAACATTAAGCTCCTCCAGCAGCTGCGGCATCAAGCGTTCCAGGGCTTCCCTTTCCCGCTTTGCCCCAACTTTGACGATGACCTTGGCTAGAGGCTGCCTTACCTTGATACCAGCCTCACTTCTGGCCGCCCGCCCCAGGCTCGATACCTTCATCGCCAGCCGGGTGTCAACCGCCAACTTCTTATCGATTCGGCTCTTATCGGCAACGGGAAAATCGGCTAAATGCACGCTCTCCGGGGCATCGGGCGAAACCGGGCACACCAGGTTCTGGTACATCTCCTCGGCCAAGAATGGGGTGAACGGAGCTAAAAGTTTTGACAGCGTGACCAGGCATTGATAAAGCGTGTTATATGCCGCCAGCTTATCGGCGTCGCTCTCGCTCTTCCAGAACCGCCGCCGGCTGCGGCGCACATACCAGTTAGACAGCTCGTCGACGAAACTTTCTATCTTTCTCCCCGCCTCGGTGGGGTTGTAACTATCCAGCCCCTTATCAACATCGGCGATAAGCTGGTTAAGCTCGGAGATAATCCAGCGGTCGAGCTCCGCAAGCTCTGATTTAGCCCCTTCTTTTCCCGGGACGAACTTATCAATATTGGCGTAGGTAACAAAGAAGGAATAGACATTCCACAGCGTGGACAGGAAGCGGCGGCTCACCTCAGCAACCATGCTTTCATCGAAGCGATAGACGTTGCCCGCCGCCGTGCTGGTGAAGAAATACCAGCGCAGGGCATCGACCCCGTATTTATTGATGACCGCCCAGGGCTCAATAATATTCCCCTTGGCCTTGCTCATCTTCTCGCCCTTGGCGTCGAGGACATGTCCCAGGCATATAACGTTGCTATAACAGCGTTTATTAAAGAGCAGCGTGGCTATAGCATGCAGGCTATAGAACCAACCCCGCGTCTGGTCGACCGCCTCGCTGATAAAATCGGCGGGGAAGCGCCCGTCCTCAAGCAATGTCTCGTTCTCAAAGGGATAGTGGTGCTGGGCGATGGGCATGGCTCCGGAATCGAACCAGCAGTCGATTACCTCGGTCACCCGCTGCATCCTGGCCCCGCATTTCGGGCAATCGAAGCTCAGCCCGTCGACAAAGGGTCGGTGCAAATCCAAAGGCTCTTTGAACCCGGAAAAGCCCGGCCTATCTTTAAGCTCTTTTATGCCACCCACGCACTCGTAGTGACCGCAGGACTCACAGTGCCAAACCGGCAGCGGCGTTCCCCAGTACCTTTCCCGGGAGAAAGCCCAGTCGACGTTATTCTGCAGCCAGTCGCCGAAGCGCCCGTACTTGATATGCTCCGGATACCAGTTTATCTCCTCGTTGCGGGCAATCAGCTCGTCTTTTACCGCCGTCGTCCGGATATACCAGGTCTGCTTGGCATAGTAGAGCAGCGGCGTCTCGCAGCGCCAGCAGAAGGGATAGGTGTGAGTTATCTTCTCGCTGCGGAAGAGCAGATTCTTTTTCTCCAGCTCTTCGAGCACCATGGGGTCGGCGTCTTTAACGAATTTGCCAGTAAAGGGATAATCCCCGATAACAATGCCCTGCAAGTCCACGGTGTGGACGAAGTCCAGCCCGTTTTCCAGTCCGGTTTCATAGTCAACCTCGCCGTAAGCGGGCGCCATGTGCACTATCCCCGTCCCCTCCTCCAGAGAGACGAAATCGGTGGCGATTACTTTATAGGTCAAGTCCCTGGCCGCTTCCTGTAGCGGCATCCCTTGGCTCATGCGCCGTCGCTCCACCCCGAACTCATGAGGGTTAAACAATGGTTCGTATTCGACACCCACCAGCTCGCTCCCCTTCAACTTCTTTACCGCCTTGTAGCCCTCAAGCCCCACCACCCCCACCAGCGTCGAAGCCATGACAAGGTAATCGTCTTCGCTTTCCAAAACGGCGTATTCGGCGTCGGCGGATACGGCTAAGGCAGTATTGCCAGGTAACGTCCAGGGGGTAGTCGTCCAGGCCAGCAGGTAGACTGGCTTATCCGAAGGCAGCTTGACTGGCGATTTAACCACCTTAAACTTTATGTAAACTGAAGGGTCCTCGGTATCATCCTTATAGCCCAGGGCGACCTCGTGGGACGAAAGCGAGGTGCCGCAGCGGGGGCAGTGGGGGGTAACCTTATGGCCCTGGTATATTAAGCCCTTATCCCACATCGTCTTTATCGCCCACCAGACGGTCTCGATGTAGTCGTTCTTCATGGTGACATAGGCGTTCTCCAGGTCGACCCAGAAGGCAATGCGCTCGGTCATCGCCTCCCACTCCTTGAGGTAGCTGAAGACGCTCTCGCGGCAGCGGGCGTTAAACTTATCGATGCCGTAGCGCTCGATGTCCTTCTTGCTGCTAAGCCCCAGCGCCTTCTCCACCTCCAGCTCTATGGGCAAACCGTGAGTGTCCCAGCCAGCGATGCGCGGCACATAATAGCCCTTCATCGTCTTGTAGCGGGGAATGATGTCCTTAAAGACGCGCGCCAGCACGTGGTGTATCCCCGGGCTGCCGTTAGCCGTCGGCGGCCCCTCATAGAAGACAAAGAGATGGCCGTCCCGCCGTGCCTCCAGGCTGCGTTCGAAAATATTCTTATCCTTCCACAGGCTGAGGATTTTCTCCTCGACCTGCGGAAAATTCACTTTACTGCCGACAGGCTCAAACATAACACCCCCTGTATATCAAAAAATCCCGCCCTCTAGGGACGGGATTTTACCCGCGGTACCACCCTATTTCTCCTTTCAAAGAAGGAGCGCTCCTTCCAGGGCACATTCTAATGCCCCCGTCAGTGATAACGGTTGACTCTACCGACCAGGCCTACTGGGTGCTGGCACCGTTCGGTTGGTGGCTCGGGAGTGATTTTCAGGGGACAGTAACGTCTGCTTTCACCCTACCAGACTCGCTTTAGTTGCCCGCTCTCCCCCTACTCTTCTCCGTCACTGCCTTTACCGCTAAAGGTTAGCACAGCTCGAAAAATAAAACAAGCGCTTATATCCGAGGTCAACGGCGCTCCCACCACTCGGGGTATATCTGCATCAGCACCGGCGAGGGATCGCACAGGGGCCCCAGATACATAATAGGGTAGCCAATGCCCCTTGCCTGAAGCGCCTGCAATCCTTCGACCGCCTTGGCCATCATTCCCGGTGGCAACGCCATAACCAGCTCATCCTCGGTAACGGCGCCGAACGACCGCTCTGCCAGGCAGGGAATAGCCAGGGCGGGCTTGCCGCTGGTATAACACTGCGCCAGTCCATCGGCACAAGAGCCTTCGCCGATGAAGAAAAACTGAAAGCGCTCGTAGTCCTTAAACTGGAGCCCGTTCATGAGCAACATCATTTGCGCCGGGTTAGCGTAGATTAAGATAACATCGGGCTCGAACTTCCCCGCCGCCAAGGGCGAGAGCACGAGGGCCTCTCCGGCCGGGACTACGGGATATGCCGCCATCTGCTTTCTGGCTTCTCCCACGTTGGCAAACCAGGTATTAGCGAAGGATTCCGCCTCCCAGGCGACCTGCTTCTCGGTAGTCGGCGCCAGACCATTGATTCGAGCGCAACGCTCGCCGAAGTTGTCTCTGGTCGCCCCCACTGTCAAACCCATGGGTCGGACCATAGCCGGCACCTGGCAAAAAGAAGCCCTGCGGTCGAGGCGCATCACCCCCGGTATTTTATCCAGCTTCTCCACCCTCTCCAGCCTCTTGTAGGCAACGGGGCTTGCTTTCAGATGAAGCAAACGCTCCATCTCCTGAGTAAGCCCCGCCCAGTCAATCTTGGCCATTTCTTGCCCCCTTTCCCCCATTACTTTCTAATCAATCACAACTAGCCTATCGGGCGACTGTCGATGCCACCCGTCTAGCTATGACTCACGGGGCATAATGACCACCTTGCGCGTCTCGCCCTCGCCAACGCTCTCAGTGGTGACATCGGGGTCATCGGCTAAAGCCAGGTGGATAATACGCCTCTCGTAAGCCAGCATCGGCTCCAGGGTAAACGGTCTGCCCCTGGCCTTGACCTGCTCCGCCATGCGCTGGGCTAAAGCCTGCAACGCCTCGTAGCGGCGCTGTTTATAGCCCTCGACGTCAATAACTATCGGCACCCTGGCTTGAGTCTGATGGGCCAGGATAAGCCTGACGACGTACTGTAGAGAGGAAAGTGTCTGCCCCCGCCGCCCGATAAGGATACCGAGGTCGTCACCGGTCACATCAAGGGTAATGACCGCGCCGGCCCCCTCACCACCCCCCACCGGGGGCTTGCTCTGACAGGCCACCGAAGCCGTCACCCCCATCCGGGCTAGAAGGGTCTCCAGGACCTCTCTGGCCATATCGTCCATATTCTCCGGTGCGCTGGCCAGAGGCTCAACTCTTACCATAGCCTCCTCGGCTCCCAGACCCAGGATACCGTGCTTACCCTCTTTTACGACGGTGACCTCCACCTCTTCGCGACTTAGGTTTAGTGTCTCTAAGGCTTTTTGGATAGCCTCCTCCACTGTCCGGCCGCTCGACTCCAGACTCTTCATGGCTCACATCCTCTTCCCGTGCCGAACTGGGCACGACATCAGCACCGCCCGTAGACACTCCCTCTACCGCAGCGATGCGCTGTTTATACTTCTTATCCCGATCCCGGCCGGAATCCCTCTTGGGCGATGACTTCACCAGGCCTCCCCATCCCCCGATCCAGTACTGCAAACCGATTCTAAACAGGTTCGAAGTCACCCAGTAAAGGGCCAGCCCGCTGGGGAAGGAAAGGGACAACCAGGCAAACATAATGGGCATTATCCAGAGCATCAAGCTGCTCTGGGTCTTCTGAGCGGGGTCGGGCGATGGGGTCATCACCATCTTCTGCTGCACCCACATCGAGGCGCCCACCAGCAACGCCAGGAACATGTCGCCGCTAGCCAGGTTCAACCAGAGGAAGTCATTGGACAGGGGCAGCGTGGAATACACTACCGGCCAGGAATAGAGATAGTGGGAAAGCCCCGCCAGATTCTCCGGGATTACCGCCAGCACCCGCATGATTGACTGGAACAGGGCAATCCAGATGGGCATCTGGATTAACATCGGCAGCAGGCAGCCGGCCGGACTTACCCCCGACTCCTTGTATAGCTTCATCTGCTCCCGGGCCATTTTTTCCTTGTCTTTGCCGTACTTCTTCTTAAGCTCGGCAATCTTGGGCTGCATATCCTGCATTGCCTTGGAAGCGCGAATCTGCTTCAGGGTCAGAGGGAACATCAGGCCGTTAACGATAAGCGTCAGAGCGATGATAGCCAGCCCGAAGTTATTGAAAAGAAAATGAGTC
>JALHSZ010000030.1 GCA_022865485.1 Dehalococcoidales bacterium | reverse complement strand
GCTTATCAAGGACGAATTCTTAGGGGTCTCGGTCCTGGTGCTGACGGAGTTCGACAACGATTCCAATGTCATTGACGCCATCCAGGCGGGCGCGGGGGGGTACATCTTTCTCAAGGACATGACGCCGGAAACGCTGCTGCAGAGTATCCATCAAGTGGGCAAGGGCGGGGCGCAGATGAAGACGGAATTGCTGCGCAAGGCCGTGGACGACCTGATTCAAAACGGGCGGATGACGCTTGCCGAGCGCACGGCTGAGGCTGCTCACCTCACCCCCAGGGAGGTCGATGTGCTCAGGCTCATGGGGAACGGAGACTCAAACAAAGCAATCGCCGGAACTCTCTGCATCACCTTGGACACTGCCAAGAAACACGTCGGAAACGTTATCGACAAGCTGCAGGCACGTAGCCGCACCCATGCGGCGATTATCGCGGCCCAGTCAGGCATCGCGGGCAAGCCTATCGCTGCTATTGTTGAAGTCCAACCTGAGCCGGGGTTAGTTGCCTGAGGGTCACGCACCGTAGACACGATACTCTCCGCATATTCACGAGCCTCCTGAACGATTTGCTCCATCTGCCTGCTTGCGCTCGGTGATGTCCCGGCACACGCAGAAGACCAGCTTCTACCCCGCGTTAGCAGCCTCCTCACAGCGGTAGCCTTCGGCCGACAGCTTCTGGCTAAGCAGCCGCCTTATCATCGCCTCATCGTCAACGAGGAGTATTACCCCTTTTTTTCTGTCCATTTTCCTGCCTGACTCAAGGTCTCCCTGACCACGTTTCTCAGCTCGTCCAGGGTAAACGGTTTGGGCAGCAATGGCCGGCCCGCCTGCTCCAGGAAAATTCTGGTATCCGGGTTTATCGAATCTCCGGTGGTGAATATCACCCTCGTCGCCATCTCGGGGTGTTTTTCGGTTATCCAGCGGAAAAGCCGCTTACCATCCATCACCGGGGTAATGATATCGACAAGGCAAATGTCGTAGTCCTTTGCCTTCAGCCTCTCCTGGGCCTCGGCCCCGTTCGCCGCGATATCCACCTCAAACCCCTCCCCGCTAAGCGTCCTTAAGCAGATCTGACTGATTGAGGGTTCGTCTTCAACCACCAGCACCCTGCCGGCGCTGGCATCAGGGTTTTTCATGCCGCACCCCCCTTCCTCTCAGCGGCGCCGATGGCCAGCTCCACGATAAAGGCGGCGCCCTTACCCAGCTCGCTCTCGACGTATATCCTACCGCCGTGCTCGGCAACTATGCCGTGACAGATACTCAGCCCCAGCCCCGTCCCCCTGCCCACCTCTTTGGTGGTAAAGAAGGGGTCAAAGAGGTGCCCCAGATTCTCATCGGCAATTCCGGGCCCGTCATCGGCAAAGGAAGCCCTAATCTTGTTGCCCACCTTTTCCGTAGTGATGGTCAGATTACCTTTATGGTTGGCTTCCTTCATGAAGTACTCGGCATTGATGACAATGTTAAGGAACACCTGTTGCAGCTGGAAATAGTCGGCCATAACCTCGGGCAGGTTGGCATCAAGGCGGGCATCGACCGTAATGCTTTCCAGCTTCTGCTCGTAGGCGCGCAGTTCCAGCACCTTATTGATGATGTCGTTTATATTCACCTTCTCCTTGGCGGCGGTGTGCTTTCGGGCGAAGGTGAGCAGGTTCTTCACCACCTGGGAGGCGCGCTGGGCTTCACTATAGACCACCTCAATGTCTTCCTTAATGTCTGCAGGCATCTCCTTGTCCAGCAGCAGCTGGGAAAAACCGATGACGCCCGTCAGCGGGTTATTCAGCTCGTGGGCGATACCCGCCGCCAGCTCGCCGACCGAAGCCAGCCGGTCGGCGATGACCAGCTGCTCCTGCATCTGCCGGCGCTCGGTGATGTCCTTATTAATACCGACAAAGCCCTTGAGATTTCCCGCGCTATCAAAAAGGGGAATGCCGCTCGTCTCAAAGATGACATAGGTGCCATTCTTGTGGAGATGGGCAATCTCAAAGCCGAAGAAGGGCGTCCTTTTCGCATTAACCTCCTTGAAACGCTTAAGCCACCTTCGCGCTTCCCCTTTAGGGATAAGGTCGAGCGTCCTCATTTTGCCCACCACCTCATCCACCTCATAACCCAGGACATCTTTCATCTTGGGGCTGACGAAGCTAAACCACCCATCTCTATCCACCTCCCATATTATATCGCTGGTGGCTTCGACCAGGGTCTTGTACTTCTCCTCGGACTCCTTCAGCGCCGCCTCCGCCTGCTCACGCGCGGTGATGTCCCGGGACACGCAGAAGATAAGCTTCTGCCCCGCGCACATGGCCCCGTTGATGCTGATTTCAACGTCAAATATCGTGCCGTCCTTACGGCGGTGATACGTCTCCAGGTGGAGACCGGCCTCGTCAACATTCCGTCCCATCTCGAGCAGCTGCTCCTTTGTCCACTGGGTATCCCAATCCCAGGTGTGGAGTTCACGGACTTCCTCAGGGGTGTAGCCAAGCATCTCGCAAAATTTCTGGTTTGCCTCATAAACTTTTGAATTCTCATCGAGGATAACTATCCCGTCCAGGGACTGGTCGATAAGAATACGCCGGCGGGTGGCTTCATCGGCCAGCGCTTCTTCTGCCCGCTTGCGCTCGGTGATATCCCTGGCAACCTCAAGGCAGGAAACTATTTCTCCCTTGGCATCTCTAATGAGGTTAGCCGTAGTCTCCCAGAAGATAACCTCCCCTGAAGGCGTTACCGTCTTCCTCTCCGAAGTATGTGACTTACCGTCCTTAAACGCCTTTTCTACCGGGCAGTTATCACAAAACTCGTCTTGGCCCTCATAGACCCGGTAGCATTTCTCCCCCAGGTGGTTACCAAATACTCCCTGTGACGACTCACTCTGATAGATAAGGTTATAGTCTTTATCTCGGATGGTGAGATGGTCCACCATGGCATCTATTACTGATTGCAGCTTATTCTTCTCCGCCTGGAGCTCATCCTCTATCTGCTTGCGCACGGTGATGTCACGAATGAACACAAAGAGACGGCCATCGCCAGCACCGGCATAAGTGGTACTGACTTCTATGTCCACAATTCTGCCATCCTTACATTTATGACGCGTCTCAAAGCGGTCATGCCCAGTCTTAATAATCCGACGGATGCGCCGGGCTGTGTCTTCCGGCTTCTCCACGGCTTCGATGTCCGTAATTCTCATATTCAGCAGCTCTTCGCGGCTGTAGCCAACGAGAGCGCAATAAGCATCATTCACATCCAGAAAGCGCCCCGCGCTATCCACAATCCAGAAACCATCTGTGGTAGTGTGGATAATATTCTGGTAATCCTTTTCTTTTAGCTTACTCTCGGTAACATCGCGGAAGATACCCTGGGAGGCCACCACCTTTTTGCCGATATAACGCGGCGCGGCATTCCCTTCCACCAGAATCTTCCGCCCATCCTTGGTCAAAAAAACGGCCTCTATGCCGTGGACAGACTTTCCGCTCATAACCTCGGCGAATAGTTCCCGGCAGTGCGCCAGGGAGTCGGGATGAATGATATCAAACAGGTTCAGGCTCGACAGCTCGGCTTCGGTGTAACCCAGCGTATCCCGCCATGACTTATTGACGAAGATGATGCGACCATCAAGGCTGATACTCTGTATCATATCGTGCGCTCCCTCAATCACCGCCCGGTACCTGGCTTCGCTCTCCCGCAATGTTTCCTCGGCCCGCTGGCGCTTTTCCTCCTCCCCAATGGCTCTCATTCTACTGCCCTCCCCTCTAGCCTCAGTTCTACCAGTACCTGAGCCATCTGCCGAGAGCAGCTAGCCGCTGTGCTAACTAATAGAAGCCCTAATAACCTCTTCATCGCCTTTTCCCCCCTTTTCGCCTGGTCCTTACCTACGATGAAGTCGCCTTAAAACCGACCGCCGCCAATTTACGGATTAAGCTGTTAAAGCTCTCAAATTTGCCTAAAGTATCTTTTGTAGCTGTTGTATGCCTATAGTCACACACTAGTCAATACCACTATCCTGTCAAATTGTCAAGCTCATCTAACCTGATCATGCCTATCGGGTGAGAGCGCTCAGACACGGAATATGCCTTGACGACAGTCTATAAGAGACTTATACTATCTGGTGAGCTAAAGTGCGGCTAGTGCTGCCTTAAGCAAAGACGAGGCAAACCGTTAAAAAAGGCCGAGGTGGTGGAATCGGTAGACACGCCATCTTGAGGGGGTGGTGAGCGTAAGCTCGTCGGAGTTCAAATCTCCGCCTCGGCACCAATATTGCGGAAGTGGCTCAGTGGTAGAGCATCTCCTTGCCAAGGAGAGGGTCGCGAGTTCGAATCTCGTCTTCCGCTCCAAAAGAAAGGGTCCCCGCAAAAATCGAAGATTTTTGTGGGTTTGAAAAGAAATCTTTTTAGGGGCGACGTAGCCAAGTGGTTAAGGCGGGGGTCTGCAAAACCCCTATACACCGGTTCGAATCCGGTCGTCGCCTCCATTTATTAGTGTAACCTTCTCTTTCAGCAGAAGCCAAGCTCTATTCTACTATTACCTCTCCCTCTTCTGGCGAAGCTGCAAAACCCCTACAGAATTTGTAGAAAATGATACTATAGCTACCTTTAGTCGAAGGCGACTTAAATGTTATGTTTCGCCAATAATACAAAGGTGGAATAATCCTGTCTTCATGCCATATCATTACAATGTAATTTGGATAATCATGGTTTGAGGGCAGGGTGCTCGTTTCTTCGTTTGGAAAACCAAAACCCGGCGGAAGACACACGTGAACATCCACGTATTCAGCAAGCTCTCCTTTTACTAAATCCAAGTTTAGCTTAAAACTCGACTCCGAATCAGCCCGCACACGTAGCGGAAATTTCTTATCTGCCAGAGCTAGCCTCAGTTTTGGTTTCTTTCCCTCCTCAAATTCCACTAGAGCTCCCTTAAGCGCTTTCGTTTCTCTAGCTAAAGCCGCCTCCTCGGAAGTTATAGCCACGCTCTCAATCACTCTTAAACATTGGTAAATTCGAGAAATGGTGTAGCCTATGGCTGCCAACCCCAGAATCCAGATAGGAACGTCCAGGGCCCAGATAAGGTTCTCAATAGTGGATAAATACCAAGCTGTGCTAGTGAGGACTAGTGCTGCTAATAAGCAACCACCACAGGGAACTACCCCGCCTTTTACTGTGAGCAATTCCGGGGTTTTCCCAATCCTGCCCAATTTCTTTTCAAATTTTTCTTCCTGTTTTCTCAGTTGTTTAAGCTTTTTCTCCAGCTCTTTAAGTTTTTCTTTATCAATTCGTCCTTTCTTTCCTAAATCAGAAATCTGTTTTTGTATCGCAGCAATTTCCTTTTCTGTGGTCTCTTTCTGTTCTTTGGTAGTTTTTTCTTGTTCCCTTGAAGCCGTTTCTAGAGCACGACCAAGTAGAGATACAGCAAAAACGAATATCGTCACCACTATGGCAAGCAGTCCTAGGGCTAAGAAGAACGTCCATTCGTATATAGTACCCATCCTACTCCTGCAACTCTGATATTATGTTTAGTTAGATAATACCACTATTCTCATCCCTGTCAACTGTCATATTATGAATTCGCATCCAGCGCACACAGCGTCCTATGATTCACCTATGCTAGCTTGAACGCCCTATCCAAAAGCGGTAGAATACCCCTGTCAGATGCCGGGGTGGCGGAATTGGCAGACGCAGCGGACTTAAAATCCGCCGGACCTAGTCCTTGTGGGTTCGAGTCCCACCCCCGGCACCAATAAGAGAGTGCTATGCCCTGGCTGATAGTATTACTGGCTTACTTTCTGGGCTCCGTCCCCACCGCCTATATTGCCGGGCGGACCTTAAAGGGCATCGACATCAGGCATATTGGCGACGGCAACATGGGGGCGGCTAACGCCTATCGCCAGCTCGGACCCAGGGTAGGAGTGATGGTGGGCATTGTCGACGCCGCCAAGGGAGCGCTGGCGGTGCTTATCGCCCAGGCGGCAGATGCCCCCCAGGCAGTCGTCCTGCTGGCGGGAGCCGCCGCTGTCTTCGGCCACAACTGGCCCATCTTTCTCGGCTTCCGGGGAGGTCGGGGGGAATCAACCACCATCGGGGTACTACTGGCGGTGCTCACCATTCCCATGCTGATAGTAGCCGCGCCAGCCATACTGGCTCACTTTATCTTCCGGGATACCACCAAAGCCGCCGCCTTTATCTTCGTGCCGCTGCCCTTAGTCTGCTGGCTGGTGGGGCTTTCCGGGGTGCTCATAGTCTACAGTATCGCCCTGCCCTGCCTGGTGGGCTTTACCCATTTCCTGAGGACGAGGTGGCTGGCGGCGACCCCCGGACCCTGAAGCCACTAGCGCTTCTTGGCCAGCGCCAGTTTTACCGCCCGCTCGATATCCTTCTCGGTCAGCCCGTATCTCTCCAGCAGCTCGGAGGGCTTGCCCGACTTGGCGTACGTATCCTTGATAGCGACGAACTCCATAGGCACCGGCTGGTGCCTGACCACTACCTGAGCCACCAGGCTGCCCAGGCCGCCGTGCTCCAGGTGCTCCTCGGCGGTAACGATGGCTCGGGTCTCGGCGGCAGCCTGAACTATGGCCGCCTCATCGATGGGCTTGAGGGTGGACATATTCAAGACGCGACAGTAGATGCCCTCCCGCTCCAGGTTACGGGCGGCGTCCAAAGCTGATTGCACCATCAGGCCGATGGCGATGATGGTGGCATCCCCACCCTGCCTCATCACCACCGCCTTGCCCAGCTTAAAACGGTAGTCATCGCCGTAGACCAGCGGCAGCTTGGGACGGCATAGCCTGATGTAAAAAGGCCCCAGATGAGCCGCCGCCGCCTTCACCGCCTCGGTGGTCTCGATAGCATCGGCGGGCACGATAACGGTAAAACCGGGCAGGGAACAGATCAGCGAAAGGTCTTCGATAGACTGGTGCGAGGTGCCGTCCTCGCCGACGCTGAGGCCACCGTGGGTGGTCACCAGCTTAACGTTGAGTCCGGGCTGGGCTATAGACATGCGCACCTGGTCGAAACAGCGCCCGGGGACAAAGACGGCAAAGGTGCTGGCAAAGGGTATCTTGCCCGACGCCGCCATCCCCGCGGCGATGCCGATCATATTCTGCTCGGCGATGCCACACTCGAAAAAGCGCTCGGGAAACTCGCGGGCGAAAAAGGCGGTCATCGTCGACCGCGAAAGGTCGGCGTCCAGCACCACCACGTCGTGGTTTTCCATGCCCAGTTCGAGCAGGGCTTTACCGTAGGCTTCTCTGACCGAAACTTCCTCAGCCACTTATGCCAGCTCCTTCAGGGCAAACTCCACCTCCATGGTGTTGGGGGCGGTGCCGTGAAAATCGGGGTTATTCTCCATAAAGCTGACCCCTTTACCCTTCACGGTGTGGGCGATGATAACCACGGGCTGCCCCTTGACCTTCTGCGCCTCCTTAAAGGCGGCGATAAGCCGGGGAATACTGTGGCCGTCGACCTCTATGACCCTCCAGCCGAAGGCCTGCCACTTGGCGGCGAAGGGGTCGAGGCTCATGACATCGCAGTTCCAGCCGTCTATCTGCTGGCCGTTGTTGTCCACTATGGCCGTCAGGTTATCCACACTGTAGTGGGAGGCCGCCATGGCCGCCTCCCATACCTGCCCCTCGTTACACTCCCCATCCCCCAGCAGCACATAGACCCGGTAGTCCTGCCCATCAAGGCGGCCGGCTAGAGCCACCCCCAGGGCGAAGGACAACCCCTGCCCCAGGGAGCCCGCCGACATCTCCACGCCCGGGGTAATCGTGCGGTCGGTGTGCCCCTGCAATCGGCTGTCCAGCTGCCGCAGGGTGAGCAGCTCTTCTACAGGAAAGTAGCCGCACTCGGCCAGGACGGCGTAGAGGAGAGGGGCGGCGTGCCCCTTGCTCAGGATAAAGCGGTCCCTGTCCTCCCAATGCGGGTCCTGAGGCTTATGCCGCATCAATTTAAAATAAAGGGCGGTCAAAATCTCCACCGCGGAAAGGGAGCCGCCCGGGTGGCCGCTGCCCGCTTTGCCTATCATGGTGATGATGTGGCGGCGCAGCTTTTTAGCCATCGCCTCCATCTCGGCGACCGAGGCTGATAAAGAAAAAACCTCGGCTTCTGCACTTGTAGCCGAGGTTGATTTCGAGCCGCCCATCTCGGGTAAAGACTTCTTCACCATCTGTGCTTTGATTATACAATAGTTGCAGGCTTAAGTCTAGCTGGCTCAAATTGACTTTGCCCGGGGGAAAGTGTTAATGTTAATGGACATGAAGTGGCTCGTCTTTCTACTTTTTGTAGGCCTGGCGACACTGATTGCCGGCCTGATACTAATGCTGCAATACTAGACGGGGGCAGAGGAGACAGATGGAAAAACTGACACTGAAGGCTAGCAAAAGAGAGATAGTGGGTAAGAAGACCCGATTTCTACGCCGCCAGAGCATCACCCCGGCGCACCTCTTCGGGCACGGCCTCGATTCGCTGGCACTGCAGTGCGATACCCCCACCCTGCAACGGACGATAGCCCGGGCGGGCATGACCCGGCTTATCGCCCTTGACGTCGAAGGCGACAAAAAACCCCGCAGCGTCTTCATCCGGGAAATCCAGAAAGAGCCCCGTAGCGGAGGGCTGCTCCACGTTGACTTCTACGAGGTGAAGATGACGGAGAAGATAAAGGTGGACGTGCCTATCATCCTCGTTGGCGAAGCCCCGGCCATGAAGGAAAAAGGGCGCACCATATCCCACAGCCTCACCAGCTTGAGCGTGGAGTGCCTCCCCGACGACCTCCCGCCCCAGATTGAGGTCGACTTGAGCCCGCTGGAAGAGGTGGATCAGTCAATCTTCGTCAGAGATATCGTCCTCGGCCCCGGGGTCACCGTTATGGACGAACCCGGCCAGCTGGTGGTCAAGGTCAGCGAGGTAAGGGTTGAGGCAGAGGCGGTCGTCGAAGCGGTAGCCGCCGAGGCAGAGGCGGTCGCCGAAGAGGTCACCGAAGAGGGCAAGGAAGCCGCGGAAAAGGCAGAGGAAGCGACGGAAGACTAACCCTTCGCCGCTTGAAGCCCTGCTGGGCGTTTGCTATAATCGGGCTGTGACTGTCGACTTTCATACCCATGTCTTTCCACCCGAGATAAAGAAGAAGCGCAGTCAGTACGTCGAGCGCGACCCCTGCTTTGCTATTCTCTACTCCAACCCCGAGGCTAAAATAGCCACCGCCGACGAGCTCATCGCCGATATGGATAAAAGCGGGGTCGATGTCTCGGTCATCCTCAACATCGGCTGGATGACCCACGAGCTTTGCGTCGAAACCAACGACTATATCATAGACGCGGTCGCCCGCTACCCCCGGAGGCTGGTCGGCTTCTGTGCCGTCCAGCCCCAATCCGTTAAAGCCGCCGTCGCCGAAATCGAGCGCTGCGCTCAGGCCGGGCTAAAAGGGGTCGGCGAGATGAGACCGGATACACAGCTATTCGACCTCTCCGACGAGATGGTGATAGACCCCTTCGTCGAGGCGCTCAACCACCACCGCCTCATCCTGCTCACCCACGCCTCGGAACCGGTGGGGCATAAATACCAGGGCAAGGGAGGCATCACCCCCGACATACTCTACCCCTTTATCGCCGCCCACCCCCAGCTGACCATCGTCTGCGCCCACTGGGGCGGGGGGCTGCCCTTCTATAACCTCATGCCCGAGGTCAAAGAGGCGATGAAAAACGTCTATTTTGACACCGCCGCTTCTCCCTTTCTCTATAGCCCCGATGTCTATAACCAGGTTATCCAGCTGGTGGGTGCCGACAAAGTCCTCTTCGGCAGCGACTACCCCCTGCTGCCGCCGCGCCGCCTGCTCGGGGAGATTGAGGCGCTGGACTTAAATCAGGAGACCAAAGACCTGATGTTATCCGGCAACGCCCTGAGGCTTCTCGGCATCGAAAAAGAGTCCTAGACTATGGAACAGGTGCGCAGTTTTATCGCCATCGAGCTCCCCGAAGAGATAAAAAAGGGGCTTAGAGAGCTTCAGGCGCAACTCAAAGCGGGCAGCCGGGCACCGGTCAAGTGGGTCGACCCCACCCACATCCACCTGACATTGAAGTTCCTGGGCAACGTGGCGGCGGACAGGATGGAGGAAATAACCGCCGCCATGACCCAAGCGGTGCAGGGGACGTCTTATTTTTCTCTTGAAGTCAGGGAATTAGGTGTTTTCCCCAACCCCGGGCGGGTGCAGATAGTATGGGTGGGGGTGAGCGGGGAGGTGGCTAAGCTGGCTCACCTCCAGCAGCGTATCGAGTCCGGGCTTGAGGGGCTGGGCTTTCCCCCCGAGGGCAGGCGCTTCACCCCCCAGCTAACCCTGGCACGAGTTCGCGACCAGGCAACGCCCGACGAACGAGCCAGGCTGGGGCAGCTTATCGCCGAAACCAAATTCGAGGCCGCCCACAGCTTTATGGTGGAAGCCGTCAACCTGATGAAGAGCCAGCTCACCAGGGAGGGCCCCATCTACACCCGGATAAGCTCGGCGGCGCTGGACCAGCCCTTGCCAACGGCAAAAGCATAGTGTATACTGCATAAGATTCCATTTTGGTTGGGAGGAGGACTTCATGGAACAATCTAATTTCCCCAAATGCTTGAAATGCAATTCTGGAGAGCTGGTGCCCCTGTCCGACTTTGGCAGTCAGGGGGCAGCCATTCATTACAAAGCGTGGGTTTGCACCAATCCCGATTGCGGTTTCAACCTTAAAATCAGGAACGGTGACGTTTATGTCAACGAACCCATCATAAGCGGGACGCTTCACACCCCGCGCGCCCGCTAAAACCCAGGCCCGTTACCCCGAATTAGGCTGGTGCGGAAGGTGCTCCCTCAGTTAACCAAACTCAAGGGGATAGCACTCGACCTGTTGTTTCCACGCTGGTGCGTTGGCTGTGGAAGGGAGGGGGATTTTATCTGTTCTGCCTGCCTCAAGTCGCTAGCCCGCATTACGCCTCCCCTCTGCCCCCGCTGCGGTCGGCCCCAGCTCAACGCCGTAATCTGTCCCGTCTGCGTCGGCTGGCAGGCGTCGATAGACGGCATCCGCGCCCCCTTTAAATTTGACGGCGCCATCCGCCAGGCTATCCACGGGCTAAAGTATAACAACCTCAGGGCTATGGCGGCGTTACTCGGCCGGTGGCTGGGCGATTACCTGGCAGCCAATCCCCTCCCCGGAGAGGTATTAGTGCCGGTGCCGCTGCACCACAAGCGCCTGCGGGAAAGGGGCTATAACCAGTCCCGCCTGCTGGCCCTGGAGCTGTCCAGGCTCAGCGGCTTACCGCTAGTCGATGACTGCCTGGTAAGGGAACGCTACACCACCCCCCAGACGCGGACCCCCAGCGTGGACGAGCGGCGCAGCAACGTCGCCGACGCCTTTGCCTGCCGCGACCGCCGCCTGGAAGCAAAACAGGTCCTGCTCATCGACGACGTCGCCACCTCGGGGGCAACCCTCGATGCCTGCGCCCGGGCGCTGAAAGAGTCGGGGGCAAGCTCGGTATGGGGTCTGGTGCTCGCTAAAGAGATAAAGGAACCAGCGCTAGGAGGGTGAAAAGATGGAGCTACAGATAACGGCTAAAAACATAGAACTAACCCCCACCGTGCGCCAGCTCATCGAAAACAAGCTGGGCAAACTGGGGCGCCACCTGCCCGATATCCTGGAATACAAGGTGGAAATCGCCCGGGAAAAGACCAGGGCGGCCAACCAGCACTTCGTCGTCCAGCTAACCATAGATAGCCACGGCACCCTGCTCCGGGGGGCGGAGCGGGGGGAAGACCTGCCCACGGCGATTGATAAAGTGGCGGCGGTCATCAATCGGCAGATTGAGCGCTACAAGGGCAAGCTCTACGAGAAAGGCAAGGGCAGCTCGCTGGCCAGGGACGAACTTAAGGAAGAGGCTCCGCCCATGGGCAAGGTGGTCAAGGTCAAGCGCTTGGCCGTCAAACCGATGTCGGCCGCCGAAGCCATCGACCAGATGGAGCTCCTGGGGCACGCCTTATTCCTCTTCTTTAACGCCGAAAGCGAGGAGCTCAACCTGCTCTACCGCCGCCACGACGGCAACTACGGGCTTATCGAGCCCGAGATGGGCTAAAAATCTGAGGCTGGTGTTTTTTACTTGCCCCTATGATATAATATAGCCAATGCGAAAAAACATATTCTTATATCTGGCTCTGGCTTGCTTCCTTGCCCTTATCGCCATATTCTTTGTTGATGGCTATATGGGCATCTACGATACCACCTATGTAACCGTCGGCGAGCAGGAACAGATAATAGAGCCTGATTACTGGCTGCCTCAGCGTGACGCCCCTGCCGGATACGAAATCGATTACTACATATCAGCAGAGTGGGGGCAGAATGTATCCTTCCGCTATGAAATTGATAACCGCCGCTTTGCCTCTTATTCCACTCTGGTTCAGGCATCAGTATGGCAGGAGAACGAAAAGCTCTTTGACCTGTTTTCTGAAGAAAAATCCATAGGGCCGTTTGATAAGGCAATAGCGGAGTGGGAACTATCAGCCGAGGAGTTAGAAGAGCCTGTAGCTGGTACATCCAACCAGTATACGATAAAAATTAGCTGGGGAGAGGTGACAAGAAGGATAGTGGTGGATTTCTATTATCCTGAGGAGTACTACAGAGATAGTGTGCCACCTTCCTTAATCATAGAGTGATAACGGGATTAAGAAGATGAGGACTTATATTTTATATGGCTTCGGCGTATTGCTGTGTATCTCCGGCATAGGCTATCTAGCGGTAGAGTATGTGAAATACCTCTCCGAGCCGGGGAGGCTGGTTTGCCTCTTTCTGATAGTGGGCGTGCTCGGCTTCCTGGGGAAATACTTTGAGAAAATAGGCTGGTGAATATATGATGATAGGTCTAGTTATATTTTTAGCTATACTTTTATTGCTGGCTCTTATCGGCTGGATAATCTACCGGGCAGCCAAGATAAAGGCGATTAAGGCCCATGTAGTGATGTATTGGCTTTCCTCCCTTTCTGGCATATTCACCCTTGCCTTCTTCCTGACCATGGACATACCGAGAATAATTAAGATATTAGTTTGTATCGTCCTGGGTGCTGTCTTTATCTTCCTGGCAGCTTATCTACAACGGCGAAGGCAACCAAAGCGAAGGCAACCGAGCCGGTCTTAACCTTCCTCATTAGCCGCTGTCGCTTATGGTAAGGGAACTATACTACACCATTTTCAATACCGCTATGGGCTGGGTGGGGATATTGGGCTCTGATTCGGGACTGCTCGCCGCCACCCCGCCCCAATCCTCCGCCCGGGAAGCCGAGCGCTTGCTGGGTGAGAGGCTAAAGTCAGCCACACGTTCCGAAAAACCCTTTCGTGAGACAATAGAACGCCTCAGGGCTTATTTTGCCGGGCAGCGGGTAGACTTCCCCGACGAGCTCGACCTCTCCTCAGCCACCCCTTTCCAGCGCCAGGTCTGGCGGCTTACCCGTCTCATCCCCTACGGGGAAACCAGGAGCTACGGCTGGATAGCCGAAAGATTGGGTAAAATCGGGGCGGCGCGGGCGGTGGGGCAGGCCCTGGCCCGGAACTGCCTGCCCGTTATCATTCCCTGCCACCGGGTGGTTAGCGATGTCGGGCTCGGCGGCTACAGCGGTGGGGTGGGGATGAAAAAGTCCCTGCTCCGCCTGGAAGCTCATCGCTAATCAAAGGTTATTCGATAACAACGGTAAATACCTTGGTCTCGTCCACTCCGCCGCCCTCCCAGGGCTGCGCATAGGTCAGGGTTATCTCGGTCTCCCCAACCTCCAGCGCCCGGAACTGGAAGCTCTCGATACCACCAGCGCCGACGACATCGTCGCCTGTCTCCTCCGCCTCATAAGTGGGCTCGCCGCCGACCAGCTCCAGCATGCTCTCGTCGTAGCTTGCCTGCCAGCTGTAACCGGTAGTGGGGTTGGAGCCGAGGGCGATAATAAACTCCTGGCCCACGCCGATTTTTATATCCTCCCCGACATTCTTGTAGGTCTTAACCCCCACGCACCCCGCCACCAGACCAAGAGTCAACACCACCAGGGTGACCAAAAGCAAAACTCTTTTCATCGCGTCCTCCTCAATTAATTTGCTCTTTATCTTTCCACTCTATTATAACGATGGCAGCGGCAAAAGGTTAGTTTCTGTTATCGCCCTTTTTTAGTCAGGGGCGCCAGTGAAGCTCGGGGGGCAATACTTTAGCGCGGTAAAGCCTCCGTTTCGCCTCGGATACCCCCTTAAGCTTAAGGTCCAGGAAGTCCCCCTCGTATTTCTCGATTAGCCCCTCCACGGCGAAGCTGTAGTATCTATTCTCGCCGATGACGATATGGTCCAGGACCCTTATCTGCATAATGCCCCCGGCAAAGACCAGGTCCCTGGTTATCTGCTCGTCGCTCTGGCTGGGCTCGGGGTTGCCCGAAGGGTGGTTGTGGGCGAGAATCAGCGACACAGCGTTATGCTTTATGGCGCTCTCCATCACCTGGCGGGGGGAGACCATCCCCTTGTCCACCGTACCTTGGGCGATGTCGGCGATATCGATAATCTGGCTCTGGCTGTTTAGGTAGATAACCTTGAAGACCTCCTTCTTGAGGTCGCGCATGGAGTGGTAGAGGTAATCGAAAATCTCCCGCGCCGACTTATAGGCGGGCTTAGCCACAATCTTTTGCTTGAGAAACTCCCGGGCTACTTCGGATACCAGCTTGATGCCCAGGGCGTTATGAGGCCCGATGCCGTCTATCTGCTGCAATTCCTCGGGCGAAGCCGATAGCACCCCCCTCAGCGTCTTGAATCTCTTTATGGCTTCTTTCGCCTGCGGCTTACAGTCCTTGCGCGGCGAGCCCAGGGTAAGCAGCAGCTCGACGAGTTCATAGTCGTGAAAGCCGGCCAGCCCCGACCTGATGAACTTCTCCCGCAATCTCTTGCGGTGTCCCGCCGGCGCCTCTTTCCCGCTCCCCGGCTCAGCCACTGGTCACCACCTTCAGCCCCGCCTCCCCCACCAGCTCCACCAGGCGCTGGTGCAGCTCGGGGCAGTATTCGGTGTATATATTGGAGAGCTTGAGGTTGACCACCCTATCCCCGTTGACGACGCACATGTTGACCTCGTCCTCCCCGGGGAAGACCCTCAGGGTATCGACCAATTTATTCAGGCAGGCGACATCGTTGTCGATATTCTCGGTCTGCTTGATGCTTATGGTCAGGCGGCTCTTGGGCGCGGGGGCTTTGGGCTTCTCCGCCTCGGGCCGGGCTTTTTCAGGGGCGGCTTCGGGCTGGTAGCGGCGCACGTTATCGCAGCTAAGCTGCAACCGGTCATTTCGGACCCTCACCTTGCCTTCCACCAGCACTATAGTGCCTTCCTGCCAGAGCTCCCGGGTGCCGGCATAGACATCGGGCCAGACCATAACCTCCACCCGGCCGTCGAGGTCCTCCAGCATGACGCTGGCGAAGGGACGGCGGTCCCGAGTAAACGACTGGTGCACCGAAGCCACCATACCCGCCACCAGGATGGTCTGCCCCACCAGCTCGGCGTCGACATGCCCGCAGAGGACGGTATTCTCCGCCGCCACCTTGGCGGCAAAGGCGGCGAAGGGGTGCTCGGAGAGATAGACCCCCATCAGCTCCCTCTCCCAGTCGAGTTTATCCTTGGTTGAGATTTCAGCCGTCTCCAGCTCGAGGCTGGGCACAGGGGTGGGCATACTCTCCCCCCAGAGGTCGAACATAGTGGACTGCCCCGTCTCCCGCAGGTGCTGCTCCCGCTGGGCCAGGGATTGTATGCGCCCGACGCTGGCGAGCAGGGCGCCGCGGTCGCCCAGGCTGTCGAAGGCGCCCGCCTTTATCAGGCTCTCCATCGCCCGCCGGTTCAAGCTCCGCAGGTCGGTGCGGCGGCAGAGGTCGTCGATAGACTCGAACTCGCCCCCCTTATTTCGCTCGGCGACCAGCGGTTCCACCGCCCCCACCCCCACATTCTTAATCGCATTCAGCCCGAAGCGTATGGCGGTGGTGCCGCTCTCGCCCTGGGGCTCGATAGAAAAGTCGACCTGACTGCGGTTTACGTCGGGGGGCAGAACCTCGATACCCAGGCGGCGGCATTCGGCAACGGCGGTGGCGACTTTATCCTGCTGGTCGGCGTGGGTAATGAGAAAGGCGGTGATATACTCGGCGGGGTAATTCGCTTTGAGATAGGCGGTCTGGTAGGCGATAAGGGCATAGCTGAAGCTGTGCGCCTTGTTAAAGGCGTAGCCAGCGAAGGGCTCGATAAGGGCAAAGACCTCCTCGGCGACCTGGGAGGAATAGCCCATCTCCCTGGCGCCGCTCATAAAATTACGCTCCTCCTTCTTCATTACCGCCGCAATCTTCTTGCCCATCGCCTTGCGGAAGATATCGGCCTGCCCCAGGCTGTAGCCGGCCAGCGCCTGGACGATAAACAACACCTGCTCCTGGTAGACGATTACTCCGTAGGTCTCTTCTAATATACTGGCCAGTGTCGGGTGGGGATAGTGGATGGGCTCCAGTCCGTGCTTGGCTTTGATAAAGGTGGGAATATGCTCCATGGGCCCCGGGCGGTAGAGGGCAATCATGGCGGCGATGTCGCCGAAGTTGGAGGGCTTTAGCTCCTTGATGTAGCGGCGCATACCCGCCCCCTCTAATTGAAACACCCCCACCGTCTCCCCCGAAGACAAAAGCTCGAAGGTCTTGGCGTCGTCCATGGGGATATTATGCAGGTCGACATCGACGCCCCGGCTCTGAGCGATAATCTCTTTAGCCCTGCCCAGGATGGTCAGGTTAGCCAGCCCCAGGAAGTCCATCTTGAGCAGCCCGATACGGGCGATATCCTCCATGGAGAACTGGGTCATCACCGTGGTCTCGCCGTCGCCCCGGCTCGCCCTCTGCAGGGGGACATAGCTGGTCAACGGCTGCTTGGAGATGACCACGCCGGCGGCATGGGTGCTGGCGTGGCGGGCGATGCCCTCCAGCCTCTGGGCGGAATCGACCAGCTTGCGGATGATTTTATCCTCGCCGTAGATAGCCCGCAGCTCGCTGTTCTCCTCCAGGGCTCTCTCCAGGGTTATCCCCGGGCGGAAGGGCACCAGACGGGCGACGCGGTCGACATCGCCGTAGGCCATACCCAGCGCCCGCCCCACATCCCGCAGCGCCGCCCGCGCGCCCAGCGTGCCGAAGGTGATAATCTGGGCGACGTGGTCCTTGCCGTATTTTTCCGAGACGTAGGCGATAACCTCGTCGCGGCGGGAGTCCTCGAAATCCAGGTCGATATCGGGCATCTCCTGGCGCTCCAGGTTAAGAAAGCGCTCGAAGACCAGCTTATTCTCGATGGGGTCGACCTCGGTGATGCCCAGGCAGCGCAGGATGATGCTGGCGGCGGCGCTGCCCCTGACGCCGAAGAGGATTTTACGCTCCTTGGCGAAGGAGATAATATCCCAGACCACGAGCAGGTAGTTGGCGAACTGGGTCTGCTTGATTACCTCCAGCTCGTAATCGAGCCGCTGTTTTATCTCCGGCGACGGGTCGGGGTAGTAGTTAGCCAGGCTATGGTGGCAGAGGTCGGCCAGGACCTGGTCGGCGGTCTTACCCTCGGGCAAAGCTATCTCGGGGAGGTGGAGGCGGTCGAACTCCAGCTTGAGGTTGCACATCTCGGCGATGCGCTCGGTGTTCTCCAGCGCCTGGGGGATATCCTGATAAAGCGCCGCCATCTCCTCGGGGCTCTTGAGGTAATAGAAGTCGCCGGCCATCTTTATCCGCTTCTGGTCAAGGATAGAGGAGTTGGTGCCGATGCAGAGCAGCAGGTCGTGGGCGGAGGCGTCCTCGCGGTTGACATAGTGGACGTCGTTGGTGGCGACCAGCGGTATATCCAGCTCCTGGCTCATCGCTATCAGGTGCTGGTTGACCTGCTCCAGCTCGGGGATGGGGTGGCGCTGTATCTCCAGGTAGAAATCGCCGAAGGTCTCCTTATACCAGAGGGCGGCCTGCTTGGCTTCCTCGAGCCTCCCCGAAAGGATAAGGCGGGGTACCTCGCCGGCAATGCAGGCGCTCAAGGCGATAAGCCCCTGGTGATAGCGCTCCAGCAACTCCTTATCCACGCGGGGACGGTAATAAAAGCCCTCCAGTTGCGCTCTGGTGGTGAGCTGAATCAGGTTGCGGTAACCGGTCTGGTTCTTGGCCAGCAAGACGAGGTGGTAGTTGCTCTTGTCGCTGGCGTTGCGGCTGAGGCGGCTGTTTGGCGCCAGATAGACCTCGCAGCCGATGATGGGCTTTATCCCCGCTTCCCTGGCGGCGAGGTAGAACTCGATGGCGCCGTACATAACCCCGTGGTCGGTTATGGCCAGGCTTTCCATGCCCATTTCCTTGGCCCGCTCCACGAGCTGGGAGATACGACCCATGCCGTCGAGCAGGCTGTACTGGGTATGAACATGGAGGTGGCTGAACATGGCTCTGATTTATTATAGCACAGGGCTAGTGCCGGGGGGATATAGTTGTAAGACATAACCCACGGGAAATTTTGAAACGAATTCTCCCCCTATCCTTTTCCGCCTCAACGTTGTAAAATCTTAAACAATATGAAAACGAAAATAGCGGGCACCATAGCCCAGTGGCTCTTTATCCTCTGCCTGCCCTTTCTATTGTTCACGGCCAGCCTGGGCTGGGCGGTTAACAGCCACTGGCTCTATAACTACGGCTTCCAGAAATACAGCGTCGTCCAGACGCCGGAGCTGGCCGAGTTCGACCTGGAAAAAATCGCCGACGGGCTAATCGGCTACTTCAACTCCGATGAAGAGTATGTCAGCATCACCGTCACCGTTGACGGCCAGTCCTTCCCGCTCTTTACCACCGAAGAAACCATCCACTTCAAGGACGTCAAAGGCCTCATTCGGCTGGACTACTGGGTGCTGGGCGGGACGCTATTATACGTCCTGGCTTACGCCGCCGTTTGCCTCTTCTGGCGGCGCAAAAAATACTGGCAACAACTGGCCTGGGCGCTGGTGGGGGGCAGCGGCTTAACTAGAGCCCTGATGCTGGCGCTGGGGCTGGGAGCGCTGCTCAGCTTCAACGAGCTTTTCTGGCAGTTCCACCGGCTCTTCTTCTCCCACGAGTTCTGGTACGCCGAGGGCTATATGCTCAAGCTCTTTACCGATGAGTTCTTCTACGACGCCGTTCTCTTCTGCGCCCTGGGCAGCGGCGGGCCGGCGCTGATTCTGGGGGGATTAAGCGGGGGATATCTGCTCTCTACCCGAAAACGGCTGATAGCCTAGCCGCCGTATCTCTCTTCTTTCCAGGGGTCGCCGTGATTGTGGTAGCCCTCGGACTCCCAGAAGCCCCTCTTGTCCTCGGCCATGAACTCGACGCCAGTCACCCACTTGGCGCTCTTCCAGAAATAGAGCCGGGGCACCACCAGCCTCAGCGGATAGCCGTGCTCTCTGGTCAGCGGCTCGCCGTTGTGCTTCAGGGCAAACAAGACGTCGGGCTGGAAGAAATCGTTTAAGGAAAGATTGGTGGTAAAGCCGCCGACAGAGTGAACCATGACGAACTTAGCCTCGGGCAGGATGCGGACGAGCTCCCGTATCTGTTCGCTGGCCACCCCCTCCCAGAGGTTGTCCAGTTTCGACCAGCCGGTGACGCAGTGGATATCGGAAAACACCTTCACCTGCGGCAGCGCCGCAAATTCCCGGTAGCTGAGCCTTCGTTCCTTCTCCACCAGCCCGAATATAGCAAATTCCCACTTGGAGATATCGATTTTGGGCACCGAGCCGTAGTGCAACGCGGGCCACTTTTCGGTGAGCTTCTGGCCGGGCGGGACTCTGTCTTCTCTTTCCGTATCCGGGCTTTTGATTATATCTTCATCCGCCATAGAACCAGCCACCAAGCTCAATAGAGTAGAAGGGTGTTGCTACTTCAGTTTATCAACGAGGCTTGCCTTGGGGATATTATTCCAGAGGCTTATTCTGTTGAGGATATCGTTCAGCGTTCCTTTGGCTAAAACCTTGTGCGCAGGGACAGTAATTATATGCTCACCTAAGGAGGTGACTTTTCTTAGCCGAAGGTGACTTCCCCGCTGTCGGGTCACTTCATAGCCCAGAGACTGAAGAAACCCGACCAGTTTGCCACCGCTAACCTGTGGGAGCTTTGGCACCAGCTAACTTCACCTCGGACAAAGTCAGAATAGTAACCGGCTCCCCGGTTTCGCCGTAATGAAGGGATACCGCTTCTTGAATATTCTGGTAGAGCTCGTCCAGAGTATTAGCTTGAGTAAAAATGTCGTCGCCTATTCCCCGGGCGCACCAGGACTTGCCGTCGAAGTAAGTCTCTATCTTTACCAGCACATCCCACCTCCCGAAAGAACTCTAGCCCTATTATAGCAGAAAGCCAGGATCATCGTGCGGCTATCCCAAGTAGTTCTTAAAGACCTTACCGTTTTATCCTATTCAGCCTCCCCACCCCCCATCAGCCGCGGCGCTTTCTCGGCACCTTACCCGCCAGTTCCCCCATCAACTCGGTCTGGATTTCCTGGATTTCCAGAAGCCTCTGCCACTGATGCCGGAGAAGGTGGTCCACTTTCTCATGCAGGTTGCGAATCTCCAGTTCTGCCTTGAGATTCACCCGATAGTCGTATTCGGCGCGCAGGCGGTCCCTCGACTCCTGACGGTTCTGACTCATCAGAATGACGGGGGCCTGCAAAGCCGCCAGACAGGAAAGGACCAGGTTGAGCAGGATAAAGGGGTAGGGGTCGAAGTGCCTAAAGACCAGCAGCACCGTGTTTATGATAATCCACAACAGAATCACGATACCAAAGGCAATGATGAAACCCCAGCTTCCAGCAGAGTCGGCCAGTTTGTCGGAAAGGCGCTGGCCAAAGGTCAGCTTCTGGTCGAACTCGACATTGATGTTCTCGGAAAGAAGCTCCTGCTCCTTCAGGCTCTTCAGGACATCCTCTTCCAATGTCGAAAGCTCGCCCTTTTCCGTCTCGAGAACGTTCTTTACATAGTCTGCCCTGACCTGGTCGAGGTCAGAAAGGCAAATAAAACCGCTTGAGGACCAATCGGGATGTGTTCTCCGAATTATCTCGACCAGAGGTTCGCGGATTAGCTCGGCAGGCATAGCCTCACTCATTTTCTTCTGCTTCCCGCAGATTTGACACGTTACTGTCTCCGGTTGCTTTCTGGCCATATCTCTCACCCCTCCGATATAGTCAATTTCCTCAGCCTACCCTCCGCCTCGTTTTTCCCTTTAATCCCCAGTTTAGCCCGGTTAATAGCTTTACGCAACAGCTCGATGGACTGGTCAAACCTCCCAGGCCACCCCGCCCCCGATTATGGTCATCTCCACCCGGATATCCTTGATTTTCTCCGGCGGCGACCGCAAGGGGTCGGCGCTTAAAATCACCATATCCGCCAGCTTGCCCGGAGCGATAGAGCCTTTGCTATCCTCCTCGAACGAGGCATAAGCGGCGCTGGTGGTATACATTGCCAGCGCTTGCTGGACGGAGATAGCTTCCTCGGGCAAAAGCTCTTGCCCCGATTCCGCCCGCCGCGTGACGGCGGCGTAGATGCCGAGCAAGGGGTTATCGGGGGCTACTGGCGAATCCGAGCTGCCCGCCACCGTCAAGCCAGCGTCAATAAAGGACTTGATGCGGTAAAGCCAGCGCTGCCGTTGGGCGGGGACGGTGGCTAAATATCGCTCGCCGTTTTGGTAGATAAAAGCAGGCTGGGTGACCACCACCGCCCTGAGCTTTTTGAGTCGTTCCAGCAATTGGGGCGGGCACTCCGAGACGTGCTCCAGGCGGTGACGCCGTCCCGCTATAGACGAACGATTGCCGAGATACTCAAGGGCTGCGGCTGCAGCCTCTACCGTCCCCGGCTCGACGCAGTGAATCGCCAGCGGAAAGCCCGCCCGGTGGGCCGCCAGCGCCTGCCGTTTTAGCTCGTCCAGCGGCGGCTGCAACCTCCCCCTGGCCTCACTGAGCAAAAACTTTACTCCCCCCAGCCGCAAATGACCGTCGCCCGAGCCGAAAGCCATACCTCTCTCCTGAAACTGGGGTAAGGCGTCGAATCCGAACATCATCGAAACCCGGCTTTTGAGACTACCGTCATCCTTAAACCTCTTGAGGCTCTGCCAGCGGGCGTAGTCGTTGCTCACCGAGGCTTCCTGCAGCGAGGTGATGCCCATCGAAAGGTAGTGACGGTTGACCGAGGCTATTTCCTCGGCCAGCTCGTCCTCGGATAGCGGCGGCAATACTTTCTGGCGGATATAGCCCACCATCTCGAAAAGCAGCCCGCTCGGCTCTCCCGTATCGAGCTCCCGCTCGATAACCGCCCCCGCTGGCTCCGGCGTTTCCCTGATGATGCCCGCCCGCGCCAACGCCAGGCTGTTGAGGACGCAGGCATGCAGCGAGCGTTGGTAGAGCACCACCGGGTGCTCTGGCGCCGCCTCGTCCAGGTCGCGGCGGTTAGGGTGGCGCTTCTCCGCCAGGTAGAACTCGTGGTAGTCGCTGCCGATAATCCACTGGCCCCTCGGAGTAGCCTGCGCCTGGCGACGGACGGCTGCTTTTATGTCAGCGATGGACTTCACCGACGAATGACTGAGGTCGAGGCTGCGCCGCTTCCTGATAAAGCCGAAGATGTGGCAGTGGGCGTCGTTAAATCCGGGCACCACCACCCGCCCCCCGCAGTCGATAACCCTGGTCTTGGCCCCCCTCACCTCCCCCAGCTGGTCGTTACCAGCCACCAGTAGAATCTTATTGCCCTTTACTGCCACCAGTTGCGCCGAGGGACGGGCGGGGTTCATGGTTATCACATTGGCGTTAGTAAGGATAAGGTCGGCGCTCGGCATCTCCAATCCTTTTACTGGGCCTTTGACCCGCTAGCTACATGGTAGTATACTACTGGCAACTTGGAGCAACAACCGATGAACTCAGCCAAGATAGCCGAAAAGCTATCCCTCTGGATAGAAGAACGGGTAGCGGCGGCGGGGAGCAAAGGGGTGGTGCTGGGCTTGAGCGGCGGTGTGGACTCCTCGGTGGTAGCTGTGCTCTGCCAGCGCGCCTTCCCCCGGAAAATGCTGGGGGTGATTATGCCCTGCTATAGCCACAATCAGGATATAGAGCATGCCCGGATGCTGTCTGACCAGTTCTCTATCCCGACTAAGACGGTGGTTCTTGACAGCACCTATGACACCCTGCTCAAAGCGCTCCCCGACGAGAAAGCATCTCCCGAGGCCAGCCGTCTGGCTAAAGCCAATCTTAAAGCCAGATTGAGGATGCTCACCCTCTACTACTTCGCCAACCGCCTCGACTACCTCGTGGTCGGCTCGGGCAACCGGGATGAGCTTGCCCTGGGCTACTTCACCAAATACGGCGACGGCGGTGTCGATATCCAGCCCCTGGGCAGCCTGCTCAAAGGGCAGGTCAAAGAGCTGGCTCAATTTCTGGGCATCCCCCGGCCGATTATAGATAAGCCCCCCTCAGCGGGATTATGGGAGGGCCAGACCGACGAAGGGGAGCTGGGCTTTAGCTACGAAGAACTCGACCGCTATCTGGCTTCTGGTGAAGCCTCAGCCGCCCTCAAAGCGAAATTTAAGGCCATCATCGCCGCCGCCGAACACAAGCGCCAACCGCCGCCCGTGGCTGACCTTGAGCTTTAGTTCCACACGACATAAAACGACCCCGACTGCTTGTTTTGGGGGGGTGTCTGTGCTATTATTCAACTAGGCGAATATGACCACAGAAAAGGTTAAGGCGTTGGAGCTGGCTATCAGCCAGATTGAAAAGCGATTCGGCAAGGGCGCGGTGATGAAGCTGGGGGAAGGCGCGCTGGTAAAGGTGCCGGCAATCCCCAGCGGCTCGCTGGCGCTAGACCTGGCGCTGGGCGTAGGCGGTATCCCCAGGGGACGGATCACCGAGATATTCGGCCCCGAATCTTCGGGGAAGACCACCCTGGCCCAGCACATAATTGCCGAAGCGCAAAAACTGGGGGGCACGGTTGCCTATATCGATGCCGAGCACGCTCTAGACCCTTCCTATGCCGCCAATTGTGGTGTCAATGTCGATGAACTGCTCATCTCTCAACCCGATACCGGCGAACAGGCACTGGAAATCACCGAAGCGCTGGTAAGGAGCGGGGCTGTCGATGTCATCGTGATTGACAGTGTAGCGGCACTGGTACCCCAGGCTGAGATTGAGGGGCAGATGGGAGACGTCCATGTCGGCTTACAAGCCCGCCTCATGTCTCAAGCCCTGAGGAAACTCGCCGCCGCTATCGGCAAATCGGGCACGGCAGTGGTCTTCATCAACCAGCTGAGAGAGAAGGTGGGTATTATCTTCGGCAATCCCGAGGTAACGCCGGGGGGCAGGGCTCTCAAATTCTACAGCTCGGTGAGGATAGACTTAAGGCGCATCGAAACCATAAAACAGGGCGATGTCGCCATCGGCAACACGGTGCGAGCCAAGGTGGTCAAGAATAAGATTGCCCCTCCCTTCAAAACGGCTCTGTTTGACATCATGTTCGACCACGGCATAAGCCAGGAGGGCAACCTTATCGACCTGGGTGCAGAGCTGGGGATAGTCAAGAAGTCCGGTGCCTTTTTCTCCTATGGTGATGTTCGCCTGGGGCAGGGGAGGGAGAACGCCAAACACTACCTGAAAGAGAATCCCGAGCTTGCCGAGAAGATCGAGCAGCAGGTCAGAGCCTCAGCCGTCATCACCCATAACCCTTAAAAATAGATTAAAAATATCTTAACCGAGATAATATTGAATAGGGCTGAGGCGTAATGCCTTGGCCTTATGTCTTTTAAGGGGCAGAAAAAGCGATGAAAAAGGTCACCGCCATCGGGGAGGGGAAGAGGAGGAAAAGGCGGGTCAACATATTCTTAGACGACAAGTTCGCCTTCAGCCTGGAAGCCGGCGTCGCCCTGAAAGAAGGCTTGCGGGTGGGGCAGGAGCTTTCCGAGGGCGATATCGAAGCGCTGGCGGGCGCCGAGCTGTCCCAGCGCTGCCTTAACGCCGCCCTCCGCTACCTCTCCTACCGCCTGCGCAGCGAGTCCGAGCTCAGGGAAAGGCTCGTCCGGCGCGGCTTCGACGGGGATAGCGTGGCAACGGCCATAGCCAGGCTCAAAGCACAAGGTTTGGTCGACGACCTGGCTTTCGCCCAATTCTGGAAGGAAAACCGCCAGTCTTTCAGCCCGCGCAGCCAGTGGCTGACCCGCCATGAGCTTAAGCAAAAGGGTGTCACCGACGATGTCATCGAGCGGGTGGTGGCTGACGTCGACGATGAAGACAGCGCCTACCGGGCGGCGATAGCCAAGGCGCGCCGCCTGCCCGTTAACGACTATCAGGGCTTCCGCCGCCGCCTCGGCGAATATCTCAAGCGCCGTGGCTTCGGCTACGGAGTGATAAACAATACCGTAAAAAAGATCTGGGAAGAAGTGAAGGAGTAGGTTAAAGATAAACCCTTACCTTGACCCCAGAGGGGCAAAATGGTTAGTATCTATCTGCAGCCTATTCCCGGGGGGAGGTAAAGACAAAAACAAAGGGGGTGAAACATGGAACTGGGAGTAGGACCCATACTGGCTGTTTTCTTCAGCTTCGTCATCGGCGTCGTCTTCGGCGGCATGGCTATCTTCCTCTTTCGGAGGGTGATGGTCAACCGCCAGATTCGCTTAGCGCAGAGAAAAGCCTTTAAGATAGAGGCCGAAGCCACCGAGGAGGCTAAGAAAACGCTCAACGAGGCGAGGCGGGAAATCGACAAGATGAAGTCAGCCGCCGATGCCGATTACCGGGAACGACGCTCCGAACTGCAACGCCAGGAAAACCGCCTGTCGCAAAAGACGGAAGCCATGGACCGCAAGCTGGAAGGCGTGGAGCAGCGGGAGCGCAACCTGACCAACAAGGAAAAGGAAAATGCCTCTATCCGCGGTGAACTGGATGAAATCAGGGCCAAGCAGCTAAAGCAGCTGGAGATGATTTCGGGCATGTCCGCCGCCGAGGCGAAAAAGATGTTCCTCGACGCTATAGAAACCGAGATGGAAGAGGAGACCTCGCGGCGCCTGCGGGAATGGGAGACCCACTTCAGAGAGGAAGCCGACAAGAAAGCCCAGGACATTCTCTCGCAGGCGATACAGCGTTGCGCCTCCGAGGTGGTATCGGAGACAACGGTGGCGGCGGTTCCCCTCCCCAGCGACGAGATGAAGGGGAGGCTTATCGGGCGCGAAGGGCGCAACATACGGGCGTTAGAGCAGGCGACGGGCGTCGACCTCTTCGTCGACGATACCCCGGAAGCGGTAACCCTGTCCAGCTTCGACCCGATACGGCGGGAGATAGCTCGCCTGGCGCTCACCAAGCTCATTCAGGACGGGCGCATCCACCCCGCCCGCATCGAAGAGGTGGTAGCCAAGACCAAAGAAGAGGTAGAGGCAACTATGCAGAACGCGGGAGAGCAGGCGGCATACCAGGTCGGTGTGCACGGCCTGCGCCCCGAGCTAATCAAGCTGCTGGGCCGGCTCAAGTACCGCACCAGCTACGGGCAAAACGTGCTCAACCACTCCGTCGAGGTCGCCCACCTGGCGGGCATGATTGCCGGGGAACTGGGCGTCAACGTGGCTACCGCCAAGAAGACGGGACTGCTGCACGACATCGGTAAAGCGGTAGACCGGGAGGTTGAAGGTCCCCACGCCGCTATCGGCGCCGACCTGGTCAAACAGTGGGATAAATCCCCCGAGGTCGTACAGGGCGTCGCCGAGCACCATTTCGAAACCGATACCTCCAGCGTCTGGGGCTTCATCGTGGCCGCGGCTGATGCCATCAGTAGCGCCCGGCCCGGAGCCAGGCGTGAGTCCCTGGAAAACTACCTCAAGCGCCTCAAGGAGCTTGAGGATATCGCCAACGACTTCAAGGGAGTGGAAAAGTCCTATGCCATTCAGGCCGGCCGCGAAATCCGCATCCTGGTCAAGCCCGAAGAGGTTGATGACCTGGGCGCGATGAGGCTGGCGCGGGACATCGTCAAGAAGATAGAAGAAGGGCTGTCATACCCGGGGCAAATCAAGGTTACCGTGCTCCGGGAGACCAGAGCCGTAGATTACGCCAAGTAGGAAGATATAGGAAGACAAGTGCTGATATTAGCTATCGGTGATATCGTGGGCAAGCCGGGCCGGAAGGCGGTAAGCCAGCTCTTGCCCGGCCTCCGCCAGCAATACGGCTTAAAGCTGATTATCGCCAACGGCGAAAACGCCGCGGGCGGCATCGGGCTGACCCCGGAAACAGCCCAGGAGCTGCTCGACGCTGGCGTCGACGTGATAACCTCGGGCAACCACATATGGGCGCAAAAGGAAATCTTCCCCTATCTTGAGGGCCAGATGCCTATCGTGCGCCCCCTGAACTACCCGCCCGGGGTGCCGGGCCGGGGCTATATCACCCTCGGGCCGGTGGCGGTGGTCAATATAATGGGGCGGACATTTATCGGCAACCTCGACTGCCCCTTCCAGGCTATGGACAAGCTGCTGGCCAAATTAAAGCAGCCGGTTATCATTGTTGATTTTCACGCCGAGGCGACCTCGGAAAAGGTGGCTATGGGCCGATATCTGGACGGGCGTGTCAGCGCCGTCCTCGGCACCCACACCCACGTGGGCACTATCGACACCCAGATTTTAGCCGGGGGCACCGCCTATGTCACCGATATCGGCATGACCGGCCCCACCGATTCGGTTATCGGCGACGACGTCAATGCCGTCATCCAGCGCTTCCTGACGGGCGTCCACCATCGCCTCTCAGTGGGCAAAGGCAAGCCCGTCCTCAACGCCGTAATGGTAGATATCGACGACGCCTCAGGGCGGGCCAGGAGTATCGAACGAATCTACCGGGAGGTGGGCTAGCCTTGGGTCGGGTCGACCTCCACGTACACTCCACCACCTCCGACGGCCGGCTCAGCCCCGCCGAAGTCATTCGGGAAGCGGCGGAACGGGGCTTAGTCTATATCGCCCTGGCTGACCACGACAGCGTGGACGGCATTGCCGCCGCCAAAGCGGCGGCGCAGAGCTTCCCCAATCTTACCGTCATACCCGGCATCGAAATCAGCACCGACATCCCCCAGGGCGAGGTACATATCCTGGGCTACTTCATCGACTACACCGACCCCCAACTGCTGGCCCAGCTGGAGAATTTCAAGAATTCCCGCCGGCGGCGGGCTCAAGCGATGGTGGCTAAACTGGATAAGCTGGGCGTTCATATCGACTGGCAGCGCGTCCTGGAGATAGCCGGCACCAGCACCATCGGCCGCCCCCACATCGCCCAAGCCTTGCTGGAGAAGGACTATATCGCCTCGTTTAAAGAGGCATTCGACGAATACCTGGGGCACGGTAAACCCGCCTATGTGGAGCGGGAAAAGATGCTCCCCGCCGAGGCGGCGGCGATAATCGTCAAAGCCAGGGGCTTGCCCGTGCTGGCTCACCCCCTCACCTCCCCCGACCCCGAGGGACTGATATTAGAGCTGAAGCCGGCGGGGCTGGTTGGCATAGAAGCCTACTACAAAGACTATACCGCCGAAGAAGTCAAGAGGCTGGTGGGGCTAGCCCGGAGGCACAACCTTATTGCCACTGGCGGCAGCGACTTTCACGGCATAGAGCCCGACGAGGAGACCGCCATCGGCGGCGCCGACGTCCCCCTGGAAGCGGCTGAGCGGCTCATCGCCCTGGCTAAAGAGAAAAACCCCAAACTTATACTATGAGGAGAGTTTATGGTTATTAAGTTTATCCTGCTACTGGTCGGCGGCTATCTTATGGGCGCCATTCCCGCCGCCTATCTGGCCGCCCGGTGGATGCGAGGGATAGACATCAGGCAGTACGGCAGCGGTAATGTCGGTGGCGCCAACCTGATAAAGGTTGGCGCCCGCTGGATAGCCGTCCTGGTAGTCCTCTTTGACATCGGCAAGGCGATGCCCGCGGTCTGGGTAGCTCACCTGGTAGGGCTGGACCTCACCCAGCAGGTGGCCGTAGGCATCGCTGGGGTTATCGGGCACAACTGGCCCGTCTTTCTCCGCTTCAACGGCGGCAGAGGCATCGCCACCATCATAGGAGTGGCTTTTATAGTTCCCCTGGTTAATGACCCCCCGCTGGTGCCCTGGTCGCTGATAGTCTTCCTGACAATTATGATTCTAAACGTGCTTGCCGTGCGTAGAATACCGGAGGGCATAGGCATCGCCGTGGCTCTTATGCCTATCGTCAGCTGGGTGGCTGGCGAGCCGCTGGAGCTGATTCTGGGCTTTGTCGCCATGTTCTTAATTATGGTCATCAGGCGGCTGACTCCGCCCCGGACCCAGGTTTCGGCCTCGGTGACGACGGGGGAGCTATTGCTCAACCGCCTGCTCTTCGACCGCGATATCAGGGACCGGGAAACCTGGATAAATCAGCAGCGGGTAAAGCCCAAAGAAACGGGAAAGGACTAAATTTGTCCAGATGAAATGCGCCTATCACCCCGACGTTGAAACCAGCTTAAGCTGCGGCAAGTGCGGCCAGCCGATATGCCCCAAATGCATGGTGCAAACACCGGTGGGAGCCAGGTGCCCCGATTGCGCCAAACTAGCCAAACTGCCCACCTACCGCCTCTCCGCCAAGCACTACTTGATTGCGTCGGGCACGGCGCTGGGCATGGCTCTCGCCGGCGGTATCGTCTGGGGGCTGCTGAGTGCATTCTTGCCCTTCATCTTCGTCAACCTGCTGATAGCTGGCGGCGTCGGCTATGCCATCGGCGAAGTGGTCGGCCGTTCCGTCAACCGCAAGCGCGGCAAATGGCTGGCCTTAACCGGGGCTATTGCCATACCCATAAGCTACCTGGCCAGCATTCCCATCAACATGCTTTTTAGATACGATGCTGCCTTCCACCCGCTCGATATACTGGCCCTAGCCATAGGCATATTTGTCGCCGTCATCCGATTGCGCTAAAATACTCAATGTCCGAAGGGAACTAGATAGGGGAAATCATGTCGCCAATCAGTATGAGCTACCTGGGAATTCCGGGCTACGTTATCTTCTGGGTATTGTTCGCCCTGGCCGTGGGGCTGTTCCTGCGCCGCATGTACCAGCTACTGCGCTACATGCTCCTGGGGCAATCCGTGGGCGGCTTCGGCCACCTCGTAAAAAGGGTCTCCAGCACCATCGTCAGGGTATTCGGGCAGTGGTGCCAGCTGCAAAACCTGACCGCCAAGAACCGGGCCAGCCTGGGCCACGTCTTTATGGCCTGGGGGTTCTTCATCTTCATCCCCTTCTACCTGATATTTATCATCATCGGCGGCGGCTTGGGCCTCTCCGAGACGCTGGAGCACACCAGCTTCTTCTTCTACTACGCCTGGGTTATGGATATCGCCGCTCCGTTTATTATGCTCGGCGCCCTCTGGGCCATCATCCGCCGCTACGTTATCCGGCCGCCGAGACTCAAGGGCGAACAGACCTTCGAGGCGCTGGTCATACTGGTTACGGTGTTTATCCACCCCTTAACCCACCTCTTTAAGGAAGCCACCGGCATCGCCCTGGGCTACGCACCGGTGGGCCTGGGCACCCACCTGCCTCCCATAAGCCAGGCGCTGAGCAATCTTTTCGACGGCGCTAGCCAGTCCTCGATTCAGGCGGCTAACACCGCCTTCTTCTGGGCGCACTGGGGCTTCGTCCTCTTCGTCCTGGTCTTCATCGCCTACTCCCGCTACCTGCATATGATTGCCAGCATGTTCAACGTCCTACTCCAGTCCCCACCCCCCAAGGGCGCCCTGCGCCCCATCGACCTGGAGAAGGCGGAAAGCTTCGGCGCCGCCAAGATAACCGACTTCAACCGCAAGCAGCTTTTAGACCTCTATTCCTGCGTCATCTACGGCCAGTGCCAGGAGGTCTGCCCGGCAACGGCCAGCGGTAAAGCCTTAAATCCCAAGAAGCTGATTGACGACCTCAAGGAGCATTTGCTCACCGAAGGACCCGGGCTGCTCAAGGGAGGCGCCCCCGCCAAGGCTATGATCGGCGAGGTCATCACCCAGGAGGTAATCTGGGCCTGCACCACCTGCCGCGCCTGCCAGGAAGCCTGCCCGGTAGCGGTGGAGCACGTGGAAAAGATAATCGATATGAGGCGCAACCTGGTCATGGAGCAGGCGTCCATCCCCGAGACCGCCGAAGGCGCATTAAGGAGCATCGAAGACCGCGGCCACCCCTGGCGGGGCACGACGCTGTCGCGGACGGACTGGGCGAAAGGACTGGAGATTAAGGTTCTGGCCGACGACAAGGACGTGGACATCCTCTTCTGGGTGGGCTGCACCGGGGCGCTGGAAGAAAGGAGCACCCAGATTTCCCGGGCTACGGCTAAGCTGCTCAAGGCAGCCGGCGTCAACTTCGGTATTCTGGGAACGGAAGAAAGCTGCTGCGGCGAGCCTGCCCGCCGACTGGGCAACGAATACCTCTTCCAGATGCAGGCGGAGAAAAACATCGGGCTCTTAAAGAACTACGGGGTCAAGCGCATCGTCACCGCCTGCCCCCACGGCTACCACACCCTGAAAAACGAGTACCCCCAGTTCGGCGGCAAATTCGAGGTAATCCACCACACCCAGCTTATCGCCCGGCTAATCAAGGAAGGCAAACTCAAGGTCAATAATAGCTTAAGCGAACTGGTCACCTACCACGACGCCTGCTACCTGGGACGCTATAACGATATCTACCAGCCGCCGCGACGGCTGGTCAAAGCCATCCCCGGCATCAAGATGGTGGAGATGGAGCGCAACAAGGAGAACAGCTTCTGCTGCGGTGGCGGCGGCGGGCACATGTGGCTGGAAGAGCACGAAGGCCGCCGTATCAACTAGCTGCGCACCGAGCAGGCGATAGCAACGGGGGCGCAAAAGGTGGTTACCGCCTGCCCCTTCTGCCTGCAGATGTTCGACGACGGCATCAAGACCAAAGAGGCTGAACTCAAGGTGATGGACATCGCCGAGCTGCTGGCGGCGCAGATAGAAGAATAAAAAAACCCGAGGAGAAAGATGGCGGAAAGCTACAAGGTCAGCATTAAGGTAATAAGCCAGAAGGGGAGCTGTGAGGCGGGGCACAAGGTCGGCGACCAGTGGCTGGTCGGCGAAAAGACGCCCGGGGGCATGTGCCTCTTTGCCTTCTCCTCCCTTTTTCCCTTCATCACGCCGCTGATGTACGGCGGCGCCTTCCCCTGGGAAAAAGACCCCGACAAGACCACGGTGGCTTGCCCCGACCCCGATAACCCGGTGGTCTTTGAAATTCGCCGCGTCCGCGACCAGGGTTAAGGCTCGCCGTAGTTTGCGCGCAGCTCTCGGCGCAGGACCTTGCCGGTGCTGGTCTTGGGCAGCTCGCCGCTGACAAAGATTATTGAGGTCGGGCGCTTAAACCCAGCCAGCCGGGGGCGAGTAAAGTCGATAATCTCCGCCTCGGTGGCGCTCTCCCCCTCTTTGAGCCTGACGATAGCCCTGACCTGCTGCCCCCACTCCACATCCTTGACCCCGATAACCCCCGCCTCCTCGATTTTGGGGTGGGTGGAAAGGACGCTCTCCACCTCGCTGGGCCCGATGTTCTCGCCCCCCCGAACAATAATGTCGTCGGCGCGCCCGGTAAGGTAGATGTAGCCCTCCTCGTCTTTATAGCCCATGTCGCCGGTGCGGTACCAGCCGTCGGCGGTAAAAGCCTTCCTGGTCTTCTCCTCGTCCTTCCAGTAGCCTTTCATTATGCGGGCTCCACGGACAACAATCTCCCCGGTTTCACCCGCCG
>JALHSZ010000029.1 GCA_022865485.1 Dehalococcoidales bacterium | reverse complement strand
AGGGGACGGAGAGGAGCACCTTTTCCCACACGGGGGCGCTGGCGGGCAAATACCAATACTACCAAGCCGCTTTCCGCCAGGTGGGCATGATTACGGTCGATAGCATCAGCGAGCTGGTCGATAAAGCCAAGGCGCTGGCTTTCCAGGGGGCGGCGGGGGGCAACCGGGTGGCTCTTTTCTCGGCGCAGGCGGGGCCGGGGATAATCATGGCCGATAAGTGCGCCGAGATGGGCTTAAAGCTGGCCGAGTTTATGCCGACGACGAAGCGCAAACTAAAGAAGCTATCGTCATCATTAAACGCGGTGTCTAATCCGGTTGACGTCGGCTGGACATCGGACGACTTCGAAGCTTGCCGACAGATGCTCAAAACAGTGCTGAATGACGAGGGCGTCGATGCCATAATCGTCGCCGCCGTCTTTTACAGCAGCAATATGGAGTTGATGAGGGCGGTGGTCGATGTCGCTCAGGATGCCAAAAAGCCGATAGTAGTCTGCCTGGACTCGCCCAAAGGGATAGCTTACGCTGAAATAGACGCTCTTGAAACTAGCGGCGTGCCCGTCTTTCCTCTGCCGGAAAGGGCGGTCAGCGCGCTGGCGGGGCTTATAAAATACGGGGAGATTGGCGGAGGGGGTGGGATTCGAACCCACGGTCCTCCTGTTGAAGGACAACGGTTTTCAAGACCGTCACCATAAGCCGCTCGGACACCCCTCCCTGTCGGTTCTAGTTCGGTTCTAGTTCGGTTCTAGTATAGATAATCAATAGCACAGGGTCAAATATGAAAAGGAGGCAAGGAATGTCGTTAGAAGGTAAGGTCGCTTTTGTCAGCGGTTCTTCGAGGCCACACGGTATCGGGCGGGCGATTGCCCTCGCCCTGGGCAGGGATGGCGCCGACGTCGCCGTCAGCGGCTGGGGGCACATCGAGGGGGCGGAGGCGGTGGCCGAGGAGATAAAGAAGCTGGGGCGGAAGTCCATCGCCGTTAAGATAGACGTCCGCGATGCCCAGGATGTGCAGAAGGGTCTGGCCAAGGTCAAGGAGGGGTTGGGGGCGGTGAGCATACTGGTCAATAATGCCGCCCAGATGGGGCATTTCGTGCCCATCTATAAAGCCACTGTAGAGGAGTTCGATAACGAGGTCAAAATCTGCCTCAATTCCGCCTTTTACTGCATCAAGGCGGTCTGGGCGGATATGTGCGAGAATAAGTGGGGGCGGGTGGTCAATATTTCGTCGGTGGCGGGGGCGCTCGGCGGCTACGGGCAGGCCAGCTACGGCGCTTCCAAGGCGGGGCTGATTAACCTGGCCAAGACGGTCGCCATCGAGGGCGCCAGGTTCAATATCACCGGCAACGCCGTCATCGTGGGGGTGGCCAAGACCGACGCCCCGCTCGTCGACGAGGCAAAGGAGAGGCTGGGCAAGCGGCTGCTGTGGCGGCGGCCCGCCGACCCGGAGGAGATTGCCAACGCCGTGGCTTATTTAGCTTCGGAGGAGGCTAAATATATGACCGGCGCGACGATGAACATGATGGGGGGGTTGGATTTATTTGTGGTGTAGGGGGGAGACTGGATTCCCGCCAGCGCGGGAATGACATTTTGGGGGAAAATCCCTCTCAATCTCCCTTTACAAAAGGGAGATGTTTTTAAAGTAAGAGGGGCGAAGCCCCTCTTAAACTCCCTTTTCAGTCGGTATTAGCTATTTCCATGTTTGTGGGGGAACTGGACTACGATGTAGCTCTCCAGTTTCCTTAGATGTTTTCTCTATTTGTTCTGATTGTATCGTTATATGTTTTCTACCGAGACTTGTATACATTATTCGCAGCCGAAACCTTACTTTGCCCTTCTTAAGGTTCTTCCAAAGTTTCATTGCAGTCTCTTGTCCTAAATCAAACATATATGTTATGTGGCAAGTAGCATTTGGAAACATTGTGAGATATGGAAGACGCTGAGTTTCTGTAGGATATTTTTTGCTCATATTAGCTTCAGTAATTTCCTCATCTTCATCGAAGAATCCAATATCCGCAGTAACATCGTTGCCTGGCATCGTGCCTGTGTTTTTTATCTCTAGTTTTATAGTGATTTCGTTTACTGTCTCTATTACAGGTATCGTACCGGGTTGCAATGAAATAAACGGTCTTTGTGCCTCACTGGCTATAGAGGATGCGAGCATTGAGTTTAGGGCAGCTACGCTAGCTATTGCTATTGACACCCATATAAAACCGTAGCTATGTAAGGATTCAAATGTTTGTCTACCCCCGCCCCAAAACCACTCTGCTAAATACCAAAATAGAATAGCCCAAAATGCTATGAATGCCAACAATGAAATGTGTGCCAGGAGTAGATGCCGTCTACACCACTTTATAAAAAACATTTGCTATCTAATTACCTTCGCCCCCACAAAATCCTGCAAAACCTCAGGGACTAAGATTGAGCCGTCGGGCTGCTGGTAGTTTTCCATTATGGCGATGAGGACGCGGGGCAGGGCCAGCCCGGAGCCGTTGAGGGTATGAACGAAGCGGGGCTTTTCTTCGGGGGTGGGGCGATAGCGGATGTCAGCCCTTCGCGCCTGGAAATCGCCGCAGTTGGAGCAGGAGGAGACCTCAAGCCACTCCTCGCAGCCGGGAGCCCACATCTCGATATCAAAGGACTTCTGCGAGGCAAACCCGATATCGGCGGTGCAGAGCTGCTTTATTCTATAAGGAAGCTCCAGCTTCCGGCAGACCTCTTCGGCATCGGCTAAAAGCTTGTCCAGTTCCATGTCTGAGGCATCGGGCTCGGTGAACTTGTATAATTCCACCTTGTCGAACTGGTGGCCGCGCTTGATGCCCCTCGTATCTTTCCCCGCCGACATCTTCTCCCGCCGAAAGCAGGCGGTGTAGGCGACATAGTAAATGGGGAGGATGCCGGGGGCGATAATCTCGCCGCGGTGGAGGTTGGTCAGGGGTATCTCGGCGGTGCCGATGAACCAGAGGTCGTCCTCTTCATCGTGGTAGATGTTATCAATAAACTTGGGCAGCTGAGCCGAGCCGACCATGCACTCGCGCTTGACCATAAAGGGCGGGTATATCTCCTGGTAGCCGTGCTGGCTGGTGTGCAGGTCGAGCATGAAGGCGATGATGGCTCTTTGCAGGCGGGCGCCCAGACCTTTGAGCACGTAGAAGCGGCTGCCGGAGAGCTTGACCCCGCGCTCGAAGTCAATGATGCCCAAATCTTCGCCCAGCTTCCAGTGGGGGGCGGGCTTGAAGTCGAATTTTTTCGGCTTTCCCCAGGAGCGGATTATGGGGTTATCGCCTTCGTCCTT
>JALHSZ010000028.1 GCA_022865485.1 Dehalococcoidales bacterium | reverse complement strand
CATTCCTTGGGCACCCGGACATTGTCGAAAAAGGTGGAGTTATTGCGGTCGGACTGCATGCCGCATTTGACCTCGGGTTTGCCGTGAGAGACGCCGGGCCAGGGCTCGGGAACATAGACCAGGGTAAAGGCGTCAATCCCCAGCTTCGGGTCCATGTTGCAGATAACACAGTTGAGGTCGGCGATGCCGGCATTGGACGCCCATAACTTATTGCCGTTGATTACCCACTCGTTACCCTCAAGTTTGGCCGTCACTCTTATCGTCCGCCCCTCGTTCTGCAGGTTCTCGATGTCGCAGGCAGACTCGGCTTCACTCATATTAAAGCAGGCAGCCCGCATCTCGTTGCTGGTGAACTTGGGGGCAAATTCATCGAGAACGGTTTTGCCCCAGGCCTTCACCTTTGGAGAGGGTGAAAAATAGGCCGAGACGGCGGGCGCCCACCCCCAGTCGGTGACGGCGCTGTGCATGCTTATGCCGTAGTCGGCGCGGGCCAGCTGCTCCTGCTTCAGGGAATTGGCGACCATGGAAACCAGCCCGTTGCCCCCGTACTCCTCCGGTATCGTGTTTTTCTGGCAGCCCAGCCCTACCTGCAACTTCTTCAGGATGGGAGTAATTATTTTTTCATGCGTTACGTCGTCGTCAATCTTGTCCCGGACCGGCATAATCTCCTTGTCGGCAAAATCGGCAAAAACCTTCTGCAGCATTCTCTGCTCTTCGTTAACGAAACACTCCGGGTACTGCAACCTGTACCATTGACTACTCTGGTCTAACATTGGTCGCCTCCTCTAATATAAAATTTTAGTTCGTCGCTTATGCCCGACTAGCCGTGATGTTACTACAAAGACTTCGGCTTGGCAATAACAGAAGGAAGCATGGTTTTAGACCCAAAGAAGAATTCCCCCCTCATTGCGCCCGAAGCGATTAGCTGCTACAATCAGGCAGGCTCGCCGGGAGCCAGACAAACAGCCTGACCGAAATAAGGGGGTTGCCATGACTGTCGAACCGCGCGACTACTCCATACTCGACAAGCTCAACTTCGAAAGGAAGCCCGTCGGCGTCAAGTTCCTGCCCGTCAAACCCGAGGGCATCCCCAGAATCGCTAAAAGGCTCTCCTTCTGCGAGATGTTCAAGGAAGCCCAGACCAGCCCCCCCTTCTACGTGCAAAGAGAAGACCTCCACTGTATAGAGCCGTTCATACTGGGAATGGAAGACCCCGACCCGATGCTGCTCAGCGGGCTGGTCGGAGAAGCCGACGGGCTCTTCGAGGAAGCCCGCGCCAACCGCAAGGTCTACCAGTACCTGCCCAAGATGCTCAAGGGCTCCGTCAACTATGTCGCCTTCTCATCTATAGACCGGCTCACCTTCGACCCCGATGTCGTCGTCTTCACGGCTAACGCCAGCCAGACCTACCACCTGCTGCGCGCCCTGAACTACTCCTCCGGAGAGATGTGGTCGGCAAAGGGCACCTCGGTGGCGGCCTGCGCCTGGATGTACATCTACCCCGTCTTAAGCGGCGAGATGAATCTCACCATCACCGGCATCAGCCTGGGCATGCGCGCCCTGAAAGTCTTCCCCGAGGGCTTAATCATCATCTCCATACCCTGGACCAAACTGGACCAGACCCTGGAAAACCTGCGCAACATGAAATGGACCCTGGCTTCGGACGAAATCACCGGTGAAGAACACAAAAAACGCGTCGACATACTATTCAACGACCTGAGGCAGAAAATAAAAAATCGTTAAGGCAACCTAAGGGAGGTTAAGATGAGTGCCAAAATGCTCGACTACTCCATATTCGACAAATTCAAATTCGAAAGAAAGCCCGTCGGCGTCAAATACTCGCTGGCCAAACCGAAGGGCATCAAGCCGCTGGACAAAAGCCTGGCTCTTTGCGAGATGTTCGCCGAAGCGCAGACCAGCCCGCCTTTCTACGCCACCAAAGAAAACGTCCAGTGCGGCGAACACGTCGTCGGTATGCTGGACTTCTCCCCCATGATGTACAGCGGGCAACTGGGCTCGATGTTCTCCATGTTTAAAAACCCTGGCGCCAACCGCCGCGTCTATGATTACATCTCTCTATTGCCCAGGGACTCCGTGAAATACATCATTCACGCCCCGGTTGACCGGCTCGCCGCCGACCCCGACTTTCTGATTATCACCGCCAACCCCACCCAGGCGGAGATTATATTGAGAGCCAGCAGCTACGCCAGCGGTAAAATGTGGTCGTTCAAGGGCTCGACCTGCCTATCCTGCGCCTGGATATACGCCCACCCCTACCTCAACGGCGAACTGAACCTCACCGTCAGCGGGCTCGGCTACAGCATGAAAGCCCGCGGCGTGCTCCCCGAAGGACTGTTGATGATCACCGTCCCCTTCGACCTGCTCTCCGGCCTCATCGAGAATTTGAAGGAGATGGAGTGGGAGCCTTACTGGTTCAAGCTGGGCCGGGACGGCTTCGTCAAAGAGGTCAGAAAGAGAAGCGGCGAACTGGCGCAGGAACTGGCTAAAGACTGAGCGGCACTAGAAAACGGTCAGTTTCTGGTATTCCTTACCACTGCTATCGCCTTTCGGCGGGGGCTATCTACAAACAGCTTGACGGGTATCAACAGAAAAACGGTTACCGCGTAGGCTAACAACAGCCACTGCTGGCTCACCGCCAGTATCGAGGCGATAACGGCGCCGCCGATACTGCAACTCAGGTTCGAATTTCTCTTGATTAAGAACAACCCCCCGTAAACAGCCAGACCGATAAAAGTCGCTACAGGAAACAAGACCGCCATCGTTCCCAGCGAACTGGCTGTCCCCTGACCGCCTTTAAAGCCGGCAAAAACGGGAAAATCGTGCCCCAGTATAACCAGGACACCGGCTAGAAACTGCCAGCCCAGGCTCAACCCCAGAAGATAAGCCAGCAAAACGGGCAGCACGCCCTTGCCGAAATCGATTACGGCCACCATGAAGCCGAATCTAGGCCCAATCGCGTGAAAGGTATTGCGCGCCCCCATGTTGCCGTCCCCGATAGCGCGTATGTCCACGCCTTTAAATCTTTTGGAGACGATAAGCGCCGTGGGTAGCGAGCCCAGAAGATAGGCGAAAACCAGAACGGACGCTATTTGTATAAATTCGCTCGACTCCATCGCTCCCCCAACACCAATGACGCAAGATACATCGGAATCCGATGTATTCTACCACTTTAAAGAAAAAATGGCTATTGTAATGCGCCGGCAAATGGCATAGAATTTGTGCATTACCACTCACCAAAGGCTAAATCTTAATAAAAAGGGGGAAAACAATGGCGACAAAATACGGAAAATACTTTATAACCGGTCCCAGTCCGGAGCGCGAAGCTGCGAAAATTATCGCTGACCTTAATGGCGATTTAATTCAAGGGAGCAACCGATATCTTGTTAACTGGGTATTCCCTTCCCCGGATGAGCTCTTCGGGGTGAGTTCGTGGGACCAGATTTCCCACGGCCCACACATACACAAAAGCGCCGAAATCTTGATGCACATCGGAACGAACCCGGATGACCCGTTTGACCTGGGCGCCGAAGTCGAGTTATGCATGGGCCCGGAGATGGAGAAACATATCATCACCAAGTCCACCGTGACCTATATACCGCCGAATTTTATACATTGCCCCTGGACCATTAAGAGGGTAGACAGGCCCTTTATAATGATACAGGTTAATCAAGAAGCCAGGCACACCGAAAAATCCCTGAAAAACCTGGTGCCCGCCAAAGACCTCGACAGGATGATGTTCGTCGACGAAGGCTACGAGGGTAAGGAGGCAGTCTGGCAGTTCCCGAAAGGGTCTAAGCGGGGTTAATAGCCGATAGCCAAACTTAGATAAACCTCCCCTTCTTCAGCGCCCCCTTGAGGTAGCCGAGAAACTCCTCCGCCTTATCCCTGGGCGGCTTGGTGGCTAAGCTCACGATAACGAAAAGCGGCACGCAGACGACGAAGCCCCACACCCCCGGCCACCAGCCCAGCGGTTTCCAGCCCGTCAACTGGAAGACGAGGACGATAATAGCGCCGACTATCATGCTGACTATAGCCCCGAAGGCTGTCCCCCGCTTCCAGAAAAAGGCGCCGAAGATAGTCGGTACCGCCATCAAGAGCCCCGCCGAAGCCGCCGAGGAAAGCGGCGCAATCATAAAGTTCAGCCCGGTCTTGCCCGCCGCCCACCAGGCGAAGACGAAGGCGATGATAGCCATAATGGGGATAACCCACTGCCCCACCCTCAGCTCCCCCTTCTCCGAGACTTTAGGATTGATAAGCCCTTTATGGATGTCGCGCGCCCACACCGAGGAAAGGGTAAGCAGGATGGAATCGATGGTGGAAATCGCCGCCGCCGTAATGCCAATCATGACCACGATAGCCAGCCCCGTCGGTATTATGGGCAGGGCGAGCAGGCTGGGCGTGGCCTTGTCGGCGTTCTCCAGACCGGGCACCAGCAGCGTAGCACTGAAGCCCCACAGCACCGATATCAGCGTATAGATAAAGCCGAAGATAAGGAAACCGCCCAGCATTTGCTTCATGGCGGTCACCGACTTGGGGATAAAAAGCCGCTGGCTCACCTGCGGATTGGAGATTAAGAAAAAGAGCCAGGGCAGCGCCAGCCCGATAAACATGTTAATGCTGAACGCCCCTTTAGCAGTAGGCACGGACAGTAATCCCGGCACCGCCGACTCCAGCTTATCGAAAAAGGAGCCGAACCCGCCCAGGGCGTTAATGACCACCCCCAGCACCACCGCCGAGGTGACAATCATTATTAGCGCCTGGAAGGCGTCCGTCCAGGCCACCGAGCGCATACCGGCAATATTTGACCAGGCGATGGCGCAAAGGACAGCAATCCCAATCCCGGCTACTACCGGTATTGCCCCCCCGCTAACACCGTTCATCAGGTAGCCAATACCCATCAACTGCACGGCACTATAGGGGACCAGAAAGACCATGGCCAAGATGGCGGCGGTAGCCCCCACCCCCCGGTTCTGGTAGCGGTCGCTCAAAAGCTCCATGGGCGAAACATAGCCGTACTTCTTGCCCACCAGCCAGAAACGGGGCAGGAAGAAGACCATCATGAACATACCGCAAAGATAGGTCAGCTCGAAGCCCAGTGCCCCAACCCCGCTGAGGTAGGTCAGACCGGCCAGCCCTATCATCATAAAGGCGCTGTAGGTGGTGGCGCTGTAGGTCAGCGCCGAAACAAAGCCGCCGACCTTGCGGTCGGCCAGGAAAAACTCGCTCACCCCCGCCCCCAGCTGCCGCCGGGCCATCAGGGCGATGCCCAACCCAACCGCTATATAGATGCCGATGCCGAACCATACCCAGAAGGTAACACTCACGGCTTCACCTCCCTCCACCTGAGGAAGATGATAAAGGCGCTGATAATAGCCGCCAGAACCCATATCGTCCAGAACAAAAAGGCGCCGCTCATCTTCTCGACATTGGTGAGCACGTACCAGGGGATGGCGATATCCAGCGCCAGCAAAAGGCCGAACCAGACCCAGGCCCAGGCTGATTTAGTCATTTCGGACACCTCCCCACCAAAATATTTAACCGCCATTTTACCACACAAGGAACAACGCCGTCACCATTCGAGGGACGAATGGCGGCTATAAAGATTATAGAGCCAATGGAAAAGTCGGGAGCTTAAGCCTCTCTAACGGCGACAATCAACGCCGCCGGGCCTATGTGCGTTCCGAGCGATGGTCCTAGCCGGCTTATTATGATTTTCCCTTTATCAAACACCGAGCCGAGGCGCTCAGCCAGAGCCTGGGCTTCGTCCGGGGTGGTACTGTGCACCACGGTTAACTCCTGAATATTAGCCATGCCCTGGACAAAATCAAACAGCCGGTCTATACCCTTAGCCCGGTTGCGTGCCTGGCCCGCTGGCACCACCTCCCCATCTTTCAAGGTCAGCATCGGTTTCACATTCAATATTGAGCCCAGCAGTGCCTTGGCCTTACCGATGCGCCCGCCCTGCAGCAGGTATTTGAGAGTATCCAGAAGAGCCAGCAAATGTATCTTAGGCATGGCCTGCTTGGCCACTGCCACCACCTCGTCCATGCTCTTCCCGGCTTTAGCCGCCCTGGCGGCAGCTATGACTACCAGGCCTAAAGCCATGCTCAGTGTCTCGGCATCAACCACCTCGATAGGGCACTTCTTCCCCATCATATCCTTGGCCATCAGCGCTGAATTACAGGTGCCGCTCAGTTTGGCCGAGATATGGATGGAGACAATCCCGTCAGCCCCCTGGACCAGCTTCTGGTAAACATCCACGAAATCCTGCGGTCCCGGCTGAGTGGTGTTGGGATGGACGGAGCCTTCCGTCAACCTATGGTAGAACTCGTCCTCGCTGATGTCCACCCGGTCGCGTAAGACCTCCTCGCCGAAACGCACATATATGGGCACTACGGTAATCCCCAGCTCCTTGACTAGCTCATCAGGCAGGTCGGCAGTGCTATCGGTAACTATTTTTACCGTCATAATTCCCCCTTAAATTAATACCCCAAGAGATTTAATGCTGCATTATAATAGAACCACCACCCACCGTCAATTCCTATCCGGTCTAGGTATGTGCTAAAATGTGTTTCGAGGCATAAAATGACGGTCGTTCTCTCCCGGCAGGAAATCAAGCGGCTCATCGCTAAAAAGCCGCCCCTCGTCGAAGGCTATATCGACCTCGAAGAGCAGGTGCAGCCCAACGGCGTCGACCTCACCCTGCGCGAGATAGCCCTGCTCCAGTCGTCGGGCAGGATAACGGCGGAAAACGACCAGAGATTAGTCTCCGACCTGTCGCCGCTCGTCTTCGACGGGCTGGGTTTCATCGACCTCGTCCCCGGCGCCTATATCATCACCTACAACGAGGTCGTCCACCTCCCCGAAAACATCATGGCTTTAGGCCGGCCCCGCTCCAGCCTCCTCCGCTGCGGCGTTACCGTGGGCACCGCCGCCTGGGATGCCGGCTACCAAGGCCGTTCCCAGTCATTGCTCGTGGTCTATAACCCTCTCGGTTTCCGCCTGCAAAAAAACGCCCGCGTCATGCAGCTTATCTTCATGCGCCTGAGCCGGAAGACACAGGGCTATAAAGGCGCTTACCAGGGCGAAAACATAGAATAGCCCCCCACCCCGATTTTATCTATTCCCACCCGCCGCCCTTTAATGAAAACGGGGGCTTCGCCCCCTTTAAAACCCCCAAATCACTCTGTCATTCCCGCGAAGGCGGGAATCCAGTCCCTATTCTGTCATTGCGAGGACCCCCTGCGCAGGCAGGAGGACGAAGCAATCTCTCCGTCATTCTGAGCGAGCGCAGCCCCCACAGGGGGATATAT
>JALHSZ010000027.1 GCA_022865485.1 Dehalococcoidales bacterium | reverse complement strand
TAAAGGAAAGCTCCTTGCCCCCAAGCTGCTCCGCCCAGGTGATGCCGCTCTCCACCACCCCCACCGTCGGCTCGGCATAGAAGGCGGCCTGCTGGTGGGGATTCTCGCCGTAGCGGAGCCCGTAGCGTTTCTTGAGGGCGAAGGTCATCTCCTCGGGAAAGCCTTCCATATCACGCCTCAGGTACTGCGAGATGGCGGTGTCATAGATAGCCACATGCTGGAAAGCCTTCTGCGCCAGGCGTTTGCGCTCGGCCAAGTCAACCTTCCCCTCTTTCAATTTTTCCAGAACTGCCGTATAGTCGGCGGGGTCAACCACCACGATGACGCTGGGGAAATTCTTAGCTGCCGCCCGAATCATGGTCGGCCCGCCGATGTCGATGTTCTCCAGCGCTTCGTCGAGTGTAACCCCCTTTTTAGAAACCGTCTGGACGAAGGGATAAAGGTTGACCGCCACCAGATTGATTTCGCCGATATTATGCCTAGCCAGTTCTTCCATGTGAGCAGCTATCTTGCGGTTGGCCAGGATGCCGCCGTGGACCATGGGGTGCAGGGTCTTCACCCTGCCGTCTAGAATCTCAGGAAAGCCGGTAATTTCGGAGACGCTTTTCACCGGCACCTTGGCTGCCGCCAGCGCCTTCTTGGTGCCGCCGGTGGAAAATACCTCAAAGCCGAGCTGGCTCAAGTTTTTGGCAAAATCGGTTACCCCGGTCTTGTCAGAAACGCTGATGATGGCTCGCATACAAAAACCTCCTAGTCTATAACTACCCTCGCCTTTCCCGCCTGCTTCACTACCTCGCCGATAACCTTAGCATCAGGCAGGACTTTGGTGACATTATCAACACTATCGGCTGAGCAGATTATAACCATACCGATGCCCATATTAAAGACATGATACATCTCGTCCCGGTCAACCTTTCCCCGCTTTTGAATAAGCTGGAAGATGGGGGGCACCGTCCAGGTCTGGCTATCGAACCTTGCCGCCAGACCTTCGGGCAAGACACGGGGCACATTATCAATCAAGCCGCCGCCGGTGATATGCGCCATGCCCTTGACAAACGGCAATAGCGGTTTTAGCTGGTTGTAGTAACAGGTGTGCGGTTCCAGAAGCGCCTCGCCCAGCGTCCGACCTAATTCAGGATAGCGGGTATTTAATGCCGACTTGGACTCACGGAAAATCTTTCTCGCCAGCGTATAGCCATTGGTATGAAGCCCGTTCGAGTACAGGCCGATTATGGCATCGCCGGCAGCTATCTTCTTCCCCACGATAATCTTGTCTTTTTCCACCACCCCGACGATAAAGCCGGCCAGGTCGAAGTCATCGCCGCGGTAGATGTCGGGCATCTCGGCCGTCTCGCCGCCGATAAGGGCGCAATCGACCTCGCCGCAGGCTTTAGCCAGCCCAGCGACGATAGCCGCCACCCTCTCCGGTATGAGCCTGCCGATGCCGATGTAGTCGAGGAAGAATATTGGGCTGGCGCCGCAGGTGAAAATATCGTTAACACAGTGATTAACGATATCAATTCCGATGCTATCGTAGCTGTCTAAAGCGACGGCAATCTTGACCTTAGTGCCGACCGAGTCGGTGCTGGACACGAGGACGGGCTGTCGATACCCCTTGAACTCGAACATGCCGCTGAAGAAACCAACGTCGCTCAGCACTTCGGAGCGGTGGGTGGCACTGACAAGCTTGCCGATAAGGCGGTTAGAAATGTTTTTAGCATCGATATCGACACCGGCTTTGGCATAGCTTTCCTTAATCGGACCTACCTCCTTTAATCAAACCGGTTACACCGAATGAGTAGTTAGATACCAGCTATTAATAATGGATTCAAGTCCTGGTGTCAAGCAGGATAAACAGCTAAGCTAAGTTACCCTTGCTTTATGCCAAATGGGCTGCTATATTCCTCAGCCGGCATAGAGGTTTCCAGCGCTAGCTTATCCATCTCAATCTGCACTGGTATGGGATAGTCGCCGGTAAAGCAAGCCAGGCAGAATATATCCTTGGGTAAGCCTATCGCCTTAATCAGGCCATCAATGCTCAGATAGCCCAGTGAGTCGGCACCGATAAAATCCCGAACCTCGGGTATAGTCTTCTGCGCCGCAATCAACTCCCAGCGGCTGGCCATATCGACACCAAAAAAACAGGGGTAGCGGATGGGTGGGGCACAGATGCGCATATGTACTTCTTTATCCCCCGCCCTTCTAAGCAGCTTTACCACCTTGGGGGTGGTGGTGCCCCGAACAATGCTATCGTCAATCACCACCAGTCGCTGGCCGTCCAGCATCTGGGGGAGGGGGTTAAACTTCAGCCGAACGCCGAGGTCCCTGATTCGCTGGTCAGGCTCAATAAAGGTACGCCCGACATAGCGGTTCTTGAGCAGTCCTTCGCATAAGGGTATACCCGAATACCGGGCATAGCCGATAGCGGCGGCGGTAGCCGAATCGGGCACACCCATAACCAGGTCGGCATCTACGGGGTGTTCCTGAGCCAGCATTTCACCCATCGCCTGCCTCGCTGGGTAAAGCAGTCGACCGTTAATCACCGAATCAGGGCGGGCAAAGTAGATATACTCAAAGACACACAGGGCCTTTCTATCTACCTCTTCCCGGTAACTATTAAGGCCATTCTCATTGATAACAACTATCTCGCCGGGCTCAACCTCGCGGAGAAAGCTGGCGCCGATGTGGTCTAAGGCGCAGCTCTCCGAGGCGAGAACCCAGCCGCCATTAATGGTCCCCAGGCATAGCGGGCGCACGCCCAGAGGGTCCCGAACTCCATAGAGGCTACGGTTGGTCAGGAGGGTTAGAGAATACACCCCCTGGAGGCGATGCATGGCATAGCGTATCTTGTCTACCCAGTCTTTAGCCGGGGAAGAGAGAATAAGGTTAGCTAGAACCTCGGTGTCGGTGGAGCTACGGAAGGTATAGCCCTGGTCGCAAAGCTCCTTATAGAGGTGTTCGGCATTAACGATGTTCCCGTTATGGGCTACGGCAATGGTATTGGCACCCTTACCGACAACAATGGGCTGGACATTGGTTATGCGGTTGGAACCCCGGGTGGAGTAGCGATTATGACCTATGGCAAAATCACCGCTGAGCTGGCTCAGGGAATCCTCGGTAAACACCTGGGAGACCAAGCCCAACTCGGCGCAAACCTGTAGCCTTTTTCCATTGGAGGTAGCAATGCCGGCACTTTCCTGACCGCGGTGTTGCAGAGCAAATAAGGCAAAAAAGGTAAGTCGGGCTACATCTTCTCCGGGTGCATAGACCCCAAAAACGCCGCAACTCTCTCTCAAGCTACTGGCCCCTCCAATCTAATTATAAACTAATCCTTGCCCACAGGTCAATTTTCTTGCTGAGATTTAAGCCAGTCCAGAACTCTAGTCATAGCCTGTTCATCCCGGCGCAGCCGGTGGCCGGCTCCCTCGATGATAACGAGCTTCTTAGGTTCGCCAGCTTGCGCATACAACCTTCGGGCATCATCGACGCTGACGGTATCATCCCGGCTGCCGTGTACGAGTAGCAAGGGGCGGGGTGAAATCCGCGCTATATAGTCGATGGGCTTGACCAGCTTAAAGCCATCAAGCCACTCCCGGGGGGAAGGGGGAAAATCATTATCCCTGATGGCACCAATTTCACGGTAATGGTCAATGAGAGATTGGGGGTTATCACCCCGGGTAAAGAAGTCAAACTCAGCCGGGCAGGCGCAGGCGACCACCGATGATATCCTCTTATCCTTTGCCGCCACATATACCGAGACCACCGCCCCACCGCTAAAGCCGAGCAGCGAGAAACGAGACGTATCCACCTCAGGCAAAGTGTACAGACAATCAATCGCTGCCTTTAGGTCTCTGGTCCAGCCCAGCATGTCCAGGTTGCCGCCGCTAGCCCCCGCACCCCGAAAATTAAAGATCAGCACGGCAAAGCCGTTTGAGCCGACTTTTTCCGCCAATGAGGCATAGCCTCTATCATTGGGGTCGGGGATACCCGCGGGGATACCGTGACAGGCACAGACCGTCGGGTAAGGCATATCGCCCGCAGGCAGATAAAGCTGGCCGACGATATTAACGCCATCTACTTCCAAGGTCACTGGCTCAATACGCATTATCTCAACCTCAAGAGAACGAAAAACTCCATATTACCCGAAGCGCCCAAGATAGGCGAAGACACCAGCCCCCCCAGCCTGAAGCCGTGTCCTACCGCCCAGCCGACGAACCGCCCGATAACCCGGGCGTGAACTATCGGTTGCCTAACTATACCACCCTTACCTACCTCGTTGCGTTTGGCTTCAAACTGCGGTTTGAGCAACACCACCAGATAGCCGTCGTCCTTGAGCAGGCGGGCTACCGATAGTATCACCTTCTCCACCGAGATAAAGGACAGGTCCAGGGTAGCCAGGTCGACCTTCTCCGGTAGCGAGATGGGATAGCGGGCATTCACCCGCTCCATAACCACCACCCGCTTGTCCTGTCTCAGGCGGTAGTCAAGCTGGCCATAGCCTACATCTACGGCATAGACGCGGCTTGCCCCCTTTGTAAGCAGGCAGTCGGTAAAGCCACCGGTTGAGGCGCCGATGTCAGCCGCTACCTTGGCGGAGACACCAAGCTGGAACTGGTCGAGGGCAAAAGCGAGCTTGATGCCGCCACGGCTGACAAAAGGGGGCGGCTGAAGAAGAGTGATCGCCGCCTCTTCAGTTACCAGCGTCCCCGGCTTGATAGCGGCTTTTCCCTCCACCTTCACCTCCCCAGCCATAATTAAAGCCTGAGCCTTCGCCCGGCTCTCCGCCAAGCCTCTCTCCACCAGTAAGTTGTCGATTCTGCGCTTAGCCACCGCTGGTTATAATAACAACCCCAAGGCTCGAAAGCAAGAAGTATGCTACCGCCAATTAGACATTACCACTCCCTATCTAGTAACATTGTAATAGGAGAATAGATTGCACGATATTATCCGAGAAAAATTCATCAAGCTGATAAAAGAGCACGGGCTTGAGGGGGAGAAGGTCATAGTCAGGGCGGCGGCCCTCTCCGCTGAGCAGGCTATCGGCAGCCCCGAGGACAAAGACTACCCCCTGGTTAAGGGGGTAGAGCGGCTGATGCAGGCTGAGTTCAGGGGAGCCAAGGGACAGGCATTTACCGATATGTACGGCGACTTCACCGGCCGACTAGCCGATATCGCCACCATGGAGCTGAAAAACAACTTCCGCAGGGCAATATTCATCTCCAGCCTCAATGCCGTGATGAATCACCTTGGGTTGATAAAACAGACGGTACACTGTAAAGATAAGCAACCTAGAGAATGTGCCACCGAGCTGGCAAGCTATATTAAAGAGAACTATGGCCAACCCAAGATAGCCATGGTTGGGTTTCAACCCAGGATAGTAGAGGCACTGGCCAAGCAGTTTGAAATAAGGGTAACCGATATGGACCAGGAGAATATCGGCCAGGAAAAGTTCGGGGTAAAGATAGATGACCCCAGCCGCACCAAAGAGAACCTGGAATGGTGCGACATCGCCCTGGTGACCGGTACCACCATCGTAAACGATACTATAGACCAATTCCTCATAGCCAAGCCGGTAGTATTCTACGGCGTTACTATAGCCGGGGTGGCTAAACTGCAGGGCTTGAAACGATTCTGCCCCTTCGGCAGCTGAACCCTTGCTTTGCCGCAGGTCGGGTGTTACAATGCCCACCAAATGAAGGTCTTTAAGGTCATACTGCTGGTTATCCTGGGCATACTACTTTCCCTGTCTCTATTAATCTTCGGCCTGGCGCTGACTTTAAACCAGAGCGTCCTCAATCCCGATTTCATCGCCGAGCATGTGGAGAGGCTCGATATAGCGGCGCTGGCCGACGAAGTAGTCAAGGAACAGGTTCCACCCGAGGCAGCAGAGTTTATGGGTGAGTCCCTCGATGAAGTTCTGGGTGATACCATCGCCGACATCGAGCCCTGGATGAAGGAGCAGGCAAGAGACGGCATCTATGTCTTCTATGACTACATTGAGGGTAGGAGCGAGAGCTTAAGCCTGATAATCTCGTTGGAGACGGTGAAGGAAAGCTTCCGGGCCAACCTGCTGGCGGCCATTTTAGCTTCACCGCCGCCCGAGCTGGTCGGCTTCCCCCCTGCCGAGATTGAGCTTCAGTTCAATGAATACTGGAGCCAGATTGATGAGGAGATACCGTCAGCGCTGGAGCTAGATGAGACCATGCTCGACGCCGAGGTCATGGAGCAAATAGCGCATGCCCGGCAGTATGTCGGCTATTTCAACCTAGCCTTTATAGTGCTGATTGCCCTTAGCCTGCTGCTGATACTGCTCATTATACTGACGCACTTCTCGGTGAGGAGCAGCACCCGCCAGCTAGGTATAACCTTCCTGAGCATCGGCGTCGTCAGCCTGGCGGGCGCCCTCATCGCCCGAAGCGTCGCCAGCAGCCAGCTGGTCCAGAACGAGCTACCCTCTACCCTACAGGCGTGGGCGCCAGAGGTAGTCACCGACGTGCTTTTGCCTCTGGGCATATACGGCATCGGGCTTATCGTGGTGGGGATAGCCCTGACCGTCGTCTCCTTCGTCTATAAGCGGGACCAGTACTCGTACTACTAACCGGGAAAACAATTCGGGTAGGACTGAAATCGGGACTTGTTTTTCAAGTTATGTCAAGTGTGCGGGGTTTGGGGGTGAGTGGCTTTTTGTTTTGATAGTTCGGTTATGTCAAATACGCACGGATTCAGGGTAAAAGTTTTTTGATTTCATCTCCCCGTTATGTCGTTAAGGCTTTTCCCGCCGCCCTTCCCTCTCCACGATGAGCTTGAGACCATTTTGACCGACTACGGTGACCTCTTCGCCAGTGTCTATCTTCCTGCCCGCCGATTTCGCCCTCCAGAGCTCGCCCTTGATTTTGACCATGCCTTCGGGGTCGAGGCTCCTGACCACCTCTCCCCTCATCCCCAGCATATCGGATAAGCCGCCTTCGGGCTTTCTCCTGAGGGCGCGGCTGCCCAGGCGGTAGGTAATAACGGCATACGTCACCAAAGCTACCATCAGGACAATAAGAACCGGGAGGGGCAGGTGAATACCTAACTGGGGCAAGCCCCAGAGCAGGAGCGCCGCCAGGGCTGCTTCCTCTACCAGGGTGCTAAGAATGGCTATTATGAGTCGGGTGGTCTTCATAGCTTTTTTATTATAGCAGGATGGGGAGGATTTTTATCTACCTCTCCCCCTTAGTCCCCTTGCCTTCGCTGAAGCTTTAGCGCAAGCAGGCCTCTCCTTACGAGGGGTCAAAGGAGAGGGGGAGTTATTTTTTAAAAAGAGGGGCTGTCGCCCCTCTTAAACACCCTGTAATTGGGGGAAATAGCGTTCCGGGTAATGCGCCGCCTGGAGAGAAACGGGAAAAAGAAAAGCCTCCCTGATAGAGAGGCTTTATTTGTCACATTAGCGGCATATCCTACATAGCCATTTGTCTGCCAATCACTTGTCTTTGTACGAAACGCCGTCGTGGTTGCTGCGAAAAGCGTGGTTCTCTTTCCGGCGCAGGTTTATTGTAATCAAAGCCCTTAAGTGTAAGACGCTCAAGCGGCGCGTTAAGAAGCTGTTCAAGAGCACGTATCTTATCCGCATCGTCATTGGTCACAAATGTTAAGGCATCGCCGTTTTTATCGACCCGCCCGGTACGGCCGATGCGATGGATGTAGTCATCCGTACTTTCGGGCATATCGTAATTGATGACGTGGGAAATACTCAAAACATCGATACCGCGGGCAGCAATATCGGTCGCCACCAGAATCTTAATCGAGCCGTTACGGAAGCCGGTAAGCGCGGCCTGTCGCTGGTTTTGGGACAGGTTCCCCTGCAGTGAAGTCACCCGATAGCCGTCTCTTACCAGTTGCTGCGCCACCCGTTCGGCGCGGTGTTTGGTGCGGGTGAAGACAAGCACCGAATCCGTTTCGGTTTTATTTAGAATTGCCTTGAGCAAATTCGTTTTGAGGTGCTGTTGTACCGGGTACAGAAAATGTGACACCGTTTTTGCCGGTAAGGTGCGACCGATCTGAACGGTGACGGGGTCATGCAGGATTTCACGGGCCAGGCGCCGTATATCGTCGGGCATGGTGGCCGAGAAAAGCAATGTCTGGTGTTTGTGCAGAATGCACCCCAGAATATTCCGGATATCGGGCAGAAAGCCCATGTCGAGCATACGGTCAGCCTCGTCAATGACGAGGACTTCCAGCTCGGCTAAACTTATAGTGCCTTTCCAGAGGTGGTCGAGTAGCCGGCCGGGGCAGGCGACCACAATTTCGGGGTGGGCGCGTAAGTTTCGGATTTGCTGGTCCATGCTTACCCCGCCATAGATGGTGACGCTTCGCAGTCCGCTTCTACTCCCCAGGTCGTTGAAAACCTCGGATATCTGCTCAGCCAGCTCGCGCGTGGGCGAGATTACCAGAGCCCGGATATGCCCTCGTGAGTCTGACTGCAGACGCTGTAAAATCGGCAGCGCGAAAGCCGCCGTCTTACCCGTCCCGGTCTGGGCCAGGCCGATGACATCCCGCCCCTGCATAATCGGCGGAATGCCCTGTGACTGTATTGGTGTGGGTATGGAATAACCGAGCGCACGTACACCGGCCATGATGCTCGGATGGAAATTAAAGGTTTCGAAATTCATTAAACTCCTTGAAAAAATACTGATTACGCACCTGTATTACAGGTGTCTAACTAATTTATGTATCTTCTTTCTCTTTTTTTATTTAGTCGGCTATTGGTTCTAATATGGAGGGAACCCGTTCCGCCTTTATCCGAGAGAGGAAGGGCTTCAACGACACTGATAACCCGGTTCCTCATTTTTCCCCCTTCCAGGTTGGCAATCGCGGCGGCGCCTTCGGATTTCGAGGCCATTTCAACATATCCGTAGCCCCTCGGTTGGCCGCTGCCAATATACTTGTCGTTCATGATGGTGACGGATATCACTTCCCCGAATTCGGTGAACTCTTTTCGCAGTTCTTCTTCGCTCGTCTCGAGCGATAGGTTGCCCACATAGATATTCATCGTGCCCCCCTTTTTGCCAAATCGGTTACGCTGCCTCGATTTGCGACGGGTGAGTCAGTAAAGGCTTGCGCGACGTCAGTACGAATTCAACTAGCCATGTTGACTAATATCTTCGCTGTCTGCCACCACCACCCGACCGGCCACCCCTGCCACCACCGAAACCACCACCGCTGTCAAAGCCACCGCTCCTCCGGTTGCCGTAGGAACCACCACCACCCCTGTTGTCCGCGCGAGGGCGGGACTCATTAACCACGAGAATCCGGTCTCTTAACGTTTTGCCATTAAGACCCGCGATAGCGGCTTCGGCCTCGGACTTCGATGCCATCTCCACGAAGGCAAAGCCCCTGGGCCGTCCACTGACCCTGTCGGAAGGAACGGCGATAGATTCCACCTTGCCATAAGCGCCGAATTCTGTTGTCAGTTCGTCCTCGGTAACCTCAAAGGATAGATTGCCCACATAGATTTTCATAATCTGCTCTCCCTTATTCTGGATTTTTTCTTTTAGCCAGGTCGCATCCAGGCCAGTTGCCCGACCCGGATGCGACTCATGGCTTAACCTAACTTACCGGCTAGGTCTGATTTTACGATAGCAATCGCTGCAGTAAACAGGCTTATCACCGCGAGGTTGAAACGGGACTTCGGTGCTTTTGCCACATTCGGCGCAGGTCGCGGGGTACATCTGGCGTGGGGCTCCGTAACTGCTGTTGCCGTTACGTTCTGTCTTCCTTGCCTGGCGGCATTCCGGGCAGCGCTTGGGCTCGTTGGTGTAGCCCTTGGATTGGAAGAACTCTTGTTCTTCGGTGCTGAAGGTAAACGTGGCACCGCAATCGGAGCACTGGAGTTGCTTTTCCTCAAAACTCATTGGATGACCTCCTCTCTTTTTAATTAGTTAGAGTTTGGGTCATCCAATACTTAAGAAAACTCTGTGTAAGAAGCTTCCGAGAAGCTTGTTATAACCTAAACTAGAACTTATTTTCAAGTATACCACAAAAGGGGTGCAACTGCAATCAAGCGCCTCTAAACAAACCCCTTTCTGTTGCCTGCCTTTAAATATGGGTGCTATAATGGGCACACTATGAAACTGAGCCGTGAAGAAGTGCTGCGCATCGCCCGCCTGGCGCGGGTGGGCTTAACCGACGAGGACGTCGACCGCCTGCGGGAGCAGCTATCCGACATCCTGGAGAACTTCGAAGCCCTGAAGCAGGTGGACACCACCGACGTTCCCCCCACCACCCAGTCCATCCCCCTGCAGAACGTAACCAAGGACGACGAGGTTGCCCCTTCCCTATCCCAAGAGCAGACGCTGGCTAACGCGCCGCGAAAAGAGGGGGAATACTTCCGGGTAAGGGCAGTGCTGGAATGATAACGCAGTTGACCATACACGAGGCGCACGGGCTGCTTAAAAGTAAGAAGCTTTCCTCGATGGAACTGACCAAAGCCTGCCTGAAGCGCATCAAAGAGGTCGAGCCCAGGCTCAAAGCCCTGGTCAGCGTGACCGGGGAGCTGGCGCTGAAACAGGCCGAAAAAGCCGACCAGCGCATCGCCGCGGGCGACATCAACCCCCTCACCGGTATACCGGTGGTACTCAAGGACGTGCTCTGCACCAAGGGGGTAAGAACTACCTGCTCGTCGAGGATGCTGGAGAATTTCGTCCCGCCCTACGACGCCACCGTCGTCGAGAAGCTGAATAATTGCGGGGCGGTGACGCTGGGCAAAGCCAACATGGACGAGTTCGCCATGGGCTCTTCCACCGAGCACTCGGCTTTCTTTCCCACCCACAACCCCTGGGATTTGGACAGGGTGCCCGGTGGCTCTAGCGGCGGCTCGGCGGTGGCGGTTGCCTCCGACGAGGGCATTTTCGCCCTGGGTTCGGATACCGGCGGCAGCATCCGCCAGCCCGCGGGCTTTTGCAGCGTGGTCGGCCTGAAACCCACCTACGGGCGGGTCAGCCGCTACGGGCTGGTCGCCTTCGCCAGCTCGCTCGACCAGATTGGGCCCTTGACCAAGGACGTTACCGACTGCGCGCTGGTGATGAACGCTATCGCCGGTTTCGACGACAGGGACTCGACCTCCGTGCCCGAGCCGACGCCCGACTATACCAAGTGCCTGAGCACCGACCTCAAGGGGCTGAAATTAGGCGTGCCCAAGGAGTATTTCGTCAAGGGAATGCAGCCCGAAGTGGAATCAGCCATGCGCGCCGCCATCGCCAAGCTGGAGGGGCTGGGGGCTAAAGTGGACTGGAATGTCTCGCTGCCCAGCACCCCCTACGCGCTGGCGGCCTACTATATCATCGCGCCATCGGAGGCTTCGGCCAACCTCGCCCGCTACGATGGGGTCAAGTACGGCTTTTCCTACAGCGACGCCGACAGCATGTGGGATGCCATGGAAAAGACGCGCCAGTTCGGCTTCGGCGACGAGGTCAAGCGGCGCATCATGCTCGGCACCTACGCCCTCTCCGCGGGCTACTACGACGCCTACTACCTCAAAGCCCAGAAGGTGCGCACCCTCATCCGGCGCGAGTTCGACCAGGCTTTCGCCAAATACGACGCCCTGGTGACCCCCACCTCCCCCACCGTCCCCTTTAAAATCGGGGAGAAGACCGAAGACCCCGTGCAGATGTATTTGAGCGATGTCTGCACCCTGCCCATAAATATCGCCGGCGTCCCCGCGCTTTCTATCCCCGCCGGCTTCGGCGACGGGCTGCCCATTGGGATGCAGCTCATCGGCAAGCCCTTCGGGGAGGAGACGATTCTGAAGGTCGCCTATGCCTACGAGCAGGCGACGGAGTGGCACAAGATGAGGGCGGAAATAAAATAAGGGGAAATTATTGGTAGGGTATCGAAATGGTGCACTACTTAATTGAGTTTAGATTTCATGGATATGCTAAAAAATACGCAAAACAATTGATACACGAGGTGGCAAAGAAATTCAGGGTTAAAGGTGTTACGCGAAACCGGGCAGTGCCCCACATCACTCTCTTTGGCCCATTTACTATCAAGCAAGAGAGGAAGGTGGTTTTAGAAGTAGTAGATATTGGCAGGGAATTTTCTTTGGTTCCATTTATAGTTAAAGATTTTAACTATTTTGACAAGGAACACAAAGTCATTTACCTTGATATAGACCCTTCCGCAGAACTGAAAGAATTACGGAGGAAGCTATCACAAAAATTAGGTAAGATTTCTGACTCGCAGCCGTGGGACGACAAAAAACAGTTTCAATTTCACTCAACTATTGCTTTCAGGGATATTGACAGAAAATTCTCAAGAATCTGGGAATATATAAAGGACAAGGAAGAACCAAATATCAAACAACATCTTCTAAGAATCACGATCATAAAGGGAAAGAGAATACTATACGAATACGACCTGATTCTTAAAAAACTGTTAAATCGCAAGCAAGCGTTAAGCAGGTACTGGCTTAATAAGACGATAAGGAATTATAAGGACTACATGGCTTCTTAAATAAAGAGAGCCTTCCCCCTTTGGGGGGAGTTTAAAGAGGTAACACCTCTATAGGGTGGGTCGGTGTGGGACGAAAGACCTGGGGAGGGGAATTGAAGAGGGGGAGAGGCTGGATTCCCGCCTTCACGGGAATGACAAAGTGGAACGCGGGAATGACAGGGTGGGGAGGCAAAAAATAACGGGAGCAAAGATGATGGAAATTAACTGTCTGGTTTGCGGCAAGGCTATCGAGATACCCCAGTTTATCGACACCGATAACTACGACGG
>JALHSZ010000026.1 GCA_022865485.1 Dehalococcoidales bacterium | reverse complement strand
TATGGACCCACTGGCTTTCAGGCAACTCAATATCATCAAGCCCGGAGAGTCCACCTCAAGCGGCCATGTCATGGAGGAATGGGCGCTGGACGGCTGTCTGAAGAAGGTTAAGCCCATATACGAGAAGGCGCTGAAGGAAGCAGCCGCCTTTAAGTCCGGCACGGTGCGACGGGGGGTGGGGCTGGCGGGTTCGAGCTTCGGCATCGGCGAGGCTCTGGACAAATCCGATGTTGCCGTCGAGCTCGACGCCGACGACGGCTTGACCGTTTATGCCTCGACGGCGGACCCCGGCGAGGGCAATGACGCCATGCTGACGCAGATTGCCGCCCACCTGACCAAAATCCCCAGGGAGAAAATCCGTTTGCAGACCCGTGATTCGGTGCTGACGCCTAATTCGGGGCTTTCGGCTGGTTCCCGTCAGACCTTCATGTCGGGGCATGCTCTGGTTAAAGCCATAGAAGCCCTGCAAGCCGCTATGAAAGAGGCCGGAGCCAAGACCCATGCCGACCTGGTTAAAGCGGGCAAGCCGACCCGCTACCAGGCGAGGCATAGCCTGACACAAACGGGTATGGACAAGGAGACCGGCCAGGGCGAGTTCTTCGCTTCCCGATGCCACGGGGTGCAGATGGCCGAGGTCGAAGTCGACACCAAGAGCGGCGAGGTGAGGGTGCTTAAGATGACGGGCGTCGTTGACGCGGGCACCCTTATCAACCCCTTGAATGTCCTCTGCCAGATAGAAGGCGGTATGGACATGGGCGCGGGTATGGCGCTGCGCGAGAAATATGTCCACGGCGAAACGGTGGACTGGGTGACCTATAAATACCCCACCATGAAGACTTCCTTCGACAAGGAAGTGATTCTTATCGAGACGCCGCGTCCCAACGGGCCGCTGGGAGCTACCGGTGTCGGCGAGTTCACCCTTATGCCCACCTCTCCGTCAATCATGAACGCTATAGAGAATGCCATCGGCGCCCGGATTTACGACCTGCCGGCTACGCCGGATAAAGTTCTCAAGGCGTTGAAGGCTAAGAAGGCTTAAAGGCTGGGCGTTAGTCATAAAAGAGCAGGATCGAGGTTAATTCCCTCGACCCTGTTTAGTTTATTCCGGTTATGGTGTCAGAGGGCTGGCGTTTGGTTTTTGACTAATCGTTTACCTTGGTTTCTTTCTCCAGCACCTCGGATAGAGCCTTAAAACCCTCGCCGCCGAAAGACTTGAACTGCAAGGTGAGCAGCTCCGAGTATTTAAAGCCCTTGGAATTAATCCAGTCCCTGTGGACTTTGTCGCCCCGCCCGATCATGTGGCGGGCTAAATCAAGGGCGCTGCTCGAAACCTTGTTACATACAGGACAGTGATAACTCATAGTTAAAACCTCCGACAAAACTTGCGTCAAAGCCTTATTTAGCCTTCTTCTTTTTCTCCTTCTCCTTGAGGGCCTTGAAGACCTTCTCCGGAGTTATGGGCAGGTCGTTGATGCGAACACCGACGGCTTTGTAAACGGCGTTGCCGATAGCGCCGGCGGTGGGATTGGTCAAGCCTTCGCCGGCTTCCTTGGCGCCGAAGGGTCCCTCGGGCTCGTAGGTGTCAATCTCCAGAATCTCGGTCTCGGGCATATCCAAGGAGCGGATGAGCTTGTAATCGGCGATGGATGGGTTGAGTATCTTACCCTCGTCCATGGGCTGGTCTTCGCAGTAGCCGTAGCCGCCCGCCATCATGATGGCTCCTTCCAGCTGCCCTTCGATGCCGACGGGGTTGATTACGGTGCCGCTTTCGTGGGCGGTGGTGACGTTAACCAGCTTATAGCGGCCCGTCTCTACGTCCACGGCGACCTCAGCCGCCTGGACGCCGAAGCTGTAGGCGGGGGATATCATGCCCTTGCGGTGGGGGGTATAGTGTCCGCGGCCCATGATAGCCACGCCGTCTTTGCCCCTTATCGCTCCTTTAACGATATCATAGTAGGATACGCCTCTTTCGGGGCGGTTGACGATATGAATCCAGCCGTCTTTGATATCCAGGTCGTAGACGATGTTGACGCCCATCTTGGCGGCGGCGAATTCCATAATCTGGCTCTTGCATTCGGCGGCAGCTCTCTTGACGGCGTTGCCGCTCATCAGCGTCTGCCGGCTGCCCCAGGCACCGAGGTCGGGCGGGCAGATGCCGGTATCGCCGGAGAAGACTCTGACATCCTCTAGTTTGATTCCCAGTTCTTCGGCGCAGATCATAGCCAGGGTGGTATTGGAGCCCTGGCCGATATCGCAGGCCCCGGTAAAGACATCGGCCTTGCCGTCGATGTTTATCCTGACCACAGCCGCCGAGAAGGCATAGGGGGTATTGAACCAGTTAAAGATACCACCGGACATGAATCCGTAGGAAGCCACACCGATACCGTGGTTGGGGGGCAGCTTGCCCCGTTTCTCGATTGTCTCCTCAATCTTGTCCAGGCACTGGTGCAGTCCGCAGCTCTGGATAAATGCCTGCCCGGGGACTTCGTAGTCAGGCGTCATTCCGTTCTTACGGCGCAGTTCGATGGGGTCTATGCCCAGGTCCTCAGCCATCATGTCGAGCTGAGATTCGCCGCAAAATGTCGACTGGGGAGCACCGAAGCCGCGCATGGCCGAGCTCGGCTCAGTATTGGTATAGACCCGATAGCCGTCGTAGCGGTAGTTGGGGAATTTATAGGGGAACGAGGAGAAGAAACCGGTGAGGTAGAGCGCCGTAGCACCCATAGCGGTATAAGCGCCGCCCTCGGTGATAACACGGGCTTCTTTAGCCAGCAGGGTGCCGTCTTTCTTGGCGCCGAGTTTTAAGAAGTAGTACATGGGGGTGCGGCGCTTGGTGGCGGTAAATTCCTCTTCCCGGGTGAGGACTATCTTTACCGGCTGGCAGAGTTTCTGTGAGAGTATGGCGGCGCAGAACTGGGCCGAATCCAGCTCAAACTTGGAGCCGAAACCGCCGCCGGTATGGCGGTTCATCACCCTGATGTCGCTCTCTCTCATATCCAGCATATCGGCATACAGCCGCTGGATGTAGTATGACGATTGGGTTGAGGTCCACACGGTAAGCTTGCCGTTGTGCCCAAAGCTGGCCACGGCATCGTGGGTTTCCATGCAGACGTGCGCCTGCGAAGAGCATTTGAACTGGTCTTCGCGGATATGGTCGCACTTCCTGAATGCCTCGTCGACATCGCCCCATTCGATATGGCGGTTGATGTTGATATTGAGCTCGACGCCGTCGTGAACCTGGGGTGCGTCTTCTTTAATGGCTTCCAGGGGGTCGAAGACGGCGGGTAAGGGCTCGTATTCCACCTCGATTAGGTCCAGCGCCTCTTCGGCGGTATCCTCGTCGATGGCGGCTACCGCCGCTACCGGGTCGCCGATATAGCGGGTTTTTGCGCGGCAGAGGATTTCCTCGTCACAGAGTTCGGGGAAACGCCGCCAGATGCCCTGTTTGCGTCCCAGGGTATCCTTGCCCGTAACCACCGCCTTGACGCCGATGAGCTTTTTGGCCTGACGAGTGTCAATCTTGAGAATCTTGGCGTGGGGATGAGGGCTTCTCAGGATTTTCCCGTAGAGCATGTTAGGCAGAACCACGTCAAAGGTGTATTTGGCGCTGCCGGTTACTTTTTCCGTTCCGTCAATGTTATGTACCCGTTGACCGATTACTGAAAATTTACTAGTCATTTCGCCTCCTTATACTCACCCTTAACCACGGCGGTTACGGCCCGGATAATGCTGTTATAGCCGGTGCAGCGGCAGATGTTGCCGTCAATGCCCTCTTTTATCTCTTCCTTGGTGGGCTTGGGGTTTTCGGCGAGCAGCGCCGTGGACGACATCAACATTCCCGGAGTACAGAAGCCGCACTGGTAGGAACCGTGGTCGAGGAAGGCTCTCTGCAGGGGACTCAGTTTGTTTCCTTTAGCCAGCCCCTCTACCGTCACCACCTCGCACCCGTTGGCCTGAAGGGCCAGTATGGAGCAGGACTTGACTGCCATGCCGTTGAGCATTATGGTGCAGGCGCCGCAGGAGCTATCATTGCAGCCCCTTTTAGTCCCGGTCAACCCGACGTGGTCTCTCAAAACCTGGACCAGCAGGGTTTTGGGTTTTATATAAAGCTCGTAAGGCTGGCCGTTCACTTTGAGTTTTAGCTCTTTTTTCATATTATCAAACCTCTCTTAAGCCTTCTTAGCGTTGGCCATGGCCTCCCGGGTCAGTCTGGGGACGAGGACTTTAATCAGCTCGCGCCGGTACTCTTCCGAGGCGTAGATGTCGGATATCGGGTCCGCCTCGGTAGAAGCGGTCTCTCCAGCTTGCGCCAGCAGGGCGTCGGTAATCTTTTTACCCTTTAATATCGCTTCCGCCTTCTTGGGCCTTATCGGGGTTGGTGCCGACGCCCCCAGGGCGATGCGGATATCCTGGCAGCTGTCGCCCGCGCCCAGGGTAACCGATACGGCGACCCCGACCGTGGCCAGGTCGCTTTCAATAACGTTGAATTTGGTGTAGGCGGTGCCGGTGTTGGGTGGCACCACGGGCAGGGCAATCTCGGTAAGCAGTTCGCCCGGTTCCAGCGCGGTCTCGAAGTAGTCCAGGCAGAAATTCTCTGCCGGCATACTCCTTTTGCCCTTGGAGCCAGTCATCGTCAGGGTAGCACCCAGCGCTATCAGCACCGGTAGGGGGTCACCCGCGGGGTCGCCGTGGCAGACATTGCCGCCGATGGTGCCCCAGTTACGGGTCTGAATCGATGCCAGACGGGTTTCCATCTTGGCCAGCACCGGGTATTTTTTCTTGACGACCGGCGATTTCTCTATCGCCCGGTGGGTGGTGGTGGCACCGATTTTGAGCCCGTCTTTATCGTCTTTGATGTAGCTTAGCTCGGCTATGCCCTTGATATCGATCATGTAGGGGGGAGCAACCAGTCCCTGCCGCATCAAGACCAGCAGCGATTGCCCGCCGCAGATTACCTTGCAATCATCCTGGTATTTATCCAGCAGGGCAAGGGCTTCTTTGAGCGTCTTGGGAGCAAAGTATTCAAAGTCGTTTATCATTCCTAAGCCTCCGTTTCCATTTCTCTAGCCAACCACCTGGCTCTTTAGTTTCTCCTGCAGGTTGCGGGTGAATTCTTCGCCTATCTTGTTGACCTTGGCGCGCATGATTCTCTCACCGAAGGTAGCCAGTCGGCCGACCATGCTCACCTTGGAGCTGTAGGCAACCTCCACCTCGCCACCAGCAATTTCCTTGAGGTCGACGATAGTCTCCTGGCTAAAGGTGCCGGCACCACCGACGGCAGAACCTCGCCCCACTGCCTTGATATGCTTGGGGGGGTCAACCTCGGTCAGGGTCTGGGTGAAATTTAGCTTGACGCTTATGGGGCCTACCTTCTGCTTGACGGTGCCTTCCCAGGTCTTGTCGTCGACGGCTTCCATTTTTTCGGCACCGGGGATACAGGAAGCCAGCGTGCCCGGCTCCAGCAGAAAGTCCCAGACCTTCTGAAGCGGCGCTTTCATGGTAAACTTACCCTCGATTTTCATTTTGGGCTTCGCCTCCTTTTTTGCTCTTTACAACAGTTCATCAATATATGGGTCTTTATTCAGTGTGGGGAGGGAGGGCATGGTGAACTTACCGTTGGAACCCGTCTTTGACAGAGGCAGGTTTTTCAACGCTTCAGGTAGACACCCCCGATATTTTTCGCAATAACACAAAAGATAGTGCCTGCCTCTGTAAATGGGGCAGTCCTTGCAAATTGTGCCGGAAAAGGGGCATATCATTACCGCCTTGGCCATCAGAACGTTTCTCCCCTGGCTCTCCTATCCTATATTTTGACATACTGACCCCTAGCTGTGCAAATTTTTCGGGCTTTCCCAGTCTTTCATCGGCCTCATCCACTCCGCTTTCTCGACGAACTCGTCATGCGCCAGAGGCACCGGCGGGTGGCAGAGGAACTGCGGGTCGAATTCGTCTTTGACCTTGAGCAGCCAGATATGGTAGTTGGGCCCGTAGGCGGGGCCGGTGAGATATAACGGCTGGTGAGGGCCTAGCAGAGAGGTGTAGAAGCGCTTTCTTATATTCTCCTTGGATGTTTCCAGGTAGAAGTGGTCGACGCCGTCAGTGTTTACGTCAGGGTCCCAGTAGACGAGGAATTCGGAGTAGCCCTGGTGGCCCAGCTCGAAGCTCTGGAACCAACCGGGGTCGCCGTAGTCGGGCATAAGCGGCGGGGTGTACCCCTTCTTCTTCAGCGCGGCGTAGTTTTCTCCGTGGGGTATGGCGTGCTCGATGGTTTCGATGACATAGTCCACCGAGACATAGCCGCCGCACATCAGCCACATCCCCGCCGAGTCGGCGTTCTTGAACCAGGACTCGTCGGAGGGGCGGGTGCGGCGGGCTTCGCCGCCGAGCTCGGTTATAATCTCGTTGAGTATCTTCTCTTCGTATTCCATCTGCTCCTCGCAGGTAAAGGCGATGAGCAGTACGCGCAGCAGGTGAAAGCCGCTGATGGTTTCTTCGCTTTCCTGCGACCAGATATCCCAGAAATCCTCCTTGCAGCTGGCTTTGGCGATGGCCCGCCAGAATATGGGGACCTTGGTCACCCCGCCCCCGATTTCCGCCTTAGCCATCTCGAACATGGCTTGGCGCATGGCGTCCTTGCTGGGCATGGTGAAGTTTATCCATTTTACCCGCTTGACCGGAAGCTCCAGGGCGGTGAAGGGTGAAATCCCCGTTGGCACCAGCTTTTCGGGCTGGAAGGGCAGCAGCTTTATGGCCATCTTGGTGACGATGCCCAGGCAGCCCCTGAGCCCGGTAAAGCCGCGCAGCAGTCCTCTTAAGTCGGGACCGGGGCCTTCACCCCAGAAGGAGTCCTCCTCGGTTGCCAGCGAGCCCATTAAGACCAGCTCGCCGTCGGGCAGGACAAGCTCGGTGCCCAAGATGCGGCGGTGGGGCAGGCCGATGCGGTAGCTAAGCGGCGACCAGCCATCGCCTATCATATTGGCGATGGCGGAACACTGCGAGCCTCCGCCGCCTACAATAATATACATACCGCGGCTCATCGCTTCTTCCTGGAGCTGGGAGTAGATAACGCCGGGGCCGACCGTGGCGTAGAGGTGTTTATCGTCAATCTCGAAGTCGTCCATTCTCTTCAGGTCGACCAGCAGCTCGTTATCAACATGGCAGTGGGAACGGGGGCCATACCAGCCGGTGCTGTAGGGGACATAGGGGACTTTATAGCGGTTGCAGACCTTGACTATCTTCTGGACTTCCTCGGTAGTCCGCGGCATAATGACGCAGCCGGGAATCTTGGTCATGACTCGCTCGTAGCCCAGGCCGCTTTCATAGCCTCCGGGCCCGGCGCGGTAACCTTCGCAGACCGCGGGGTTAGACGAGATATATTCTTTGCCGACGATGGCTTCCAGCGCTTTGTATGCTTCTTTGGATATAGCCATGATTTAGCCTCCTTAGCCTCTAGATTGCCGCCAGGATGATTTCGGAAATATCGAGTACCTTTACTTTTTCGCCGTCCTTGCTGGCGGCTTGGGCGAAGTTGTCCTTGCAAAAGGGGCAGGTGGAGACGATAGCCTTAGCCCCGATTGTTTTTACCTCTTGCAGCCTTTCCTTAGCCGCCCAGGAAGCGAAGTCGGGGAAGGCTTCCCTGGTGCCGCGACCCGCGCCGCAGCAGAAAGCGTTTTCTTTCATTCTTATCATTTCCACCAGCTCGACGCCTGGGATAGCCTGCAGTATATCGCGTGGTTGCTGGTAGACGCCGTTGGTGCCGCGCCGTCGTTCCAGTCTCGGATTTACCATGCCCCACTCTCCGCGCTCACCTTCCCAGGGAGTCCAGGGCTCGCTAAGCCGGGTCAGGCTGCAGGAATCGTGGTAGGTGAGGCGCAGGTCGACCTTCTTTTTGAGTTTAAGCGACCCCTTTTTAATGAGTTCGTCGACGAACTCTACCAGGTGGACTACATTGAACCCCAGCTCATCGGTGGAGATGTTGAGCAGCTTGGGGTAGTCGACCTTCCACATCCGGTAGCCCTCGGCGCAGCTGAGGAGGAGGGTCTTGGCGCCCGTCTTCCTGACCTCTTCGATATTGCGCTTAGCCAGCTCCCTCGCCTCGTCAACCATGCCTACCGAGTAGAGGATATTACCGCAGCACCACTCGTCGGGCATGAGCATAAAGGGCGTGCCCGAGGCTTTGAGAATCTTCGCCGTTGCCTGGGCAATCTCGGGGCTGGTGTAAGCTGCCGAGCAGCCGACGAAGTAGAGAACATCGGCTTTTTCAGCCGGTTTGACGTCGCTGGGCAGCCACTTGTTGCGGTTGGCGTGGGGGGAGCCGAGGCGGTTATGCTTTTCGGCTATTTTCAGGGCTACCTTTTTGTGCTGGGGCATAGGACCCTTGCCATCCTTGACCGCCTTTATGCGGAGCGCCTCGAGGGTAAGCTCTATTTCCAGGTCTAGATTGCGCTTACAGCCCACGTCGCAGGCGCCGCAGAGGGTGCAGGCATAGAGTATCTTGAGCAGTTCGTCGGAATATTCCATCCTGCCTTCGAGCATCGCCGTCCCGATTCTCATCTTGCCGTAGGCGCCGTAGGAATCGAATAGATACCTGGTGGCGCTGGGGCAACGGGTGCTGAAGGTTACCCCGGGCATATAGATGTGGTCGACCCAGGTGCACCCCTTGCACTTGATGCACTTGCTCATGTCGTATTCAAAATTATCTAAGTTGGTTACATCCAGCTTTAATTTGCCTTTGAGCATCTTTAATCCTCCCTAGAAGCACAGATTACCCGGGTTCATTATATTATTGGGGTCGAAGAGCTTTTTCACCCTTTTCAGGGTCGCGGCGTAGCCGTTGGCTCTATCATAGACCAGCTTGGCCAGCTCCCCGTAGGGGCGGCTAAAGAGAGCCCCCTGGTCGAGCAGGGTTTTGGCGGCTTGGCTGGCCAGGGTCCGAACTCGTTCCACTTCGGGGCGGTTGGCGGGGTCGTAGAAGAGGTTGAATTCCAGTTGGCAAGCCCGATTATGCTCAATGGGCTGTATATAGCTGCCGAGGTCGCTTACGGGGTAGCCGTGTCGGGAGGCCAGCGATTCCATCTTCTCGACGAATTTCGGCGCCAGCGTCGGCTTGGTGATGAAGAAGAGGCTGTGGCAGCCGCCCTTGTAGCGGTTCTTCCAGTAGGTTATTTCCTTGGGCCAGGGTTTGCGGAGCATGCCCAGCAGTTTTTCGCCCGAGCTAGGAAGCCCGGGGAGGTTATTGCTGAACGAGATTTCGGGGAACTCGTTTTTGATAATCTCGTTAAGCGCTTTTTCTTCGTACTTAATCTTGCCCTCGGGGTTGCGGAAGTGTCCGCTGATGACCAGGATGAGAGTCCAGGGCGGCAGGGACGACCTTAGCGAGGCGAATTCTTTCTTCATATCCGTAGCCATTATCGCCGCCAGGTCGGTACTATTCAGCAGCAGGCACTCCTGGCCGATTCTTATCCTCAAAATCCGGTACAGGAATTCCATGACCCGGTTGAGGTCTTTGACCGGAGCTAGGAACATCTTGTCTTTCTGGGTCAGGTATTCGGTCTTGAGATTAGCCCAGGTCACCACCCCCATTGTCCCCTGAGCCGACTGTAGAAATCTATAGAAATCCAGGCCGGGCCCCGAGGGGTTGGCCCCTTTGGAGGGGGAATCGGGGTAGCCCGTTACACTGGCCGAGCCGGTGCGGAAGACTTCTCCGTTGGGCCAGACGACTTCCATGCTCTGCATCGGCTCTCCGTAGTCATAGACGGTGTTGGTGATGACTTCTCTTTCCAGAGTGTCGGTGACTACCGAGCGCTGGGGGTGGGGGAGGAGGGGCATCATTACCCTGAAGCCCTTCTTGGCCAGGAGGCTGGTAAGCTGTTCCCAGGTTACTCCCGCTTCCATCCTTACCCGGCGGTTGACCTCGTCAACCTCAAAGATGCGGTTCATCCGGGTCAGGTCGAGGATGATGCCGCCCTTCTTGGGGATGGTCGCTCCGTAGAAATGCACCCAGGAGCTGACCGGTACCACGGGGAGCGAATGCTCGTTGGCTAATTTGATGACCTTTTGCACTTCCTGGGTGTCTTTGGGCTTGACCGTATAGTCGGGTGCTCCGGCTGGTTGGAGACTGAAGTCATTAGCGTAGCTCTCTAAAGCTTTGGGGTCATCGGAGAAGTTCTCGACGCCGACGATTTCCACAAGCTTATCCCTTCTGTTCATAATTTTACCTCCCGATTGGCTATGGTGCTTTAGCTGTCAAAAAAATCGACCCTAATTACAATGGGTCTGAAGTATATTCCTCAAAAAAGACAGAACATTAGCCGTTAGGTGCTGGTGACCTTTTGCCGCTTCAGGATAGCATAAAAGCATGTTTCATGGCAACTTTTTTACCCTGAAGCGTTGGTGGGAAAACTTGCCGATAGTGAGACGGAAGACGTGATTCCAGATGACCGATTAGATTAAGAGCGGTGCGGCTTGTCTTGCTCGCTGCCGCCCTTTTTCTTGGTGGGGGTGGGGGCTTTAGCGGGCGCATCAATGACGTACTTTTCCGCAGTGAACGGTGAGTAGCCGATGGAAATTTTCCGGCCGCCCTCTGTAATCACCAACCCCGCACCGCATCTGGGACACGTCTGATTCTGGGGGAACTGCAACGCCCAACCCGAACAGTGATAGGCGCACTTTGGGCATTTGCCGTCTAGCATACTTTATCATACTTATTGGCAACCTTCGGCGTCAAGTCCATTGTATGGGGGAGGGAGTAGGCTTCCGTCCTTTCAGGCTTCCTTAATTGCGCTCATACTCCGTTTTCCTGCCAGTTTCGGGCGATACGTGAAGCAAATGCTATGATATTCCCTATCTGTGGCTAGTAAACCCTGCTGCTTAGAGAAAATTGACTATTATTGACTATAATCAGGTTTGGGGGCGGGGGCTTTATTGGCCGATGGAGTCGAGGTAGCGCCGATACCAGGCCAGCTGGCTTAATACCCTGGCGGCGCGGCGGGGGCTGGGATAGACCGGAATGCCTTCCCGACTGAAGAGGGAGGCGACCTCGGGGTCGGTGGCGAATTCTACGGCCGGCTTGACCATGAATACCGGCTTTTCGTCCCGCTTGACCCGCTGGCTGAGCTGGTCCAGGGATTTTTCCTCCGCCTGGCGGTAAGCCTTAATCTCCTCGCTATCGAACATGGTGGCCAGGCGGTCGGTGTTAGCCCCAATGGGTGCTTGCAGCAGGATGGCGTCTATATTTTTGTCCTCCATCATGGCGAAGAGGGAGGGAAAGGTAACCGGGTTTTCCGCCATGCTGATACCGGCCATATCCACTGGGTTGGCGTGAGACCAGCGCGGCGGCAGGTAGGCATTCAGTTTCTCCACCGTAGCTGGAGCCAGGGATGGTATCTCCAGCCCTTCTTTTTCACAGGCTTCGGCGGACATTACCCCCAGCCCGCCCCCGATAGTCAGGATGCCTATCTTCCTGCCGTGGGGCAACGGCTGGTAGAGCAGGGCGGTGACCACATCGCAGAGTTCGTCGTCGTCCTCCACCCTGAGCACTCCCGCCTGGTGGAATGCCGCCGCATAGACCTCATCCGAGCCGGCCAGGGTGGCGGTGTGGGACATGGCGGCTGCCGCCGATGCCCTGGTTGCCCCCGACTTGATAACGATAACCGGCTTGTGTGGGGTAATCCTTTTAGCCAGTTCGAAGAAGCGCCTGCCCTCTCTCAGTCCCTCAATGTAGGCGGCGATTATCTTGGTGTCCTTGTCATCCGCCAGGTATTCGAAGTAGTCTGTAAAATGTATGTCGGCTTCGTTGCCGGTGCTGACGAACTTGCTGAAGCCGATGCCCGACATCATGCCGCGGTGAAGTATGCGGTGGCCGTAGTTGCCGCTCTGGGAGACGAGAGCCACGGGGCCGGGGGGAGTGTCAAAGGTCCAGGCCAGGGTGGAGAGGTGGGAGGAGGTATCGGCATGGCCCATGGTGTTGGGACCGATAAAGCGGATGCCTCCCTGGCGGGCGACCTTGACCAGGTCGGCTTCCAGTTTAATGCCCTCATCGCCGCTTTCGGCAAAACCGCCCGAGACGACCACCGCTGCCTTTATCCCTTTCTGGACGCATTCGCGGATTACCTTGGGTACCCGCGGGGAGGCGACGACGATGACAGCCAGTTCCACCGGCTCGGGGATATTGAGCACGCTGGCATAGCTCTTAACGCCCATAATCTCGGCGGCGTTGGGGTTGACCGGGTAGATTTTCCTCCGGGCGGGGGCAAGGAGATGCTTTATAATGCCATATCCCCAGGAGCCGGGGTTGTTGGAGGCGCCGATGACAGCCACCACCTTGGGGGCAAAGATATATTGCCAGTTAATCTTCCTATGCTGTCTGGTATCACTGTTTTTCAAGATTCTTCCCCCGAGTTTTAGATTAGATTCTACACGCTGCATGTATCATAAGACAAGTTTAGCCTTGTGGTGACGGCTGAGGTGGTATCACCGCAAAAGCTATTCTATGCTATAATCTAAAAAAGTTATGAGACCAGGGAGGCAGCTATGTCCAAGCATATCTTTCGGGGTCTGGCGGTTCTTTTTCTGGTGGTTCTGGCGACGGTGTTGCTGGCGGTGCCGGTTTCAGCCGCTGAGGTACGTGGGCTGGAGAGCGTCACCATCGCCAGCGGAGAGGTTATTGACGACGACCTCTATGTGGCCGGAAGCACTATTACCATCGACGGCACCGTTAACGGCGACCTCTGGGCCGTCGGCGGCACGGTAAACATCAACGGTATAGTCAACGGCGACGTGGTAGCCGCCGTGAGTACGTTGAACATCGACGGCGAGGTCGGCCAGGCGGTGCGGGTAGTGGGGGCGACAATTAACATCAACGGTTCTATCGGTGACGACCTGATGGTCGGCGGCGGCAACCTGACCATCGGCAGTGCCGCCAGCATCGGCGGCGACCTCCTTTTCGCTGCCAGCAAGGTTCGCATTGACGGCGTCATCTATGGTTACATCCGGGGCGCTGGCGATGAAGTTAGCCTGGCCGACGGGGTGGGGGGAGACGTTCAGATTGGGGTTGACGAGCTGACCGTAACTTCTAGCGCCTTTATTGAGGGCGACCTGACCTACACCAGCGAGAACGAAGCCGTTATCCAGTCCGGCGCCCAAGTCGGGGGCACGATTACCCATAATATACCCAAGTTGGAATGGCCGTTTAGAGCGGGCATCATCCCCACTATCTTGGGTCGTTTGCTCAGCTTCCTGATGATTCTAGCCATCGGCGTAGTAATCGTCCTGGTGGCGCCGAGAAGAATGGCTTTGATGGCCGATACCATCAGAAATAAGCCCTGGTGGAGCCTGGGGTGGGGGGCCATTGTCCTCTTTGCCACCCCGGTGGCGGCTATAGTAGTCTGCATCACCATCGTCGGCATACCCCTGGGGTTAATTGGTCTGGCCCTCTACGGGATAGCTATCTACCTGAGCCAGATACCGGTAGCGCTGTTTATCGGGCGGTGGATAATCGGCTACTTTGCCAAGACGGATTCCCGGGCTATTATGGTGGGGGCGCTGGCTCTGGGGCTGGCTATTCTATGCCTGCTGCGGCTAATCCCTTACGCGGGCTTTGTTATCGGGCTGGCGGCGGTACTCTTCGGTCTGGGGGCGGCGCTAGTCTCTTTAAGGAAATAGTAGCCTGAAGCGGAGTTAGAATGGCAAAAGCGAAAACGGCTGCGGCTAAATACGAAGTGGTTATTATCGGGGGAGGGCCTGCCGGGCTTACCGCGGGGCTTTATACCACGCGGGCGGGGCTTAAGAGCCTGCTCATCGAGCGCGGCGCCTTCGGCGGGCAGATATTGAACGCACCGCTGGTGGAAAACTACCCCGGTTTCCCCGAGGGCGTCTCCGGCGCTGAGCTGGGCGCGCTCATGCACCAGCAGGCGGCTAAATACGGGCTGAAGACGGTAACGGCTGGGGTCACCGGCGTGAAAGCGGGGAAGACGCACCAGGTTATTACCGAGGGGGGTAGCTTTGAGGCTAAAGCTGTTATCATCGCTGCCGGCTCGGAGTACTATAAGCTGGGCATTCCCGGCGAGGAAACGCTGGTGGGGCACGGCGTGTCCTACTGCGCTACCTGCGACGGCTTTTTCTTCCGCAAGCGGGAGGTAGCCGTGGTGGGAGGGGGCGACGCCGCTATTACCGACGCTCTCGAGCTAGTCCAGCATGCTAGCAAGGTTTATGTGATACACCGTCGAGACCAGCTCCGGGCGGGGAAGGTGCTCCAGAAGCGGGCCATGGCGCAGCCTAAGATAAAGTTTATCTGGGATAGCGTGGTGGAGGAGATTGTGGGTGAGGAGGTGGTCAAGGCGCTGAAGCTGCGCAACGTTAAGACCAAGAAGTCTTCCACCCTGGAGGTGGCGGGCGTCTTCGTCGCCGTGGGGCTTAAACCCAACAGCCAGCAATTCGCTGATGTAGTGAAGCTGAGCAAGACCGGGCATATCGTCACCGACGAAATGATGGCGACCTCGGTCCCCGGGCTCTTTGCCGCGGGCGATGTCCGCCAGAGCTCAGCCCGCCAGATTGCTACCGCTGTCGGCGACGGCGCTACTGCCGCCCTTGCCGCATTTAGTTATCTAAGGGGCTGAAAAGATGGGGTGGGGTGGTGGCGACCCCGGGGGGATTCGAACCCCCGATCTCCACCGTGACAGGGTGGCATGTTAGACCGCTACACCACGGGGCCGTTTCTGTAAGACAAAGTCTATCAGGGGCACTATGCCGTGTCAAGCTGACGGTTAAACCAAGGTATTGTTGCATTAGTGGTTGTATGATATAATAGCTAATCCTAACGGGTGAAGGAGCGTATGGTTACTAAGGAGAATATGGTTACCGAGGAAAGCAAGCAGCTTCGCGATTACGAGCTGGTGGTGATTATCAACCCCGAAGTCGCCGATGAAGGCGTTGACAGCATTGTGGATAATATCAGCCGCCTGATTACCCAGAAGAGCGGCACGGTTGACGAACTAGACCGCTGGGGTAAGCGCAAGCTGGCTTATCCCATTAAACATTTTCTGGAAGGCAATTATGTTCTGGTTCGATGCAAGATGAATCCGGCATCGGGCAAAGGGCTTGAAGCCAGTCTACGAATTTCCGAGGAGGTGCTACGGCATTTACTGGTAAGATTAGACAGCTAATTTAAGGAAAAACGCCTGTTTCCTATGGATTTGGGTGAGGGCGAAAGGAGTTTTCCGATGTTGACCCTGAACAAAGTGATGATTATAGGAAATGTTGGCACTGAACCCGAAATGCGTTTCACCCCTAACGGCAATCCGGTAACTTCGTTCCGTGTTGCCACCAACAGAGTTTACACCACCCCCGAAGGCGAGCGTAGGCAGGAAACGGAATGGTTTACCGTAGTTGCCTGGAACAGACTAGCTGAGAATTGCAACCAGTATCTGACCAAAGGTCAGCGTGTTTATGCCGAGGGCAGGCTGCACACCCGTAGCTGGGAGGGCCAGGACGGACAGCAGCGCTCCCGGTCGGAGATAGTGGCTAACCGGGTGCTTTTCCTTGACCGACAGGCAATGGCTCCCGTTTCCGGGGAGGGGGGCGAGGAGGCTGGACCCAGCGAGCCGGAGCCGACGGTGGAAGACGTGCCCTTCCCCGATGAGGGTTAGAAATCTACTAGAAGGGTTTGGGTAAGATAATAAAAGGTGGCCAGAAAAAGAGCTGAAGAAGCGAAAGCTAAAAGGCCGGGCAGGTCGAGATATGTACCGAGACGCAAGTTTTGTTCCCTATGTGTCGATCACGTTAAGGAGATAGATTATAAAGACCCGGCTAAGTTGCGCCATTACATAACGGATAGGGGTAAGATTGGGCCCCGGCGTAAGACCGGCACCTGCGCCAAGCATCAGCGCGCCCTGGCGCTGGCTATAAAGAGGGCGCGGCACTTAGCCCTGCTGCCTTATGTACCGGCGCACATCCATAAGACAGGGGGCGTTGGTGTACGCGATTAGTTCGATATAGGGTGCCCTTATTCTTTTCCGGTACCCCTATAAATCCGCTTTATTCCGCTACCTTTGACACCCCAGAGATTTCAGAAGTATAATCATCCTGATTTAATTACGGAGTTATCGTGCCTAAAAGAACTTATCAACCAAAGAGTATTCCCCGAAAACGAGAGCACGGCTTTCGAGCCAGAATGGCTACCCGTGGCGGCCGAGATGTCTTGAAGGCACGACGGCTTAAGGGGCGTAAGCGCTTGACCGTGGTGTAACCATGCGAGGCGAAGAATACCTTACCAGGTCGGAGCAGTATACCCTGGTCTATGAGAAGGGTAGCTCCTGGGTAAGCGACCTGATGGTGATGAAGGCTTTGCCTAACCAGCTTGCCCGGTCCCGGTACGGGTTCTCGATCGGCCGGCGGCTGGGTGGGGCGGTGGTGAGAAACCGGGTGAAGCGCCGAATGCGCGAAATCCTGCATTCGTTGCCGCTGGAGGGGGGATGGGATATCATCTTTATCGCTCGCCCTAAAGCGGCGGCAGCCAGTTTCGCCAGTCTGGAGAAAACAGTCCGGGGTTTGCTTTCCCGGGCCAAAATTTTAGCGAGGGAGTATGAAGGGGCTTGCCTTAGGGCTAATTAAGTTTTATCAGGCTACGCTTTCGCGGATTATGCCGCCTAATTGCCGTTTTAGCCCGACCTGTTCTCAATATACCTATGAAGCTATCTCCCGTTTTGGCTTTTTTAAGGGGGGCTGGATGGGGGCAAGGCGCATCGCCCGCTGCCACCCGTTTCATGTTGGCGGCTATGACCCGGTGCCGCATATTAACTGTGGAGGGAATGGCTAAGTGAGGATTGGAAACAGGGCGTTACCGGTGGGCAAGATTAGCCTGCTGATTGTTTTGCTCCTGGTGGGGCTGGTGGCGGCCGGTTGTACCGGCATCAGTGGGTCCCCCGGGGGCGGTTCCGGCGCTACGATAACCGATGGGACTATATTTTTATCCCCCTCCTTGAAGCAAGCGGGGGGCTTTGGCTGTTCGACGCCGGCGGTGGAAGGTAAGCTGGTGGCGGTGAACGCGGAGAGCGGCATTCAGCGCTGGGAGGCCTCGCTGGGAGGGGCGGCGCCATCGGGTGGCTTCGGCTGTTCTGGGGGGGCGACACCGGTGGCCGTTTACGGCAGCCCCGCTTTGTTCGAAGAGCTGGTCTATGTTGCCGGCTATAACGGCAAGGTTTATGCCCTTAACGCCGAGTCGGGGGCGTTGCGCTGGGTCTATCCCCGTGAAGGTAATATGCAGCCTATCGTCAGCGGCGTGGTAGTTGCCCTGGACAAGCTCTATTTCGGCTGCTCCGATGGCAAGTTATACGCCCTGGACGCTGCTACCGGTGATATGCTCTGGGAATTCACCACCGGGGACAAGATATGGGCAACCCCAGTTATAGATGGTGACACCCTCTATATTGGTTCCTTTGATAAGAAACTCTATGCCATAGATGCTATTACGGGCGAACAGAAATGGGAGAAGCCGTTTGAGGCGGAGGGGGCTTTCGCTTCTACCCCGCTGGTCTATAACGGCACGATTTATATCGGCACCCTCGACCGCCACTTTTACGCTATAGATGCTATTACGGGCGAACAGAAATGGGAGAAGCCGTTTGAGGCGGAAAAGTGGTTCTGGACGAGGGCGGTGGCTTTTGAAGATACCGTCTACGTCGGCTGTTTCGACAATAAGGTCTATGCCTTAAATGCCTTAAGCGGGGAGAAGATAGCCGAGTTCGACCTGGAGGGCCCGGTCCGTTCTTGGCCGGTTCTGGCCGAAGACAGGGTTCTTATCGCCACTGAGGAAGGCAAGATATATGCCATAGATACGGCTAATAATCAGCTCGGGCTTTTTGCCGATTTAGCGGAGACGATATACGCCCCGCTTTCCTTAAGCGAGGGCATTCTCTATGTTTATACCCAGGAGCAAAACCTCCATGCCCTTAACGCCGATTCCGGGGTGAGGTTGTGGGTTCAGCCCATTAAGTAGTAAGTGAGGTAGGTTTTTCGTGGGAATAGGTGACATCTGGAATCTAATCGCCATGCAGCCGGTGATAAACACCCTCGTTG
>JALHSZ010000025.1 GCA_022865485.1 Dehalococcoidales bacterium | reverse complement strand
GGTATGAGGAAGCGCTGGGTGCTTTCAATAAAGCCGTCGAGATAGACCCACGGGACGCGGCATCCTGTCATAACCGAGGGAGCGCTCTCACCATGCTTAAGAGGTATAAGGAAGCGCTGGATGCCTTTAATAAAGCCATCGAGCTGGACCCGCAAAATGCCGATGCATGGTATAACAAAGGGGTAGTCCTGGAACTAATCGGGATGGATTATGCCGCGGAGGATTCTTACTCAAAAGCTATTAAGATAGACCCCCTGTACGCCGAACTGCAGAATTGAAGACACGAGGGAGAGGTACTGAATGTCCCTGTTCATCACCTTTGAGGGAGGGGAGGGGGGTGGCAAGAGCGTCCAGGCTAAGGCACTGTACCGAAAGCTAGCCAAAATGGCTATCCCCGTCCTGCTGACCCATGAGCCTGGCGGCACCCCCTTTGGCCGGAGGATAAGCCGCTGGCTGAAGTGGGCTAAAGACACCGATATATCACCGCTGACCGAATTGATGCTGTTTAACGCCTCCCGCGCTCAATTAGTAAACGATGTTATCCAGCCTGCCCAGAAAAGCGGGCAGGTGGTTATCAGCGACCGCTATGCCGATTCCACCACCGTCTATCAGGGCTACGGGCGGGGGCTGGACTTAGCCATGGTGAAGTCGGTGAATAAGGCGGCGACCCAGGGGTTGACGCCCGACCTGACCGTGCTCCTGGACGCACCGGTCGAGGTGTGTTTTGCCCGCAAGGGAACGGAGAAGCGGGACCGCTTTGAGCAGGAAGCCATAGCCTTCCACCGCAGGGTGAGGGAGGGCTACCTTAAGCTGGCGGCCGATGAGCCGCGGCGATGGCTGGTGGTGGACGCCAGCCAGTCTAAAGCCAAAATAGCCGATATTATCTGGAAGAAGGTAAACCAGCTGCTTTCGAGTCGGGGAGGCTAATAGATGTCCCAGAAGCGAGTGGCGGTGGCGATGAGTGGGGGAGTGGACTCGTCGGTGGCGGCGGCACTGCTGAAGCAGGCCGGTTACGAGGTCAGCGGCATCCACATGAGGCTGGGAGCTGACATGATGTCTAATAATCTGGCTGATTTAGAGCGCACCTGCCAGCTACTGGAGATACCCCTCTATAAGCTCGACCTGGAGAGGGAGTTCAAGCAACTGGTTATCGACTACTTTTGCCAGGAGTACGGCAGGGGACGGACGCCCAATCCCTGCGTGGCTTGCAATCAATATATAAAGTTCGACATAGTCCTGGAGAGGGCGCTGGAGACGGGGGCGGACTATTTAGCCACGGGGCATTATGCCCGAATGAGGCACTCGCCGGGGGGCTACTGGCTGCGGAAAGCGGTTGACAAAAACAGAGACCAGTCCTACTTCCTCTATACTCTGGGGCAGCAGCAGCTAGAACGCCTGGTGTTTCCTGTGGGCGGGCTGAGCAAGGAAAAGGTCAGAAAAAAGGCGGCTGAGCTGGGTTTACCCACTGCTGACAAGAAGGGAAGCCAGGACGTTTGCTTTATTCCTGATAACGATTACCGAACCTTTGTCGCCGAATATGTACCCCTCAAAAGAGGGGAAATAGTTGACATAAACGGCAAGATTCTGGGCGAGCACAGTGGTTTGGCCCGATATACGGTGGGGCAGAGGCAGGGACTGGGGCTCACTACCACCAAGCCGCTTTACGTACTTAAAATTGACGCGGAGAGCAATAAAATAGTGGTGGGGAATAGGGAACAGGCTTTACATAATGCACTGATTGCCCGTAATGTAAGCTGGGTTTCGGGCAAATCTCCTCAGGAGCCGATGGAGATAACGGCTAAGATTCGCTATAAAGCGCCTGAAGCTGCCGCCGAGCTCTATCCCAGAGACGACGGGGTCGAAGTCCGTTTTGTCGAGCCGCAGTCGGCGATGACACCGGGGCAATCGGTGGTCTTCTACCAGGGCGATGAAGTCCTGGGCGGGGGTATAATAGATGCCGTCCTTTATTGAAGAAGAGCAACTGGTGGCGCAGGGCTACCGTCTCATCGCCGGCATCGATGAGGTGGGGCGGGGGGCGCTGGCGGGGCCGGTGGTCGCCGCCGCCGTCATCCTGCCCGTTTCTTTAGATGCCGCCACTCTCGACGGGGTGAGGGACAGCAAGCTACTCAGTCCCGCTAAACGCGAGCTGTTTTTCCATCATATCTATGAATTGGCTGTTTCGGTGGGGGTGGGGATGGCGCCGCACTCCCTGGTAGATAGCCAGGGAGTCGTCAAAGCCACTCGCTTTGCCATGAAACAGGCTGTGGAGCGGCTTTCGCCGTTCCCGGAGTCGCTGCTCATCGACTATATGCGTCTGCCCGATGTTAAGCTGCCCCAGAAGGGCATTACCCACGGCGACGACCTTTGCTTTTCCATTGCCTGCGCCTCCATTATCGCTAAGGTAGCCCGCGACTGGGTGATGGTGGAGTTCGACAGGCTCTATCCCGGCTACGGGCTGGCCCAGCACAAGGGCTACGGCACCCGGCAGCACGTTGCCTGCCTGGCGCGGCTGGGCGCCTGCCCCATCCACCGCCGAACCTTTCGTCCTGTGAGGGAGGTGGTGGGGGGACTATTCAGCAAGTCTAATATTTTAAGAGTAAAGGAGAACTGGGATGAACAAGAAGGAGATATTGGAATTCTTGAACGCCAACCCCGTCTGTTACCTGGCTACAGTGGAGGGGAATAAGCCGCGCGTGCGCGCCATGGGCATGGTCAGCGCCGACGAAGACGGCATTATAATTCAGACCGGCACCTACAAGGACATGTATAAGCAGATGTCGGCCAACCCTAACGTGGAGCTTCTCTTCTATAATGCCAAGGATGGCATCCAGATAAGGGTGAGCGGCGCCGTCGAGCCGGTAGAGGATAAAAAGGTGAAAGAGGCGATAGTTGTCCAGCGGCAATTTTTGAAGCCTATCGTGGAAAAAGAGGGCTACGGGGCGATAGCGGTCTATCGGCTGAAAGGTAAAGCCTACGTCTGGAGTTTTGCCACCAACCTTGAGCCGAAGAAATATGTGCAACTGTAGGGGAGATTGCTTCGTCGCTGCGCTCCTCGCAATGACGGTATAATCAGGTGTGGATGAGTAATGAAGCGCCGAGACACGGGCATACTGGGTGAAAAGCTGGCTAAAGATTACCTCAGGAAGCGGGGCTACCGCATCCGCGAGACCAACTACCGCTGCCCCGAAGGCGAGGTCGACATCGTCGCTGAGCAGAAAGACTACCTGGTCTTTATCGAGGTAAAGACGAGGCGGAGCCTTGAGTTCGGCAGTCCCGAAGATTCGGTGACCGCCGATAAGAGGGAAAGATTGAGGGCAGTTGCCGCCCGCTACCAGCAGAGCCACGATAATCTTCCCCAGCTATGGCGCATCGATGTCGTCGCCATAGAGCTTGACCGGAAGAACAAGCCCTCGCGAATAGAGCTGTTTGAGAACGCCGTGGGCGAGGACTGAATCTTTTATCTGTAAGGCGGCTATGCTAGAATCTGCCTGGGGGCTTGGAGATGCCGATGCCAGACCAGAGACAGCGCATTATCGACGCCAACCTCAACCGCGCCGGCGAGGGGCTTCACCTGCTGGAGGAGCTGGCGCGGATGATGCTTAACGACGCGGTGCTGACGCAGCGGCTAAAGACCATCCGCCACGAAATCCTCAGGGGCGATTTAGCCTTTAACCAACAGCTTATCCAGTCGCGAGACTCCGAAAGCGACGTCGGCTTCGATATCGAAGTCGTGGGGGAGGGCAAGCAGAGGGAGCTGCCGATAGTGGTGGTGGCTAACGCTAGGAGAGTCCAGGAGGCGCTGAGAATACTGGAAGAGCTGGCCAAAGTTCCCGGTACCACTCCCCAGTTGGACGCCGACAAATTCAAGCAGGCTCGCTTTGCCCTCTATACTATAGAACAGGAATTGCTGTCAAGGCTGCTACGGCGGGATAAGACCAGCAAACTGGCGGGGCTGTACGCCATCATCGACAGCCAGCTATTGGGCAAGCGCAGTCACCTCAAGGTTGCCGAAGAGCTGATTCGGGGTGGGGTGGGGGTCATCCAGCTGCGCGATAAGTTTAGTGCTAAGGCTGAACTGCTGCCCATCGCTCAACAGCTAAAGAAGCTTTGCGCCGAAAAGGGCGTGCTTTTCATCGTCAACGACCACCTCGATATAGCTCTGGCGGCCAGCGCCGACGGGCTGCATTTAGGGCAGGGGGACTTGCCTATATCTTTAATCCGCCGACTGCTGCCGATGGATATGATATTGGGTTGCTCGGTGAACACTGTGGAGCAGGCTAAGGCGGCCGAAGCCGACGGCGCCGACTATATCGCCGTAGGCTCGATGTATCCGACAACTTCGAAGGAAAAGCCCAGGGTGGTGGGGTTGGGGAGGCTACAGCAGGTGAGGGGGGTGGTGAGCCTGCCCCTGGTGGCTATCGGGGGCATCAATAAAGACAACGCGGCTGAGGTGGCGGCTAACGGCGCCGATGCCGTGGCGGTGATTAGCGCTGTACTGGGGGCTAAGGATATCGCCGACGCCGCCCGCAAAATAATAACCAGCTTTGAGGCAGGAAAATGAAGGGACTGACCGATAACCTGGAGCCAATCGCCGACCGGATTAGAGATGAGCTGACGGCCAAGGACGTCGCCCGGGAGAAGGTATTGCCGCGGTGCCGTGAGGCGATACGGCACTGCAGCCAGGCAATACGCGCCGTCCACCGCCAGGAGTTCGACAAGGCTCAGGAGTTGCTCAAGGGGGCGCGCCAGCTTCTGGGCGAGGCCGAGAATGCCGGTTCGGCTTATAACGAGCTGGGCTATGCCGGCTTTGTCCGGGACGCCCAAAAAGAATTCGCCGAGGGCAGTATTATCCTTGCCCTGGTGATGGGGAAGCCCATGCCTGCTCCCGACGAGCTGGGCGTCGATGTCGTTTCTTACCTGAAGGGAATGGGCGAAGCCGTCGGTGAGCTGCGGCGCTACCTCCTGGACAGCATGAGGCGGGGCGACCTGTCTAACGGGGAGGAATTGCTGGCGGCCATGGACGATATCTATAACACGCTGGTGACCATGGACTTCCCCGACGCCATCACCAGCGGGTTGCGCCATACCACCGACATGGTGCGGGGGGTGCTGGAAAAGACGCGCAGCGACCTGACGCTGGCCATGGGGCAGAAAGGGGTGGTGGATAAACTGGACGAGCTATCCACCGAAAAATAGCCGCCGCCCCGTTATTTTACGTAAGCATAATGGCGTAGTTTTTCTTGACCATAATTTTTTCATATGTTAAGATAGTTTGATTTATCCAGCTGCGTTTTTCCATTCTTCCCAGCGAATACAGAAAAGCTAAAGGAGGGCAAAGTGGAGCCCAAAATCGGAGTTTACATCTGTCATTGTGGGACTAACATTGCGGGGAAGGTGGATGTGAAGGCGGTTACCGAGTTCGCCAAGACCTTACCATCGGTAGCCATTGCCCGGGAGTATACCTATATGTGTTCCGACCCGTGGCAGGACCTTATCCGACAGGATATCAAGGAGCTGGGGGTCAACCGTGTCGTGGTGGCTTCCTGTTCGCCGCTGATGCACGAGCGGACCTACCGCCGTGTCTGCCAGGAGTCGGGCTTGAATCCCTACCTCTTCGAGATGGCCAACATCAGGGAGCACTGTTCCTGGATAACCGAGGACCCTGCTGCCGCTACCGAGAAAGCCAAAGCCCTGGTGAGCGCCGCCGTAAGGCGCGTTTACTACCAGGAGCCGCTGGAGACGAAAGAAGTTCCGGTCAACCCCAATACCCTGGTGGTGGGGGGTGGGGTGGCCGGCATCCAGGCTGCCCTGGAGATTGCCGATTCCAAGCACAAAGTCTATCTGGTGGAGAAGGAGCCGAGCGTCGGTGGGCACATGATACAACTGGACAAGACCTTCCCCACCCTGGACTGTTCCGCCTGCATTCTCACTCCCAAGATGAGCCTGGTAGGGGCGCACCACTATATCGAGCTGATGTCCTACAGCGAGGTGACTAGCGTCGAGGGCTACGTGGGCAATTTCAAGGCCAAGATAACCAAGAAAGCCCGGTACGTGGACGTGGACAAGTGCACCGGCTGCGGCGAGTGCTCTGCCGTCTGCCCGGTTACGGTACCTAACGAGTTTGACCTGGGCTTGGGCCAGAGGAAGGCGGTTTACCGCCCCTTCCCCCAGGCTGTGCCCAACGCCTTTACTATCGATAAGCGGGGCTTGCCGCCCTGCCGGGTTGCCTGCCCAGCGGGAGTTAATGCCCAGGGGTATGTCGCCCTTATTTCACAGGGCAAGTTCAAGGAAGCGCTTGGAGTGCTGCGGCGGACTATGCCCTTTGCCGGCGTTTGCGGACGCGTCTGCACCCATCCCTGCGAAAGGGACTGCGAACGGGGCAAGATTGATGAGCCGGTTTCCATCCGCTCGCTGAAGCGTTTTATGGCCGACTACGAGCTGAACGTGGGGCGGGAGAAAGCCACCCCGGTGGAGAGGACTAAAGAAGATAAGGTGGCCGTTATCGGCTCGGGTCCGGCGGGCTTAGCCTGCGCCTACGACCTGATAAGGGAAGGCTACACGGTTACCGTTTTCGAGGCTGCTCCCAAGACGGGCGGGCTGCTGCGTTACGGCATCCCTGAATACCGCCTGCCCGATAAGGTGCTGGATAATGAAATCAGCTACCTGGAGGAGCTGGGGGTGGAGATAAAGACCAATAGCCCGGTGAAGAAGTTCGAGGATGTCTTTAACCAGGGCTATCAGGCGATATTCCTGGCGGCCGGCGCCTGGGTAAGCCAGAAGATGGGTATCCCCAATGAGGACGCCAAGGGCGTGCTTCATGCCCTCGATTTCCTGAACAAGGTTAATTCGGGAACCAAGGTCAGTCTCGGGGAGCGGGTGGCCGTTATCGGCGGCGGTAACGCCGCTATAGATGCAGCCAGAGTCGCCAAGCGACTGGGAGCCAAAGAGGTTTCTGTCGTTTATCGGCGCTCGCGGGCGGAAATGCCCGCCGTCAGCAGCGAGATTGATGAAGCCGAAAAGGAAGGCGTGAAGCTGCACATCCTGGCGGTACCGGTTGAGGTTATCGCCAAGGGTAATAAGGTGACCGGTATAAAGTGTATCAAGATGGAGCTGGGCGAGCCCGATGAGAGCGGACGGCGGCGCCCGGTGCCACTTAAGGGCTCCGAGTTCGAGATGGGCGTGGATAGCGTCATCTTCGCCGTGGGGCAGGGTGTCGATAAAGAAATGCTGCCCGAGGAGCTGGAGTACACGGGGTGGGGGACGGTAGTCGTTGACTCCACCACCCTGCAGACCAATATCGAAGGTGTTTTTGCCGGTGGGGATGTGGTTTCGGGACCTTCCGACGTTATCGCCGCTGTCGCTGCCGGTAAGGAAGCTGCCATCTCTATAGACCGTCACCTGAGGGGTGTTGACCTGAAAGAGGGCCGGCCCATTCCGAGGGAGAGGGTAAAAGACATACCCAAAGAGGGGGTGCAGGCCAAGCTGAGGCAGGATATGCCCACCCTGGACGTGAATAAGCGGGGAGGCTTTGCCGAGGTTGAGCTGGGCTTCGACGAGAAGGCGGCTATTGAGGAAGCTAAGCGCTGCCTGAACTGCGGCGTTTGCTCGGAGTGTATGGAGTGCGTCAAGGCGTGCCAGGTCGGAGCCATCAACCAGGATATGAAAGAGGAGACGATAGAGGTGGAGGTGGGCAATATCATCCTCGCCACCGGCTACGATGCCTTTGACCCGACTCCGCTTTACCAGTACGGCTACGGGCGGCTGGATAACGTGCTCACCGCCCTCGAGTTCGAGAGGATGATTAACGCCTCGGGCCCGACGGCAGGGGAGGTGTGGCTTAAGGATGGCTCCCATCCCAAGACGGTGGGCATTATCCACTGCGTGGGCAGCCGGGATACGAAGTACCACGAGTATTGCTCGCAGGTGTGCTGTATGTACTCCATGAAGTTGAGTCACCTGATAAGGGAGCACGTGCCCGGAACCCAGGTCTATGAGTTCTATATCGACCTCAGGTGCGTGGGCAAAGCCTTCGAGGAGTTCTACAACCGCGTCCTCGACGAGGGGACGATGTTCATCCGCGGGCGTCCCGGCGAGGTAACCGACATTGCCGAGACTCCGGAAGAGGAAGGCAAGCTGATTATCGTCGGCGAGGATACCCTTATCGGGCGTCAGCGCCGCGTTCCGGTGGATATGGTGGTGTTGAGCACGGCTCTTCAACCGAGGGCGGACGCCGAAGAGGTGGGGAGGCTCTTTTCCATCAGTCGCAGCGCCGACGGCTTCTTCCTGGAGAAGCACCCCAAGCTTGACCCGGTGGCTACCATGAGCGACGGCATTTTCGTTGTCGGCTGCTGCCAGTCGCCCAAGGATATTCCTAACAGCGTGGCGCAGGCTTCGGCGGCGGCGGCCCGGGCCCTGGCTATGATTAGCGCTGGCTCAATAGAGATTGAGGCGACTACCGCCGAGGTCAACGAGGAGCTTTGCTCCGGTTGTAAGACCTGCTCCGACCTTTGCCCGTTCCACGCCATTTCCTTTGACGACGAGAAGCAGGTGAGCCGAATCAACGAAACGCTTTGCAAGGGCTGCGGCGTCTGCGTCGCCGCCTGTCCCAGCGGCGCCATTAAGGGCAAACACTTTACCGCCGAAGAACTTTTGGCTGAGATAGAAGGGGCACTGGTATAAACCAGCCTTAGGACATAGAGAAAAGGAGGCGTCTAAATGGCTGAGACAATGGTCAAAGATCTCGCCGACGTGAGCTTTATTAACGAGGTCTGCGCCATTCCGGGCGGCGAGGCGATTCGTTCCTGTATTCAGTGTGGGGTGTGCACTGGCTCCTGTCCTACCGCTAACCAGTGGGATTACCCGCCGCGACGGGTTATCGCCATGGTGAGAGCGGGCCTAAGGGACGAACTGCTATCCAGTAACTCCATGTGGTTCTGCGTCTCCTGCTATTCCTGCACGGTACGCTGCCCGCGGGATATTAAGCCCGCCGACATCATGCACGCGCTGGAGATTATCGCCATCCGCAGCGGCAAGAGCACCAAGCGGAGCAAAACGCCGACTATGTACCGCTGCTTCGTCGATTCCGCCCGGGGTAACGGGCGGGTCTATGAGCTGGGGATGATGATTAAGCTTTTCCTGAAGACCAACCCCTTTGCTGCCCTCAAGCTGGCACCGGTGGGGTTGGGCTTGTTTTTCCATAAGCGGTTGCCGCTTAAGCCGAGCCGAATCAAGGGAATGGGCGAGCTCAAAGCCATCTTGAATAAAGCCAGGGAACTGGGAGGTGCCAAATGAAATACTATAGCTACTACCCCGGTTGTTCGGCGGAGGCGACGGCCTCTCCCCTGGGCGTTTCGGTGGCTCCGGTAGCCAAGAAGCTGGACATGGAACTGGCCGAGCTCGAAGACTGGAACTGCTGCGGTTCCACGCCCTACTGGTCGGTGGATAAGCTGGAGGCGGCGGCTATGGCTACCCGCAACCTGGCGCTGGCCGAGAAGAGGGGCTTTGACCTGGTGACGCCGTGCTCCAACTGTTTTGTCATCCTGCACGAGACCAATAACTACCTCAAAAAGCTGCCCTACTTCAAGGAGAAGGTGGACAAGGCGCTGGCGGCGGGCAAGATGAAATACAACGGCGGTGTCCGAGTACGCCACCTTGCCGAAGTCCTTTATACCGATATTACCCCCGATGGCATTTCTGCCAAAGTAACCAAGCCGCTCAAGGGGCTGAAGGTGGGCGCTTACTACGGCTGCCAGCTGGTGCGCCCCGACGGCTTCGACGACCCCGAGTCCCCCCATTCGCTGGACGAGATTATCACCAGCCTGGGTGCCGACGCCGTCAACTGGGAGATGAAGGCGCGCTGCTGCGGCAGCTCGCTGGTTATGCCCGAGCAGGAGGTTGCCCTGGGGCTGGTCAATAAGCTGCTTAAGAATGCCACCGAGCACGGGGCGGAGTGCCTGATTACCCCCTGTCCCTTATGCCAGATTAACCTCGACGCCTATCAGAGCGTGGTCAACAGCCAGTTCAAGACCCACTACAACATCCCCGTGCTCTTCGTTACCCAGTTGATCGGGGTCGCTATGGGGATTCCCGCCAATGAGCTGGCTTTATCGGGCAATATCGTATCGCCGATGAGGGTGTTAGCCCCCTATCTCTAGTCTGCTCGAGGGTAAGAAAATAACTACCAAAGAAGGGTTGTCCTTCCGCTGGAGCTATGCCGCCGTCCCACTGGTCGTTTTTCTCCTGGTGGTAGGCTTATCCGCCTATTTTTATCACCTGCTGCCCGCCGAGGTCGCCGTCCACTTCGAGAACGGCACGCCCGACGGCTGGCTCAGCCCCCTGATGACCATGGTCCTGGCCCTGCTGCCCCAGTTACTACTGACGCTGGTGGCGCTGATTCTCGCCTGGGTGATGACCCGCCTCGCCAGCCGCTTCTGGTCGAGAGAGGGGACAAGGGCTAACCCCAGGACTATCGTCGCCCTTATGGGTAATATGATAGCCCTGCCCCAGATTGTTTTCGGCTTTGCAATAGCCGATATTTTTGTTTACAATGCATACCGTATTCACCTGCCGCCCTTGTGGATATTTGCCCTGGCCTTTATGGTGGCGGGGGGTATTATTATCGGGGTGGTCTTTGTCCGGGCGATAAGGTGGGAGTGGGGCGGGCGTAACCAGCAAGGAGTGATAGTGACTGAAGCCAAGTCAAGCCAGGTTGATATGGAGAAGCTGGTTTCCCTCTGCCGTCGGCGCGGCTTTATCTTCCCCAGCAGTGAAATCTACGGCGGCTTGTCCAGCTGCTGGGACTATGGGCCGCTGGGGGTGGAGCTAAAGCGTAACATAAAGCAGGCGTGGTGGCGGGCGGTGGTGCAGCGGCGTGACGACATGGTGGGTCTTGATACCAGCATCCTGATGCACCCTCAGACCTGGGAAGCCAGCGGGCATGTCGAGGGGTTTAGCGACCCGCTGGTTGATTGCAAGAGCTGCCACAAGAGGTGGCGCAGCGACGAGCTGGAGGGCGATAAGTGCCCCGACTGCGGCGGCGAGTTGACCGAACCCCGCCTCTTCAACCTGATGTTCAAGACCTTTATCGGGCCCATCGAGGACGAAGCCAGCGTGGTCTATCTGCGCCCGGAGACGGCGCAGGGCATGTTCGTCAACTTCGAGAACGTGCTCAATACCACCCGAAAACGGCTGCCCTTCGGCATCGCCCAGATAGGCAAGTCCTTCCGCAACGAGGTTACCACGGGCAACTTTATCTTCCGCTGCCGCGAGTTCGAGCAAATGGAGATAGAGTTTTTCGTCAAACCGGGCACGGATAAGCAGTGGTTCGACTACTGGGTCGAGGAGCGCCTGAAATGGTACGTGAGCCTGGGCATCAAAAAGGAGAACCTGAAGCTGCGCCAGCACGCTAAAGAGGAGCTGGCGCACTACGCACGGGAGTGCTACGATATCAACTACCTCTATCCGATGGGCTGGGCGGAGATGGAGGGAATTGCCAATCGCGGCGACTTCGACCTGGTGCAGCACGCCAAGTCCAGCGGCAAGAACTTAAGCTATTACGACGAAGAGAGCAAGGAGCATATCGTCCCCTATATCATCGAGCCCTCGGCGGGGGTCGACCGTACTGCCCTGGCTTTACTCTGCGACGCCTATGACGAAGACGTCGCCGACGGCGAGTCCAGAGTATTGCTCCATTTCCACCCCTCTATAGCCCCCATCAAGGTAGCGGTTTTGCCCCTGAGCCGCAAGGAGACGCTGACGCCATTGGCCAAAGAGGTTTACGCCGAGCTACGCCAGCATTGGATGGTGCAATATGACGAAGTCCAGTCAATCGGGCGGCGTTACCGCCGACAGGACGAGATTGGCACCCCCTTCTGCGTCACCATCGACTTCCAATCATTAGAGGACAGGCAGGTCACCATCAGGGAGCGCGACAGCCTGAGACAGATACGAGTGCCCATCGAGAGCTTAAAGAACACCCTTCAAACCAAGCTGGATGGGGAAGACCTCTTCGTTTTGCCCCCGGGGGGGAAGATATGGAAAGAGGGGACAAAGGGGTCTAAAGAATAGGGGGGATGGGGTTGAAAATCCTCCATTTTGCCGACCTGCACCTTGGTGTTGAGACCTACGGGCGTATCGACCCGACTACCGGCTTATCCTCGCGGATGGGCGATTTCCTGAAAGCGCTCGACCGGGTGGTGGACTACGCTATCGAGAATAAGGTTGACCTCGTCCTTTTCTGCGGCGACGCCTACAAGAGCCGCGAGCCTACCCAGACCCAACAGCGGGAGTTTGCCAGGAGGATTAACCGTCTTTCCACCAGCGGCATTCCCATCTTCCTCCTAATCGGCAACCACGACCTGCCTAACGCTATCGGCAAGGCCACCACCACCGAAATCTTCGACACCCTGACGGTAAAAAACGTCTATGTCTCCAACCGCCCCGGGGTCTACCGCATCCCGACGCCCAGCGGCATAGTTCAGGTCGTCTCTTTGCCCTGGCTGAGGCGTAGCGCCCTGTTAACTAAAGAGGATACCAAGAACCTCACCTTCGAGCAGATAAACCAGAGGTTGCAGGAAGTGATGACCGAGGTTATCGCCACTAAAGCCGAGGAGCTCGACCCCGAACTGCCCGCCGTGCTGGCGGCGCACGTCTGGGTTACTGGGGCTAAGGTAGGCTCGGAGAGCTCCATGACCATCGGGCAGGAGCACGCCCTGCTGGTGAGCAATGTTATTCATCCTGCCTTCGACTATATCGCCCTGGGGCATATTCACAAGCACCAGCTCTTGAACGAGAACCCGCCTGTGGTTTATGCCGGCAGCTTGGAACGGCTGGATTTCGGCGAGGTGGAGGATGAAAAGGGTTTTTACATCGTTGATATTGGGCCGGATAAAGAAGGCGGAAGGAGAAAGGTCAGCTTCGATTTTCACCCGCTGGACGGGCGCCGATTCGTCACCGTCAGCGTTAAGATTGAGCCAGAGGATATCGAGCCGACGGCTACCGTGCTTAGAGCTATCGCCGAGCAGGAGGACAATATCAAAGACGCCATCGTGCGGCTTCAGGTCAGCCTATCCGCCGAGCTAGAAGGGCAGCTCAGGGATAGCGACATCAGGAACGCTTTGCGCGAGGCTCATTATTTCACCATCGCCAAGGAAATCAGGCGGGAGACGCGGGTGAGGTTGGGGGAGGGGGGGACGGCGGAGGAGATTACCCCTGCCCAAGCCCTTAAAGCCTACCTGGAATCGAAGAAGGTGCCCTCGGAGCGGGCCAAGGTTTTGCTCGAATACGGGGAGAGGCTGATACAGGAGCAGAGGACAGGCTTGTAAGGCGAGCCAAGACTTGCCTGAAAGAAGGAGGATATCATGGTAGCGAAATCATCTAAGACGGAGCCCCAGATAGTGGAAATGCCGGTGCAAAAGATGGCGGTGGTCTACGGTAAAGGCCGGCCGGACAAGGTATTCTCTGAGGTTTTTCCGGCGCTCTTCGGCTCGGTTTATACTCTAAAGTTTGACCTCAAGAAGAAGGGATTGCCCATCTTCAAAGTCAGCGCCCCCCGCAGCCGCTACCCCGATGGCCTTCTTGTCCCTATGGAACAATGGACTATCATCACTGGCATACCTGTTCCTGAAGACACCACCTCTTTACCGCAGAAGGTTCCCGCAATAGAGGTCAAGCTTGAGACCTGGGAATATGGCACTGTAGCCCAGATTCTTCACCTTGGCGCTTATGACCAGGAAAAACCCACTGTTGAGCGCCTGCATAGCTTCATTGAAGACAGTGGTTACCGGATAGCCGGCGTGCATGAAGAAGAATACCTGACCAAACCCGACGCTAAAGTGATGAAGACTATCATTAGATACCAGGTGAGAAAGAGCTAGTCGGGGGGCTGGCACTACTCTTATAGTCACTTAACCGATTAGACCCGCTCGTCTACACCTTTCACAGGTAAATTAACCTAAGTCAAATCACACATTTCAGGCGACAATTTGCTTGACTTCTATTTCGCAGTGGGCTAAACTAAAGTCTGGGCATTACCCGATAATACTGGCGGTTGGAGCTGAGAACTTTCCCCCTAAAGTCTCAGCTTTATTGTGGTAAAAACAAGGTTTTTATGAAGATTGCTATAAGCGGTAAGGGCGGAGTGGGGAAGACTATGTTAGCCTCTCTCCTTTCCCGAACTTTCGCTGAGGCTAGCTACGGTGTTTTAGCCATCGATGCCGACCCTGATGCCAATCTGGCGGCCACCCTCGGTTTTCCCCATGCCGAGAAGATAACCCCTATATCCGAGATGAGCGAGCTCATCGAGGAGCGCACGGGCGTGCCCGCGGGTAAGTCATCGAGCTTTTTCAAGCTGAATCCCAAGGTGGATGATTTGCCCGAGAAGTATTCCCTAAAATACAACGGCATAAGATTAATGGTAATGGGGCGGGTGAAGCAGGGGGGCACCGGCTGCTACTGCCCCGAAAACGCCCTGTTGAAGGCGCTGATTAGCCACCTGCTCCTGAGAAGAGACGAAGTCGTTATCCTGGATATGGAGGCCGGTGTCGAGCACCTGGGTAGAGCCACGGCCAAGGCGGTAGATGTATTGATTATAGTCGTTGAGCCAGGGAGACGAAGTATCGAAACCGCCCGTAGAATCGCCACCCTCGCCCAGGAAATCGGCTTGCACAACATCGCCGTTGTGGCCAACAAAGTCCGCAGCCAACCCGAGAAGGAATTCATAATCTCCAGCTTGCCCGAGTTTAAGTTCCTCGGTTTTATCCCCTACGACCAGGCCCTGGTTGACGCCGACCTGGCCAATCTCCCCATCCTCGATGCCAGCCCCAAGGTGGCTGGCGAAGTCAGGAATATCTATAAAGCCCTGCTGGCTGCCGTTGAGGCGGCAGGGAAAACAAAATAGCCCTAAATAATAATATAAATAATAAAAAAGAGGAGGTTCCCGTGGCCTACGATGCAGTAAAAATGAAAGACTGGCAGATTTCGGAGGCGGCTGAGGAGAAAATGCCCACCCCCGACGAGTGGCGGGAGAAGCTGAACCTGCAGAAGGACGAGATTATCCCCTTCGGCAGGTTGTGCCGGCTCGACTTTATGAAGATTATCGACCGCCTCAAGAAAAAGAAAGATGGCAAGTACATCGAGGTAACGGCGATAACGCCCACGCCGCTGGGGGAGGGGAAGAGCACCACCTCCTGCGGCCTTATGGAGGGCCTGGGCAAGCGGGGACTGAATGTCGGCGGCGCCCTGAGGCAGCCTTCGGGCGGTCCCACGATGAACATCAAGGGCACGGCGGCGGGGGGCGGCAACGCCCTGCTTATCCCTATGACCGAGTTTTCCATGGGGCTTACCGGTGACATCAACGACATTATGAATGCCCATAACCTGGCTATGGTGGCGCTTACCGCCCGGATGCAGCACGAGCGCAACTACGACGACGAGCAGCTGGACAGGCTTACCGGCATGCGCCGCCTGGATATCGACCCCGCGCGGGTGGAGATGGGCTGGATTATAGACTTTTGCGCCCAGAGTTTGCGCAACATCGTCATCGGCCTAGGCGGGCGTATGGACGGCTTTCTCATGCAGTCCAAGTTCGGCATCGCCGTAAGCAGTGAGCTGATGGCTATGCTTTCTATCGTGCGAGACTTAGCCGACATGCGGGAGAGAATGGACAATATCACCGTTGCCTTCGATAAGAAGGGCAAAGCTATTACCACGGGCGACCTGGAGGTGGGCGGCGCTATGACCGCTTGGATGCGCAATACCATCAACCCCACCCTTATGTGCACCGCTGAATACCAGCCCTGCATGGTTCATGCCGGGCCTTTCGCTAATATCGCCGTCGGGCAGTCTTCGATTATCGCCGACCGTATCGGCTTAAAGATGTTCGATTACCACATTACCGAGAGTGGATTTGCCGCCGATATCGGCTTTGAGAAGTTCTGGAACGTGAAATGCCGCTATAGTGGTCTCAAACCCCACGTTTCGGTGTTGACCACCACTATCAGGGCTCTCAAGATGCATGGGGGCGGTCCTAAGGTGGTAGCGGGCATTCCGCTACCCGAAGCCTATACAAAAGAGGACCTGGGGATTCTGGAGAAGGGGCTGCCCAATATGCTGCACCTTATCGGGGTTATCCGCAAGTCGGGCATCAACCCGGTGGTGTGCATTAACTGCTTCCACACCGACACCAAGGCCGAGATAGCCCTGGTGAAGAAAGCAGCGGAAGCCGCGGGCGCTCGTTGCGCCGTATCCACGCACTGGGCCGACGGCGGCGACGGCGCTCTGGAATTAGCCGACGCCGTTAAGGATGCCTGCGAGGAAGAGAATCAGTTTAAGTTCCTCTATCCGAAGGAAATGAAGCTGCGGAATAGGGTGGCTACTATCGCTAAGGAGGTTTACGGCGCCGACGGCGTATCCTGGACCCCCGAGGCGGAAGCCAAAGCCAAGATGTTCGAAGCCGATTCCAAATACGACGATTACGCTACCATGATGGTGAAGACCCACCTGAGCCTCACCCATGATCCGGCTATCAAGGGCGTGCCCAAGGGCTGGACGCTGCCCATCCGCGACGTTTTGATTTACTCCGGAGCCAAGTTCCTCTGTCCCTGCGCCGGCACCATCACCCTGATGCCGGGGACTAGCTCCAGCCCGGCCTTTAGAAAAGTAGATATCGACGTAAACACGGGTAAGGTCACCGGACTATTTTAGACGGAGGAAAACCGTTTGAGTTTTAATATCGCTGTAGCTGGCAAGGGCGGCAGCGGCAAGACGTCGCTGGCCAGTCTGGTTATTCGCTACCTGATGAAGAAAGGGGCGGGGCCGATCCTGGCTATCGATGCCGACCCCAACGCCAATCTGGGGGAGAGCTTAGGGCTTGACATAAAACAAACAATCGGCGCCATCATCGCCTCTTTTAACGACGAGAAGATAAACATTCCCCCCGGAATGACCAAGGAAGCCTACCTGGACTTTAAGCTGAACGAGGCTATCGTCGAGGCCAAGGGGCTCGACCTGGTGACCATGGGGAGGGGGGAGGGGCCTGATTGCTACTGTTACCCCAATGTTATCCTGAGAAAGTTCGCCGATAGCCTTTCGGGGAACTATCCCTATATGGTTATGGATAACGAGGCGGGGATGGAGCACCTTTCGCGGAGGACTACCCAGGATGTCGATGAGCTACTTCTGATATCCGACCATACCGTGAAGGGGGTGCGCGCTATAGCGCGCATCATCGAGCTGGTTGACGAGCTCAAGCTGGTGGTGAAGCGGCAGTCGGTGATTATCAACCAGGTCCCCGACGGGCTCGACCCTATGGTTGCCGAGGAGCTGAAGAGGCTGGAGATAAAGCCCGCCGCCACCATCCCTCTGGATGAAGAACTGGTTAACTATGACATTCAGATGAAGCCGTTGCTTACATTGCCCGATAGTTCCCGGGCGGTGAAGGCAATCGGCGATTTGATGAATAAGCTTATCGATGGAAGGGGGTAGAAAATGACAGCAAAACTTATTAAGGGCGCCGAGGTTGCGGCGGAGATTCGCGAAGAGCTGAAAAAGGAGATTGCCGAGCTCAAGACGAAGCACAACCTTGTCCCCGGGCTGGTCACCGTCCTGGTCGGTGCCGACCCCGCTTCACAGGTCTATGTGGGCGCTAAGGAGAAAACCTCGAAAGAGCTGGGCATATACTCGGAGAGATACGACCTCCCCGAGAAGACCACCCAGAAGGAGCTTATCGCCCTCATCGATAAGCTGAACAAAGACCCCAAGATTAACGGCATCTTAGTCCAGCTGCCCCTGCCCAAGCACCTGAACGAGGGGGAAGTCCTCTTCACCATCGACCCCAGGAAGGATGTTGACGGCTTCCACCCGGTCAATGTGGGCAAGCTGATGATAGGCGAGCCCGACTATATGCCCTGCACGCCCGCGGGCATCCAGCAACTGCTCATCCGCTCCGGCACCCAGATTGAGGGCGCCGAAGTGGTCGTTGTCGGCCGAAGCAACATCGTGGGCAAGCCTATCGCCAACATACTGCTCCAGAAGGCACCGGGGGCTAACGCCACCGTCACTATTTGCCACACCAAGACCCGCGACATGGCTTTTCATACCAGGCGTGCCGACATACTGATTGTCGCCGCGGGCAAGCCCAAGTATATCACCGCCGACATGGTCAAAGAGGGGGTGGTGGTCATCGACGTGGGCGTTAACGAAATCGGCAAGACTGCCGACGGCAAGAGAATCTTGGCCGGTGACGTCGATTTTGACACGGTTAAGGAAAAGGCTAAGGCCATTACCCCGGTTCCGGGTGGGGTGGGGCCGATGACCATAACCATGCTTATGATGAATACCGTCAGGGCGGCTAAAAAAGCCGCGGGCTTAACTTAGGAGGTAGCCAGGATGGAATATAAGATTGAGAAGAAGAAGGCACCGGGTCGGGACGAGGTGGAGGTGCTGGGGGCTACCTTTGAAAAAGGTAAGCCGGAGGGTGAGGATGCTGGGAAGTGGCGGCAGAAGCTAGATAGCCGTGAGGAGAGACTTAAATATCTGCAGAGCGGCGAGCGCTACTTCTATAGCCAGGAATGGTTCGGCAGCGAGAAACGGAAGAATCCCGCTTGATTAAGGAGGGATAACGATGGCTTTTGAAGTCCCCAAGACAGCCTATAGTGGCAAGATAAAGGAGATAAAGCTGGGCAGCGGCGGCAAAGCGGTAACCGTCGGCGGGGAAAGCAGTTACCCCTTTTATCTCTTCGAGGGAGAGATGCCGCACTCGCCCAGAATAGCCATGGAGGTATGGGATATGCCTCCGCAGGACTGGGCGCCCGCCGCCTTGGAGCCTTTCCAGGGGGTGACCGACGACCCGGTTGCCTGGGCCAAGAAGTGCATTGACGATTACGGGGCGGAGATGATTTGCCTGCAACTGATTAGCACCGACCCCAACGGGCTCAACCGCAGCGCCGATGAAGCCACGGCGGTGGTCAAAAAGGTCGCCGACGCTATCGACGTTCCCTTAATCGTCTGGGGGACGGCTAATCACGATAAAGACACCGAGGTGCTGAGGCAGGTAGCCGAGGTCTGCCAGGGCAAAAACCTGATTATCGGGCCGGTGGAGGAAGGCGACCACAAGAAAATCGGCGCCGCCGCCATCGGTTATCACCATACCGTGATTTCCTCGACACCGATAGACATCAACCTGGCTAAGCAGCTGAATATCCTGCTGGGCAACCTCGGCGTATCCGACGACCTGATTATAGTAGACCCGACCGTGAGCTGTATCGGTTACGGCATCGAGTACTGCTACTCGGTTATGGAAAGAATGAGAATGGCGGGGCTGACGCAGCAGGACGAAAAGCTACAGTTTCCGCTTATCTGTAATGTATCCAAAGAGGTCTGGAAGACCAAAGAGGTTCATATCCCCACCGCCGAAGACCCCAAGCTGGGGGACGCCAAGAAGCGGGGAATACTGCTGGAGGCGATGTCGACCATGGTGCTACTGCTGGCGGGAGGGGATGTCATGGTGATGAGGCATCCCGAAGCTATAAAGCTGGTGCGCGAGATGATAACTGAACTGACCGCAGCCAACTAGAATAAACAGTCGTTAGTAAGGGGGGAATGCAGAATGGCCGAAGAACAAGAGACCAAGAGCATTGACCAAGGCACTATTGAACTGATAGAGAAGGCAGCTAAAGACGGCGTGAACACTGCCTTTGACAGAGCTGAAGCAATGAAGCCGTGTCCTATAGGTTCGGTGGGCAGTTGCTGTAAGCACTGCGGCATGGGACCCTGCCGTGTGCCGCTGCCCAAGGGGAAGGAGGAAACCCCTGAGGAGAAACAGAAACGGCGGGGCGTTTGTGGAGCTACCGCCGAGACTATCGCTGCCCGCAACTTCATCCGCATGATAGCCGGAGGGGCCGCCGCCCACTCCGACCACGGGCGGGGGGTTGCCGAACTTTTCCTGGAGGTTGCCCGGGGAGGGGCACCGGGTTACGGGATAAAAGACGAGCAGAAGCTGTTGCAGGTAGCCCTGGACCTGGGCGTTGAAATCGGCGAGCGCACCAATAACGAGATAGCCACCGATATCGGCCAGATAGTCCTGGGTGAGTACGGCAAGCAGGAAGGCGAGTTGATAACCCTGAGGAAAGCGCCCTTAAAGCGCCAGGAGTTGTGGCGTAAGCTGGGGGTCGCCCCGAGGGGCATAGACCGCGAGATTGTGGAAATAATGCACCGAACCCACATCGGTGTCGACCAGGACTATAAGAGCCTGCTCAAGCAGGGGGTGAGGGCGGCTTTAGCCGACGGGTGGGGTGGCAGCTTGATGGCTACCGAGCTCCAGGATATTCTCTTCGGCACTCCGGCCCCTATTCTGGGCCAGGCGAATCTGGGGGTGCTCGAAAAGGACGAGGTCAATATCATCATTCACGGCCATGAGCCGCTGCTTTCCGAGATGATTGTCGCCGCTGCTCAGGAGCCGGAGATGATAGAGCTGGCCAAGTCCAAGGGGGCGAAGGGGATAAACCTTTCCGGGATGTGCTGCACCGCCAACGAGATACTGATGCGGCACGGAGTGCCCATTGCCGGTAATTTCCTGCAGCAGGAGCTGGCTATAGTGACCGGGGCGGTGGAAGCTATGGTGGTGGATGTACAGTGCATTATGCAGTCGGTACAGACCGTCGCCGAGTGCTACCACACCAAGATTATCACCACCTCGCCTAAAGCCAGGATACCGGGGGCTACACATATCGAGTTCGACGAGCACGATGCCCTGAAGTCGGCGCGGGAAATTGTGAAAACGGCTATAGAGAATTTCCCCAACCGTAAGGGGAACGTCCATATCCCCGACAACAAAACCGACCAGATTGCCGGTTTCAGCCACGAGACCATCAACTACCTGCTGGGCGGGATGTTCCGGGCTTCCTACCGCCCGCTGAACGATAACATCATCAACGGCAGGATAAGGGGCGTTGCCGGTGTCGTCGGCTGCAATAACGCCCGCACCAAGCACAACGAAGCCCACATCACCATGGTTAAGGAGCTGATAAAGAACGACGTGCTGGTGATTACCACGGGCTGTAACGCCATCGCCTGTGCCGAAGCCGGGCTGCTGGTGCCTGAAGCCGCCAAGAAGTTTGCCGGTAAAGGTCTGGCCGAGGTCTGTGAGACCGTGGGCATACCGCCCGTATTGCACATGGGTTCCTGCGTGGATAACAGCCGCATCCTGATAGCCGCCACCGCCATGGTCAAGGACGGGGGGTTGGGCGACGACATCAGCGACCTGCCCGTAGCCGGAGCGGCTCCGGAGTGGATGAGTGAGAAAGCAATATCCATCGGGCAGTATTTCGTCGCTTCGGGCGTCTATACCGTATTCGGCGTTACCTGGCCCACCACGGGCAGCAAAGAGGTGACCGACTACCTCTTCAAGGATATGGAGGAGATGCTGGGTGGTATGTGGGCTTTCGAGCCCGACCCTATCAGAGCTGCTCACCTCATGATTGCCCACATCGATAAGAAGCGCAAGGCTCTGGGCATCGATAAGGCTAGAGAGCGGGTGCTCTACGATATGGATATGAGAAGGGAACTGGACGCGGTTTAGCTACCACATAAGATAAGGGAGGGCTTTAGAGTATGTCTAAGATAATAGCATCAGCCGCCATCAGAGGGGCTTATAAGATTGTGGAACGGGCGGAGAAGAAATGGCAGGAGGCTATGGATAAGTGGGGAGCTAAAGAACCGGTGGGCTTCCCCAATACTGCCTACTACCTGCCGGTAATCTACGGCATCCTAGGGAATAAGGTGGAAAAGCTGGGCGACATGGAGCCCGTGTTAAAACGGTGTAAAACCCTGCTGCCGCCACCGGTGAGGGAAGAGCACCCCTTGCCCTATCTGGCGCCAGCCCTGGATGCCGGCATGGCCACCTTCTTTGCCGAGGAGCTGATAGAAGCTATAAGGTACCTGGAGACGCCCGATTTTTACACCAAGACGGAAGACCCCGTCGACGGCAACATCTGGCTGGGCGCTGCCGATGACGTTATCCTGAGGAAGCGGGGGGTCGAATTCGTTGACGGCACCGCACCTGGTTTCGCCGCCATCGTCGGCGCGGCTCCCACCAATGAGATAGCGGCCAATATCGCCCAGGAGCTGCAGCAGAAGAACCTCTACGTGTTTATGGCTTCCGAGTATAACGGGAAGAAGTTTTCCGAGCAGTTGGTTGAGGAGGGGATACAGATCGGCTGGCCGACACGACTGGTTTCCTTCGGGCCCGATATCAGCGCCGCCGTCTTTGCCATGGGCTTCGCCACCAGGGCGGCTATGTCCTTCGGCGGCATCGAGCCCGGCAACTACCGCAAGATACTCATCTATAACAAGGACCGAATCTTCGCCTTTGTCTTGCCCATGGGCTATGTCACCGACGAGTGGTACGCCAACGCCGCCGGCGCCGTGAGCTGGGGATTCCCCACCATCGCCGATACCCCCATACCCCAGATATTGCCTACGGGCATTTGCACCTACGAGCATGTCGTTTCCAATGTGCCCCACGACCAGCTGGTGGCCAAGGCGGTGGAGGTGAGGGGCTTAAAGGTCAGCGTGGCCGAAGTGCCAGTGCCGGTAGCCTACGGGCCCGCCTTCGAGGGGGAGAGGGTGCGGGGGGAGGATATCTACCTGGAGTGCGGCGGCGGACGGACGGCGATGGTGGAGTGGGTGACCACCAAGCGCATGGAAGAGGTGGAAGACGGCAAGGTCGAGGTGTTCGGGCCTGAATTAAGCGATATCGAGCCCGGTTCCCGCCTGCCCCTGGCTATAGCCGTGGAGGTGGCGGGGAGGGAGATGCAGGACGACTTCGAGCCTATCCTGGAGCGCCAGATTCATCACCTCATCAATTACGCCCAGGGGGTGATGCATATCGGGCAGCGGGATATCGCCTGGATACGAATCGCCAAGCAGGCGGTGGAGAAGGGCTTTAAGCTGCACCACATCGGCGATATCCTCCACGCCAAGCTGCACCAGGATTTCGGCCGTATCTTCGATAAGATACAGGTGAAGCTTTATACCGAGGAAGATAAAGTAAAAGAGGTGGAGGAGAAAGCGAGAGCGGTTTACGGTAAGCGGGATGTCCGTATCGAGGGCATGACCGACGAGACCATAGATACCTATTACTCCTGCACCCTTTGCCAGTCCTTTGCTCCGAGCCATGTCTGCGTCATCAGCCCGGAGAGGACGGGTCTTTGCGGCTCCTATAACTGGATGGACTGCAAAGCCTCTTTCGAGATTAACCCCACCGGCCCCAACCAGCCCGTAGAAAAAGGGGAGACCATCGATGCCAAGATGGGGCAGTGGAAGGGGGTAAACGCGTTCGTCTACAAAGCCTCCCGGGGTAAGATAGACCACTATAACTTCTACAGCATAGTCAACGACCCCATGACCACTTGCGGCTGCTGCGAAGCCATCGCCGCCGTCCTGCCCATGTGCAACGGGATAATGACGGTCAACCGCGAGTATACCGGTGAAACCCCCTGCGGCATGAAGTTCACCACGCTGGCGGGCACCATCGGCGGGGGTTTGAGCACACCGGGATTCGTGGGTCACGGGAAATATAACACCACCCAGAGGAAGTTCATCGCCGCCGAGGGCGGTTTGCTAAGGATGGTCTGGATGCCCAAGATACTCAAGGAGGAAATCGGCGAGCGGATAAAGGCAAGAGGAAAAGAGCTCGGCGTGCCCGACCTGCTCGACAAGATTGCCGATGAGACGGTGGGCGTGACCGAGGAAGAGATTCTGCCTTTCCTGCAGGAGAAAGGACACCCCGCCCTGACCATGGACCCGATACTGGGTTAGAGACGACAACAGGCTGGGAAAGGAGAGTGTAAGAGATGGCGCTTACCGGTATAGAGATATTTAAGCTTTTGCCCAAGACCAACTGTAAGGATTGCGGGGAGCCGACCTGCCTTGCCTTTGCCATGAAATTAGCCGCGGGCAAGGCGAGCTTAAGCGCCTGCCCCCATGTGTCCGAGGAATCCAAAGCCAAGCTGATGGAAGCCTCCGCCCCGCCCATCATACCGGTTACTATCGGCGTGGGCGACAGGGTGCTCAAAGTCGGCGGCGAGACGGTCATGTTCCGCCATGAAAAGAGGTTCGAGAATCCACCGGGGCTGGCTATCCTTATTAGCGATGGCATGGACGACGCCGAAATCGACGCCAGGCTGAAGCGGTTTAACGAGCTTCAGTACGAACGGATAGGGCTTCTGCTCCGTCCCGACCTGGTGGCGGTAAAGGCGGGGGGCGACGCCGCCCGATTTAAGGCGGTGGTGGCCAAGGTAAAGGAAAAGAGCGGCGGCGGCATAATCCTGATGAGCGAAAATGCCGATATTATGGCGGCGGGGCTTTCCGTCTGCGCCGACCGCAAGCCCTTACTCTACGCCGCTACCGAAGCCAACCTTGACAAGATGGCGGCTTTAGCCAAGGATAATTCCTGCCCGCTGGCGGTGAAAGCCGATAACGTGGAGAAGCTCGCCGAGCTGACCACCAGGCTGACCGGGGCTGGCATCAAGGAGCTGATTATAGATTCGGGCTCGCGGGCTTTGCGCCGGGCGTTCCAGGACCAGATAATCATCAGGAGCGCAGCACTGGCCAAGAAATTCCGCCCGCTGGGCTTTCCCACCATCGTTTTTCCCGCCGAGATGACCGATAACCCGATGAAGGAGGCGGTAATCGCTGCCATGTTCGTGGCTAAATACGGCAGTATCATCGTCCTCTCCGATTTCCAGGGAGAGAGCCTCTTCCCCTTGCTGGTGGAAAGGCTGAACGTCTATACCGACCCGCAGCGGCCGCTGGCGACTAAAGAGGGCATCTACGAAATCGGCAAGCCCAACGAGAACTCACCGGTGCTTATCACCTCCAACTTCTCCCTGACCTATTTCATCGTCTCCGGCGAAGTGGAGACGAGCAAGATTCCCAGCTATCTCCTGGTCAAGGATACCGAGGGACTTTCGGTGATGACCGCCTGGGCGGCGGGTAAATTCGTCGCCGATGCTATCGCTCCCTTTGTTAAGAAGTGCGGTATTGCCGATATGGTCAAGCACCACAAGCTGGTGATACCGGGCTATGCCGCCGCCGAGAGCGGCGGGCTGGAAGAGGAACTGCCCGGCTGGGAGGTCCAGGTGGGGCCCCGCGAGGGGTCAAACATCCCGGCTTATCTTAAGTCATGGAAACCATGAGGAGTTAGCTCAGGAGGTAAAGAATGATCCTCATCGGCGAAAATCTGAATATAATGTCGCAGACCATCGGCCCGGCGCTAAAAGAGAGAAATCCGGGGCCCGTCCAGGAAATGGCTAAAGCCGAGACCAAAGCCGGCGTCGATTACATCGACCTCAACATCGGGCCCGCCCGCAAGGCGGGGGATGAGATGATGGAATGGGTGGTCAAGACGGCGCAGGTGGTTACCGATAAGCTGCTGTCGCTGGATACCACCAACCCGGTGGCTATGGAGGCGGGGTTGAAGGTGGCTAAAAACAAGGCGCTGATTAATTCCATCTCCCTTCAGCCCGACAGATTGGAAAAGGAGTTGCCCCTGGTCACTAAATATAACGCCTGTATGATAGGGCTGCTCTGGGGGGTGGAGGGGATGCCCCGCGACGCTAACGAGCGGGCTATGCTTGCCGTTGACATTCTCTATAAAGCCAACGAGGCGGGCATCGCCAACGAGGATATCTGGATAGACCCCATCCTGACACCGGTGTCGGTGGAGATAAACCAGCTGAAAGCCTGCTTTGAGTTTATGGCTATGCTCAAGGAGATTGCCCCCGATTGTAAATCAACCGTCGGGCTTTCCAATATCTCCAACGGCACGCCCACCCACCTCAGGCCCTACCTGAACCGAACCTGCATGATAATGCTGATGAGGCACGGGCTTTATTCGGCGATTGTCGATGCCTTCGATACCGAGCTGATAAGCATCGCCCGGGGCCAGAAACCGAAAATCGTCGAGGTGGTGCACCGGGTGATGGACGGCGAGAAGGTCGACCTCTCCTCCTTAAGCGGGGAAGAAGCCAAGTACGCCAAGACGGTCAGGGTGATTACTGGCGAAGCCCTTTATTCCCATTCCTGGCTTGAGATATAGCGTAAAACCCCTACACCGAAAAGACGTATTCGTGTATAATAGAGGATGTTCATTTTCAGCTAAATTTTCAGCGATTGGAAGGGGAGAGCTAGATGAGCCTGCAGCCGTTGTTTGAGAAGGGGAAATTCGTTATCACCGCCGAAGTCGGGCCCTTGAAGGGGACCGATACCACCGAACTGATGGAGGCGGTCGAGGTGCTGAAGGGCAAGGTGGACGCGGCTAACGTTACCGACCAGCAAAGTTCGGTGATGAGATTGGGCTCGCTGGCAGTCTGCCACCTGCTAAAGATGAAGGGGCTTGAGCCTGTCTTCCAGATGACCTGCCGCGACCGGAACCGATTGGCTTTGCAATCCGACCTCTTGAGCGCCGCGGTGCTGGGCATCGAGAACGTCCTCTCCATCACCGGCGATTTGCCTGTGCTCGGCGACCACCCCGAAGCCAAGCCAGTCTTCGACCTAGACTCGGTGCACCTGCTCTGGGTGATGAAGAAGTTTAACGAGGGCTACGATATGCAGGGCAACGAGCTCAAGGGAAAGCCCAGTTTCTTCCCTGGGGCGGTGGTCAATCCGGGGGCGGATACCGAAGCCGCCCGCGAGCTGCAGCTGATAAAGATGGAGAAGAAAATCGAAGTCGGCGCCCGCTTTTTCCAGACGCAGGCTATATACAACCCCAACGCCTTCGCCAAGTTTATGAAGCGGGCGGGCAAGTTCGGTGTCCCCATTTTGGCGGGAATAATTCCCTTGAAGTCGGCGGGTATGGCCAGGTTTATGAATAAGAACGTTTCGGGCGTTTTTGTGCCCGATGAGCTGATTGAAAAGATGACTGCCGCCGAGGATAAAACCAAGATGGGGATAGAAATAGCGGCTGATTTAATCAAGGAACTGAAGGATATGTGCCAGGGGGTGCATATCATGGCTATCGGCTGGGAGAAGAAGGTGCCTCTGGTGCTGGAGGCGGCGGGAATATAATTATAGCGGCTAGTCTGATTGCAGGATGAATAGCAGTTTGCTCTCGGTGCCTGACGGAAAGAATTACGAATACGGCTATAATCTTGCTTATAAGATTGCCAGCCAGCAGCTGGCGGAGGCTGACGGCATTGAGCGACTTTGTCTCAACAGCGGCGCCGAGTACAAGATAATAGATTCTCATCCCGTAATCACCCTTGACTACCTGAACCGCACCTATCGAATCAGCCTGCCCGGGGTGGACATTTCCCTGCCGGATAGCGGTGAAGAGGTGCCCTTGAAGGACAAGATTCTGCTGCTTCACTATCTAGTTCAAGCCAAGGGCACACCTATAGCCAATAAGTCGATAGCCTATAAGGAATTGCCCGAGGGAGTTAGCTATTTCCGTACCTTCCACAAGAGGGCGATAAAGCCGCTCGTCGACCATTTCGGGGGTCAGCCAGCGAAGCTGATAGAGGCCGCTAAAGAGCTGGGCGGCGATAAAGCCGATTACGGCGATATGGCCGTGACCATAAACGCCTTCAAGCGTGTGCCCATAACCTTTGTCCTCTGGCGGGGCGATGAGGAGTTTCCCCCTGACGGCAGCATACTGTTCGATGCTACCGTTTCCGATTACCTGTCTATCGAGGACATAAACGTGCTCTGCGAGAGAATCGCTTGGAAGTTAGTCAGACTGTTGCCGGAAGGGGGTTAAGCGCGCCATTGGAACTTGATATCGCTAAAGAGTCGGAGAGAATAACCGCTAACTGCAGCCGGGATAGCAGCAACCTTATTCCCATACTCCAGGAAGCTCAGGGGAAGTTCGGCTATCTGCCCGCCGAGGCGATGCAGAAATTCGCCAGATTTCTTAAGCTGCCCGAGAGCACCGTCTTCGGGGTGAGCACCTTTTACGCTCAGTTTAAGCTTGCTCCCACCGGCCGGAATAAGATAACGGTGTGCCGGGGGACGGCCTGCCATGTGCGGGGTGGGGTGCGCATCCTGCGGGAAGTAGAAAGACAGCTGGGTATTAAACCGGGAGAGACTACCAACGACATGGAGAATACCCTGGAAACCATTGCCTGCTTTGGCTCCTGTGCCTTAGCGCCGGTGATGGTGGTTGATAAAAACGTTTACGGACGAATGACCACTACCCGGGTGGCTCAAATACTCGGTAAGACTAAATAGCCGACATGACGAGGTATGATGGCGACTTTTGACGAGATTCGCAAGCAAGCGCTAGCCGAATGGGAGGCTCTGGAGCAGAGCGATAAGCCCCGTATCTTGGTTGGGGCGGGTACCTGCGGCCTGGCGGCGGGTGCCACGGCGGTGCTGGCGACTATCAACCGCGAACTGGCACGGCATTAAATCAAGGCTATGGTTATCCAGGTCGGCTGCATCGGGCTTTGCTACATCGAGCCACTGATTAATATCATTAAGCCCGGTCGTCCCCATATTTACTATGGTAACGTTACGCCGGAAATTGCCACCGAGCTTATTAATGACTATCTGGTCAAGGATAATCCTCGTCCTGACCTGGCTCTGGGCACGGTAGATGGAGAGGGTGTTAAGGATATTCCCGAGCTCTTCGAGCTGCCCATGCTTAAACCTCAGGTGCGCATCGCCCTGCGTAACTGCGGGATTATTGACCCGCAGAGAATCAACCATTATATTGCCCGGGACGGCTATAGCGGCCTGGTCAGAGCGCTGGGAATGACGCCGGAAGAGGTGATTGACGAGATAAAGAAGTCCGGCTTGCGGGGACGGGGAGGGGCTGGCTTTTCCACCGGCCAAAAATGGGAATTCTGTCGTAAGGCTACGGGAACATTAAAGTACGTGATTTGCAACGCTGATGAAGGAGATCCTGGTGCCTTTATGAACCGTTCTTTGCTGGAGGGCGACCCTCATACTGTCCTGGAGGGGATAGTCATCGGCGCTTACGCTATTGGGTCCAGCCAAGGCTATGTCTATATCCGGGCTGAATATCCGCTGGCTATTGAACGTCTGAAACTGGCCATCAGCCAGATGGAGGATTTTGGTCTGCTGGGCGATAATATCCTGGGTTCAAGTTTCAGCTTTCACCTCAAGATTAAACAAGGGGCGGGAGCTTTTGTCTGCGGCGAGGAGACCGCACTGATGGCGTCTATTGAGGGTAAGCGGGGCATGCCTCGCTCCCGTCCACCTTTTCCGGCTCAAGCCGGGCTCTGGGGCAAACCAACCAATATCAATAACGTGGAAACCTGGGGGAACGTATCAGCCATCTTACAAAAGGGCGCTGAGTGGTATGCTGGCTACGGCTCGGAGAAGAGCAAGGGCACCAAGACCTTCGCCCTGGCCGGCAAGATAGTGCGTACCGGACTTATTGAAGTGCCTATGGGCATTCCCCTGCAGGAGATTATCTACGGTATTGGCGGCGGCATCCCTAATAATAAGCGTTTCAAGGCGGTTCAGACCGGCGGTCCTTCCGGCGGTTGTCTGCCGGCCAGCCTGTTGAATCTACCCGTTGACTATGATTCGCTGACGCAGGCTGGTTCCATCATGGGGTCGGGGGGTATGGTGGTCATGGACGAGGATACCTGCATGGTCGACGTCGCCCGCTACTTCCTCTCCTTTACCCAAGACGAGTCCTGCGGTAAGTGTGTTCCCTGCCGTTTGGGGACGAAGCAGATGCTGGACATCCTCAACGATATCACCCACGGCCGGGGCAAGCTGGAGGACATCGACCTGCTGCTGAGTTTGAGCGAGCAGATTAAAGCCGGCTCGCTCTGTGGGCTGGGGCAGACGGCGCCTAACACGGTGCTGACCACCATCCGCTATTTCCGCGACGAATACGAGGAGCATATCAAGAACCACCACTGCCGGGCGGCGGTGTGCGAGGGGCTGGTCAGTGCTCCCTGTAGCCATACCTGTCCTGCGGGCGTGGATGCGCCCCGCTATATCCGCTTTATCGCCAAGGGCAAACCGGGCGAGGCGGTAGCTGTAATCAGGGAGAAGATTCCCTTCCCCTCGGTCTGCGGCTATGTCTGTATCCATCCCTGCGAGGCTAAGTGCCGTCGGGGGCTGCTCGACGAGGCTATCGGCATCAGGGTGCTCAAGCGCTTTGCCGTTGACAACGATAGCGGTATGTGGAAGCAAAACTCAAGGATTGCTCCCGAAACCGGTAAGCGGGTGGCTATCGTCGGCTCGGGTCCGGCCGGGCTTACCGCCGCTTTCTATCTGGCCAAGCTGGGGCATAAAGTTACCGTATTCGAAGCCCTGCCTGAGGCGGGGGGCATGATGAGGGTGGCTATTCCCGATTACCGCCTGCCCAAGGATGTGCTGCAAAACGACATCAGGGAGATTGAGGCGGTTGGAGTTGACATAAAGACAAATACAAAAATCGAATCTACGGACGAGTTATTTACTCTGGGCTACGACGCCGTCTTCCTGGCTACGGGCGCGCACCAGGGCCTCAAGATAGGGGTCAAGGGCGAGAATAGCCCGGGGGTGATGGACTGCGTGACCTTTTTGCGCGAGGTGAGCCTGGGCAAGAAGGTGGATGTGGGGGAGGGGGTGGCCGTCATCGGCGGCGGTAACGCGGCTATAGATTCGGCGCGAACCGCCCTGCGGCTGAGCGCTAAAGAGGTGACCATCGTTTACCGCCGCACTCAGGAGGAGATACCCGCCAGCGCCGAGGAAATAGAAGGGGCTATAGAAGAAGGCGTCAAGATGCGTTTCCTGGCGGCGCCTTCGAGGATAACCACTAAGAACGGCAAGCTGTTGCTGGGGTGCCTCGCCATGAGCCTGGGTGATATTGACGCCAGCGGACGGCGCCGCCCCGAGCCTATCGAGGGTAACGAGTTCGCGATGAGCTTCGACACTATTATTGCCGCTATAGGCCAGAGGCCGGAGATTCCATCTCGCTTTAGCCTTTCGCTGGGGCGGGGTAGTACCATCGAGGTCGACCCCGATAGCCTGGTGACGACTAAAGAAGGGGTTTTTGCCGGCGGCGACGTGGTCAAGGGACCGGCTTCGGTGATTGAAGCCATTGCCCACGGCCGGCTGGCGGCGATATCTATCGATAAATATCTGGGGGGTGGGGGGGATATCGACGAGACACTGGCACCGCCTGAGGAGGCGATGGCGCCGCTGGAGGAGACGGAGGAGGAGATGCGGGTGGAGATACCGGCACCACCCGCCAAAGAACGGATTAAGAATTTCGAGAACGTAGAGCTGGGCTTGAGCCAGAAGATGGCTATTAAAGAGGCGGAGCGGTGCCTGAGATGCGACCTTGAGGAGAGAGAGGAGTAGCGTAAGGAGGCTATGTTGGAGGAAATCAGGCTAACTATCGACGGCCAGGAGGTTAAAGCCAAGCCGGGGATGACCGTGCTCGAAGCCGCCCGGTCGGCGGGTATCTATATTCCCACCCTTTGCGCCGACCCCGACCTTAAACCCTACGGCGGCTGCCGCCTTTGCATTGTCGAGATTGAGAAGTTGCGCGGCTTTCCCACCTCATGCACCACTCCTGTCACCGAGGGTATGGTGGTTAAAACCAACACCGATGCCGTAAACGAGGTGCGCCGCACCGTCGTCGAGTTGCTCTTATCCGACCACCCCAGCGAATGCCTGATTTGCCACCGGCGAAAGCGTTGCGGGCCTTTCGACATCTGCCTGCGTAATGTGGCCGTGACCGAGCGCTGCGTAACCTGCGCCAAGAACGAGCACTGCGAGTTGCAGGATATCGTTGACTACCTGGGCATTACCGAGCTGCCCTTTAAGCATACGGAGCGGTCTTACCCGGTTGATACCAGCAATCCCTTCTTCTACCGCGACCTGGATAAGTGCGTTCTCTGCGGTAAGTGCGTGCGGGTTTGCGACGAGGTGCTGGGGGTGGGGGCGGTGGCGATAATCAACCGCGGCTTCGGCAGCAAGGTCGCCACCTTTGGCGATAAGCCGATAATAGATTCCAATTGTGTTTCCTGCGGGGAGTGCGTTGTCCATTGCCCGGTGGGGGCGCTTATGCCTAAGGTGACCGAGCGCCCCACGGAGGAGGTGGCTACCACCTGCACCTACTGCGGGGTCGGCTGCGGGATGTATCTGGGCGTGCGCGACGGGAAGGTAATGAGCGTGCGGGGGAAGCGGGAAGGCACGGTCAATAACGGTTTCTTATGCGTTAAGGGGCGGTTCGGTTTTGACTTCATTCACCACGAAGACAGGCTGAAATACCCGCTCATCAAGAAGAACGGAAAATTCGCCGAGGCAAGCTGGGATGAGGCGCTGGAGCTGGTCGCCACCAAGCTGGGCGGTTATAAGCCCGACGAACTGGCGGTGGTTTCTTCAGCCAAGTGCACCAACGAGGACAACTACGTCGCCCAGAAGTTTGCCCGTGTCGTCTTAAAGACCAATAATGTCGACCACTGCGCGCGCCTCTGTCACGCTCCCACCGTGGCCGGATTAGTGCAGAGCTTCGGCAGCGGGGCGATGACCAACTCCATCAGCGAGTTCCGGGATGCCGGCTGTATCTTTGCCATCGGCACCAACACCACCGAAGCCCACCCCATCATCGCCCTGGAGCTAAAGCGGGCGGTGGACAATGGTGCCAGGCTGATTGTGGCTAACCCGCGCGAAATCGACCTGGTGCGCTGGTCTTACCTCTGGCTGCAGCATAACCCGGGCAGCGATGTCGCCCTTTTAATGGGTATGATGCGGATTATCGTGGAAGAAGGTCTGCTCGACCAGGCTTTCATCGACAAGAGGTGTGAGAACTTCGACGCCTTCAAAGTAGCGCTTAAAGGCTTCGACCTTGATTCCGTAGCAAGGATTACGGGCGTGCCCAAAGAGAAGATAGCCGAGGCGGCCCGGATATACGCCACCAAGAAGCCGTCGGCTATCCTCTATGCCATGGGCATTACCCAGCACTCCCACGGCACGGATAACGTTATCGCTACCGCCAACCTGGCCATGCTCACCGGCAACATCGGCAAACCGGCGTCGGGGGTGAACCCCTTGAGGGGGCAGAATAACGTCCAGGGTGCCTGCGATATGGGGGCTTTGCCCAACGTCTATCCCGGTTACCAGGCAGTGACCGACGCCAAGGTCAAGAGTAAGTTCGAGGCTGCCTGGGGCGGCTCACTTTCGCCGTCAGTAGGGCTGCCCGTCACCGAGATTGTCGAAGCCGCTTATAAGGGCAAGATAAAGGCGATGTACCTTATCGGGGAGAACCCGCTGCTCAGCGAGCCCGATATCACCCACGCCGAAGAGGCGCTGGATAAGCTTGAGTTCCTGGTGGTGCAGGACATCTTTCTCTCCGAGACGGCGAAACTGGCCGATGTCATCCTGCCCGGGGTTAGCTTTGCCGAGAAAAATGGCACCTTCACCAATACAGAACGGCGGGTGCAGAGGGTAAGGAAAGCGGTGGAGCCGATAGGGGAAAGCCGAGCCGACTGGGAAATTAGCTGCCAGGTCGGTAAAAAGATGGGCGGTAAGGGCTTCTACTTTAAGAATGCTTCCCAGATTATGGAGGAGATTGCGTCGCTTACCCCCAGCTACGGGGGGATTAGCTATAAGCGCCTGGAAAAGGGCGGCTTGCAGTGGCCCTGTCCCACTCCCGAACACCCGGGGACGCCTATACTGCATACCCAGCAGTTTACCCGCGGCAAGGGGCAGTTTATACCGCTGGAATATAAGCCGCCGATGGAGCTGCCCGATAAGCAGTACCCGCTGGTGTTGACCACCGGGCGCAGCCTCTATCACTTCCACACCGGCACCATGACCCGCAAGGTGGCAGGACTGAACGTCTTGAAGAAGGAAGGAGAGGTGGAGATAAACCCCGCCGATGCCGCTAAACTGGGCATTGCCGACGGCGACAGGGTAAAGGTCGTTTCACGGCGGGGGGAGGTGGTGACTAAAGCTAATGTGACCGAGGTTTCGCCGGCGGGGGTGGTCTTTATGACCTTCCACTTCGCCGAAAGCCCGGCTAACAGGTTGACCAATCCTGCCCTCGACCCGGTAGCCAAGATACCCGAGTACAAGGTCTGTGCCGTGAGGGTAGAAAAGGCATAGCTTAGCCGCCACACCGTCTTGTTAACCCCAACCTTACGTAGTATAATTTTGTTGCTCTTTTAGTGGGCTCGTAGCTCAGCGGCAGAGCGGTCGGCTCATAACCGATTGGTCGTAGGTTCGAACCCTACCGAGCCCACTTCCTTATTACCCCATTACCCCAGCAGGGGATTTGACATAAAGTATCAACCTCCTAGGTCATTTTAACTGGTTATTGTAAAGCTAGGCACAACCCTCAGGCGTGGGGGCTTCGCAACAACAACTAAACATAATGTTGTAAGCCCCTTATTTTTTGCCATTTTTCGAGAAAATAGCGCTGGTTTGAGCAGGTGTCTGTAGCCACCAACACACCGAAATATCCCGGATAAATGTCTGTGACGTGTAAAAACGCCTTGATTTGCTTGGCAAAGGGCGGTTTAGCGGGCCGACAATGAAACCTCGTGGCTCTCAGAGGCTCAAAGAAGGCTCGACCTGATACTTCAGAGCGAGTGCGGCAAACATTTGCCTGGTTAGATTAGCAAATCAGTTGCACACGCTGTGATTGCAGGTTAATCAGTGCCGGCAGAGAGGTCGGAGAGGGCAGCGGCTTTGGCTTTTCTCAATACGGAGTTCACATAACATATATAGTGCGCCCCAGAATTACTTCAAGGGGGGTGGGGTTCGCGGCGGGTAAGGCTTGAGTTAGCACAATCCCGATATTACGGCTGCTATGGCGGCAAGTACGAACCCAGCTATTTCTGTGATGATCATAGCTTTGTATGCCGCATACAATGTGCTTTCGAGACCAACTTCCTTTTTCAATTCTTCTGAATAGGACGTGAGGCTATCTCTCGGTGACTTCAATGCATATAGAGCCTTTATAACAGACCTGCCTTTTACCCATGTCATTATTGCTAACACTAAGTAGAAAGCAGCTATGAGTGCCCAAAAGACAACAGGACCTGAAGATACTGAAGGTGATTGCATGCTATCTTCCTCCTTTGCGCATCATTATACCACGAAAAATCAGCATATATTATGTAAAATGAACCCCTATCTGGAATGGCAAAGAGGAGTTCCCTCTTTCCTTATATGTTGAGGGGGATTTCTTGGAGCGGTTGAGGCTAAAAAGCGGATTAACCTATGTTCCGGGTCTTGATTTTAGCGGCTTCTTCTATTACCTTGTCGGCCAGTTCGCCGACCTGGCGTTCAGACGCGTTGGCTCTACTTGCATAGCTTTTATCATCTGCTTGAGCAATATTGGCATCTATAGCGTACAGCCAAGTTTCCAGCATCAGTATATATTCCTCTACGCCTTTTATCAGCTTCTCCACGGCTACATGCAAGCTCGTAGATAACTTCAAGGCAATCTTCTCGGCATATTGGTTCCTGCCGCGCATTCCGGCAAGAGTCTCTTTTAGTTCAATTATGTGGGCATATTTGTGCAGCCGTTGCTCCTCAGGACTTTTTATGCTTGTAATATCTCTGAAGACGCTTTTGTTTTCAGAACGCCAGTTAATAATATTTATTGCCCACTCAATAATTTCATTTATCCAGCGTTCTCTCCGGTCGCGTCTTGCCTGGTCGTTAGCGTTAATGATACTGAAAGTCGTAATTAAAGCTAAAATTAATGTCCCGAAGGCTACTATGGCATTAGCCAGATTGGTGTTTCTCATGAGTATAATCAAAAACACCACAGCTATACAGAAGAAGACTAAGGCTATAGCATATTGCCTCCAGTAATTTTTAGTTTTAAAGGGGGACCAAAAACTTGCCATGTTTTTTATTATATCACTTCTCGGGAAAAACTTTCTCCCTCCTCGGAAGAAGCGAGTTAGCTGAGAATCCTGATATCCTCAAGGACAACCACCGTGGGGCCAAGATTGCCTGATATAGCTTGCAAGGTATCAAACCATTAGGCAAAATTTCAAGGGGCTAAAATTTGGCTCTCAGCGCGTCGTTTTAAGACGGGCTGCATGGTGCGGCTCAAGGTGCGACCGATAAGCTCCAAAAGCCCGGTCAACCCCCAGCCTTTGACCGCTGAAACGAGTACCGTGTTTTCGTCAGCCTTGGTCTGGCCGGAAAGATAATCAAGAGCCGACTTCTCATCCCAGCGCCGGCTGTTATCCAGCAGCAGGTCGATTTTGTTCAACGCCGTAATCCGGGGCTTTTCGCTCAGGTTAAGGTCGGACAGAATATCCTCCACCGTCTGGCATTGCTCCGGGGCATTGTGGCTGGTCAGGTCAACGATATGGAGCAGCAGGTTGGCTTCGTCAAGCTCTTCCAGGGTTGCCTTGAAGGCGGTGACAATGGTGGGAGGCAATTTGCGGATAAAGCCGACGGTATCGGTCAACAGAACCGAACTTTTGTCAGGGAGGGTCAGGCGGCGGGTGGTGGGGTCCAGGGTGGCGAAAAGCTTGTCCTCGACAAAGACATCGGCGTGGCTGAGGGCGTTGAGCAAGGTGCTTTTGCCAGTATTGGTGTAGCCGACCAGGGCGACCACGGGGATGCCGCTCTTGCGGCGCTGCTGGCGGTAAAGCTGTCGGTGCTTTCTGAGGTCATCGATCTGCGCTTTGAGGTGGTGTATCTTGCGCTGAATAAGGCGCCTGTCTGTTTCCAGCTGCGTTTCACCGGGGCCCCTGGTGCCGATACCGCCCCCCAGCCTTTCCAGGTGTCTCCACTGCCCGGCCAGGCGCGGTAAAAGATACTGGTGTTGCGCCAGTTCGACCTGAAGCTGCCCTTCGCGGGTGTGTGCCCTGCGGGCGAAGATATCCAGAATCAGGGCTACGCGGTCGATGACCTTTACCTTGAGGGCTTCTTCCAGGTTGCGCTGCTGGAGCGGCGTGAGTTCATCGTCAAAGATGGCTACGGTATAGTTGAGGCTGCCTTTGAGCGCTATCAGCTCTTCCAGCTTACCCTTACCCAGGTAGTGAGTTTTGGCCGGCCAGGGCAGGCGCTGTATGAGCTTTCCCGCCACCCGCGCTCCAGCCGTACCCGCCAGCTGAGCCAGCTCGTCGATGGAATCCTCCGCTGACCAGCGGTCAGCGCCGCCTTTACTGGCTACAGCGACCAGGAACGCCCGCTCCGGCGACGGACGGGTAACGATTGGGGTTTTAATAGGCAGAACTCCTTAACATTATGTAAAGTCCACTCCCTGCTTTAGCCTTCTCCGGCTGTCGCGCCAGTTGGAAAGCTTGGACAGTCCTTTCACCAGCGCAGCGTCGGGGATGGTTAGTGAAAGCCGTATGTAACCCTCACCGTTCTTGCCGTAGCCCGTGCCCGGGGTGACCACCACCCCTACTCTCTCCAGCAGGTCGGTAGCGAACTCCACCGAACTATAGCCTTTGGGTACCTTAGCCCATATATAGAGGCCTGCCTTGGGCGTCTGGGCTTTCAGTCCTATATTATTCAAGACCTCAATGACCAGGTCGCGGCGCCTCTGGTAGATGGCGTTGTGCTCCTGGATGCAGTCCTGGGGCCCACTTAAAGCCTCGATGGCGGCATATTGAATAGCCTGGGGGATGCCTGAATCTATGTTGGATTTAAGTCTCTTGAGCGCGTCTATCATAACGGCGTTGCCCACCACCATGCCTATCCTCCAGCCGGTCATATTGTATGTTTTGGAGAGAGAGTGAAACTCCACGCCTATCTCTTTAGCTCCCTCTGCCTGCATAAAGCTATCTGGTTTGTAGCCGTCGAAGGTAACCTCGGAATAGGGCCCGTCATGGCAGATAGCCAGGTTATTACGCCTGGCAAATGCCACTGCCCGATTGAAGAAGTCGAGGTCAGCTACGGCACCGGTGGGGTTGTTGGGGTAGTTGAGCCAGAGCAGTTTAGCGTTCTTGAGGATATAGGCGGGCACGGCGTCAAGGTCGGGCAGGAAGTTGTTTTCTTCGGTGAGGGGCAGATAGTAAGGAGAGCCGCTGGCCAGCGTGGTGCTGATGGAATAGACGGGGTAGGATGGGTCGGGCACCAGGGCGACATCCCGGTAGTCGATGAAGCAGAAGGCGATGTGGAAAATGCCCTCCTTGGCGCCGATGAGGGGTAATACCTCTTTGTCGGGGTCGAGGTCGATATCAAAGCGCTTCTTGTACCAGACGGCTATGGCCTGGCGCAGTTCGGGTAAGCCCTCGCTTTCAGGGTAGCGGTGATTAGCCGGGTCTTTGGCTGCCTTACACAGCCTGTCGATTATGGGGGGTGGGGTGGGGATATCGGGGTCGCCGATGCCGAAGTTGACTATATCTTCACCCTTAGCCTTTTTCTCGGCGATTTTCCGGCTTATTTGGGCAAAAAGATAGGGCGGTAAGCTCTCAATCCGTCGCGATATTCTCATCTGGCCACTCTCCCCTAAATACAATTTCGGCAGGACCGCTGAGGAATACTTCCCCAACTCCGTCCCACTCCACGCCTAAAGTTCCCCCCGGCAGTTTTATATCAACCTTACTATCGGTATAACCTTGTAGTTTGGCTAAGACAGCTATGGCGCAGGCGCCGCTGCCGCAAGCCAGTGTCTCCCCCACCCCCCTCTCCCAGACCCGCGCCTCTATCTGCTTTTGGCCGAGCACCCGGGCGACCTCGAAGTTCGTCCGTTTGGGGAACATGGGGTGCCGTTCCACTTTGGGGCCTATCTGTGACAGGGGGAAGTCAGCCACGGACGAGTGCCCGAAATAGACGGCGTGGGGGTTGCCCATAGAAACTAAGCTCAAAGCCAGCTTTCTGCCGTCTAGCGTGAGGGGGTAGTCTAATATCGGCTCGGCTGGCTTGGCCTCCAGCGCTATTGGTATATCTCTGGCGCTGAATTTCGGCTCGCCCATCCCTACCTGAATAATGGTTTTTTTACCCTTGATGTGCAGCCTGGCTTTTCTTGTCCCTGCTTTCGTTACCACCGATATTTCGGCTTTTGGGCTGTCACCCAGCCCCTTGTCCAGGGCGTATTTGACTAGGCATCTTAAGCCGTTGCCGCAAGCCTCAGCCTCGGAGCCGTCGGGGTTAAAGACACGCATCCTGAGGTCGGCTTTATCAGCAGACAGCAACAGCAAGCCGTCGGCGCCGATACCGAAGTGGCGATGGCACATAGCGACTGCCAGCTTTGACCAGTTAAGCTGCTTTTTATCAGCCTCTACCAGTAAAAAATCGTTGCCGGCGCCCTGGAGCTTGGTGAAATTCATTCGTTGCTGCCTCTCAAGAACTTTTTCAGTGGCCCCATTAGCTCGGAAGCAGCCGTTCTCTGTATATCGAACCAGTGTATTCTGGTGTCCTCCAGCCGGAACCAGGTGTATTGCTGGCGGGCGAAACGGTGGGTCTCGAACTTCATTTGCTGGATAGCGCCGGGCAGGGTCAACTCGCCCCTGAGAAACTGACCGATCTGCCGGTAGCCTATGCTCGACAGGGCCGGCATATTAAAGTCGAAGCCACGGCTCACAATCCGCTTGACCTCGTCGACCAGACCCTGCTCTATCATCCTCTCCACTCTCAGGTTAATGCGGCGGTAGAGCTCTTCCCTGTCGGCGGTCAAGCCGATAACGAAGATGTTGAACGACGGCGCCTCTTTACGTTGAAGCTGGGAAAAGGGGGTCTCGGTCTCGGTGAATACCTCGAGTGCTCTTATGGTGCGGCGCACGTTGCGGGGATCGATTCTCTGCGCCGCCAAGGGGTCGACGGCGCTAAGCTCTTCATGGAGTGTGTCGCCTTCCCCCATGTCAGCTCGTTCCTGCAGACTCTGCCGGAACTCGGGGTTAGGGGCTACCTGCGGTATTCCCCAGCCTTCCAGCACCGACCAGACGTACTGGCCGCTACCGCCGACCACTATGGGCAGCTTATCGCGCTGCTGGATGTCTTCGATAGCCCTGACGGCCAGCTGCTGGTATTGAGCCAGGCTGAAGTTTTCGTTGGGGCTGACGACATCAAGAACGTGATGGGGAACGATAGCTCGCTCCTGAGGGGTGGGTTTGGCGGTGCCGATATCCATATAACGGTAAACCTGACGGCTGTCGGCATTGACTATCTCTCCACCGTAAGTCTGCGCCAGCTGAATGCCAAACTGGCTCTTGCCGACACCGGTGGGACCGACTATACCGAGCAGATGGTTCATTTTGCCCCCTTAATCTCCGCGGTCTGTTTGACTATGCTTAAGAACTCGCTGGCTTTAAGACTGGCTCCGCCGACCAGGGCACCGTCAATCTCGGGCTGCTTTACGAACTCGGCGATATTTTCGGCGGTGACGCTGCCGCCATAGAGTATGCGCACGTCCTGGGCAATGCCCTTGCCCTGTTCTTCGGCGACGTACTGACGGATAAAGCCGATGGTCTTATTCGCCTGTTCGCCAGTGGCAGGACGGCCGGTACCGATAGCCCAGATGGGCTCATAGGCTATAACCATGCCGCCGAGGAGATATAAACGGACTGAGGGCGAGCTTAGCTGCCTAGTTAGCACTTCTTCTGTCTTGCCCGCCTTATTTTCCTCCGGGGTTTCGCCGATACAAAGGATTGGCTTCAGCCCCACCTTCAGTGCCGCCTTGACCTTTTTATCTACAATGTCTATGGTCTCGTTGAAGTACTGCCGGCGCTCGGAGTGGCCGACTATGACATAGTCGCAGAGGTCAGCCACCATCTGCGGCGAAATTTCCCCGGTAAATGCCCCCTTTTCCTCATAGTGGAGGTCCTGCGCTCCCAGCTTTATCGTGCTCCCCTCAAGCCGCTTTTTGATGGCCTCCAGGGAGACAAAGGGGGGACATATTACCTTATCCATATTATCGATGCGGTCGAGCTCGAAGCGCATCTTGATGACCAGCTCGATAGCTTCCCCGACCGTGGTATGCATCTTCCAGTTACCGGCAATCATCGGTACGCGCATCTTGCACCCCCTTAAGCGCCAAATTTAGCCAGTTTTAGAGCGTGAGCCATGGCTAAGGGCATAATCTGAGTGGCGGGGAAACGGCCCAATCCCCCTGAAATGCAGGCTGATTCGGAGAACTCGCCTACCCTATCGGGGCGGCACCATCTTGAGTGAAGGACGACCGGCAGCGGGTGCCAGCTATGGCCCTTGAATGTGGCAGGCGTGGAGTGGTCGCCAGTGACCACGATGACCTCGGGTTTGAGGTCGGTCAGAGCGGGTAGAGACTTATCCGCCTCTTCGATGAGTTTGACCTTGCGCTCGAAGTCGCCGTCCTCACCAGCGGAATCGGTCTTTTTTATATGCAGGAAGAAGAAGTCGTAGGCGCTATAGTTCTCTTTCAGGGTTGCCATTTCCTCGGCGATAGTCGCGCCTGTATCCAAAACCTGCATACCGACCAGCTTAGCCAGCCCGCGGTACATAGGGTAGGCGGCAATTGCAGCGGGCTTTAAGCGGTAAATCTCGGGCATGGTGGGGAGATGAGGGCGTTGGGAGAAGCCGCGCAGCAGGAGCATATTGGCGGGGTGATGCTTGGCTAGTATAGCCCTGGCCTGTTCCACGAACTTATTTGCTACTACCGCCATCAGGTCAGCCTTTGGGTTCAGGGCGGTAACCGCTTTTGGCGCCACGCTCGTCTGCTGGGGGTCGGAGTCGCTGACATCGGGAGCTAAGTCCTTCCCCTGAAAGATGATGACAAAGCGGTGTTCCCTGACGGGCAGGATGGAGAGCTTGACCTTGTCTATAACCAGTCCACTGAGCAACTGGCACAGTTCGGCGCACTTCGCGGTGGAGATGCGCCCCGCCCTGCGGTCAGTGATTAGTCCGTCTTTATCTACGGTACAGAAATTGCCCCGGGCGGCTATATCACCCGGCTTGAGGTCGAAATCAATGCCTAGTGCCTCCACCACCCCCCGCCCGATGTTGAATTTGACCGGGTCGTAGCCGAATAGCGCCAGGTGACCCGGAGTGCTGCCCGGAGTTATCCCCGGGCTTATGGGGTCAATCATGCCGCATATACCCGCGGCGGCTAGCTTATCTAGGTTGGGGGTTTTGGCTGTCTCCAGTTCGGTCTTGCCCGTCTTGGGGTGGGGCAGCCCGCCCAGGCCGTCAATGACCAGCAGCACAATACGGGTGGATGAGGGGCGGGCCAGTCCCCTGATTAGCTCTAAACTATCCATTGTAGTTAGCCCTCCCTGTTGAGTAATGCCTCGACACCGGGCAGTTTTTCGCCGCTCAAAAAACGGATTGAAGCCCCACCCCCGGTAGAGACGAAGGTCATCTTGTCGGCCAGTTTCAGCTCGGTTACTACCTCGGCGGTAGAGCCGCCTCCGATAATGGTTGTCGCCTCAAGTCCGGCTAAGAGTTTAGCCATAGCCTGCGTGCCCCGAGCGAATTGGGCTATTTCGCATACGCCCATAGGCCCATTCCAGAAGATTGTCTGGCAGCGGCGTAATTCTTCGGAAAAACTATCAATGGTCTTGGGACCGATATCCACGATTCTCCACTGCGGCGGTATTTTCTCCACCGCTACTACATTATACTCGGTTTCGGCGCTCAATTCAGCGGCAGCTACCACGTCGACGGGTAGAATCAGGGGCAGTTTCCGCTCAGCGGCTCGCTGCATCAGCTTGGTGGCAAGGTCCAGCTTGTCGTTTTCCACCAGAGATAACCCGACCTCATAGCCTTTAGCCTTTAAGAAGGTAGCCGCCATACCGCCGCCAATGAGTAGACAGTCTACCTTATCCATTGTGTTTTCCAACGCTTTTATTTTATCACTGACCTTGGCGCCGCCTGCAAGCTCGGCGAAGGGGCGGCTGGGGTTGGCTAAAAGCCCCTCCAGTACCTCAATTTCCTTCTCCACGAGCAACCCGGCTACCGCTGGCAGGTAACGGGCGATGCCCACTATGGAGGCATGGGAGCGATGACAGGCGCCGAAGGCGTCGTTTACATAGATATCAGCCAGGCGCGCCAGAGTTTGGGCGAAGCCGGTGTCGTTGGCTTCTTCCTGGGGGTGGAAGCGGATATTCTCCAGGAGCAGGACGTCGCCCGGTTTTAATGCTGCCACTGCCTTATCGACTTCGGGGCCGATGCCGTCGTTAGCCACTATCACTTTCTGCCCTAAAATCTGTGACAGGCGCTGGGCGATGGTAGTCAGCCTTAGCTTTTCCACCACCTTACCCTTGGGGCGGCCCAGATGAGAGCACAGGATAACCCTGGCTCCCCGCTCGGTAAGATATTTGATAGTGGGCAGCGTCGCCTGGATACGGCTGTCATCGGTGATGACCCCGTTCGTTCCGCTCAAGGGTACATTGAAATCAGCCCTGACCAGGACCCTCTTGCCGGCGACATCTACGTCCCTGATGGTCAGTTTATTCATGCCTTCTCCCTATCCGTAGTTAAAAACAAACATCAGGTGTTTAAGCTGGCACCTGATGTTTTCAGCCTGGCTTTTGTTTATAAGCAAAGCTTTATCTCCGGTACTGATAGCTGGGAAGTAGTCCTAAAACTTGCTTGGCTATTCCTTCGGCATCAAGCCCGTATTTGGCACGGAGGATAGCCTGGCTGCCCTGCTCGACAAACTCGTCAGGGATGCCGATGCTTTTTACCTTAATATCGCTGATGCCTGATTGCTGCAGCAGCTCAACGACGCCATTGCCGAAACCACCGCTGATGGCATTCTCTTCAATTGTGACCAGTCGCTTGATATGGCTGGCTATGTCTATAATAAGCTCGGAGTCCAGCGGTTTGGCGAAGCGGGCGTTAACCACCGTCGCCTCGATGCCCTGTTTTGCCAGCTCGGCGGCTGCTTCGAGCGCTGGTGTTACCATATTGCCGATAGCTAGTATGGCGACATCTTCGCCATCCCTTAATATTTCCCCTTTGCCGATGGGAAGCTCGTGAAGCGTCGGCTCTAAATCCACCCCTACCCCGGAGCCTCGAGGGTATCTTATTGCCATGGGGTGATTTGTCTTCATCGCGGTGTAGAGCAGGTGCTGGAGTTCGTTCTCGTCCTTGGGGGCGGCGATTATCAAATTGGGGATGAGCATTAGATAGGAGATATCGAATGTCCCCTGGTGGGTCTTGCCGTCGTCGCCGACAATGCCGCTGCGGTCAATAGCGAATATAACGGGCAGGTCCTGGAGGCAGACATCGTGTATTACCTGGTCGAAGGCGCGCTGCAGGAAGGTGGAGTATATTGCCACGATAGGCTTGAAGCCCTGTGTCGCCAGCCCAGCGGCAAAGGTAACGGCGTGCTGTTCGCAGATGCCCACGTCAAAGACCCTCTTGGGGAAATCAGCCTCAACTATGCTGAGGCAATTACCCTCAGGCATGGCCGGGGTGACCACCACCAGCCGGGGATTTTCCTTTGCCAGGCGCAGCACGGTCTGGGCGAACACCTCGCTATAGCTGGGTATCGCCTTGGCGGGGGCGCCCTGAGCCGGCACGCCGTGAAAGTAGACGGCATCGCCCTCGGCGGGTAGATAGCCCTTGCCCTTGGTGGTGATAACGTGAATAAGGGTCGGCTCGGTGCGGTAGTCTCGTGCTCGAGCCAAAGCCTTTTCCAGCTCGGCGATGTTATGCCCGTCGATGGGTCCCATGTAGGCGAAGCCGAGCTCTTCCCAGAGCACGGTGGGGATAATCAAGCCCCGGAAGCCTCTTATGAGCCGCTGGCTCGCCTGCCACAGCTTTCTGCCCCAGGGGAAAAACGATATTACCTTCCGGCTCTCCTCCTCCGCCCAGCGGTAACGGTAGTCAAAGCGTATTCGGCTCAGAAGCTTGGCTATGGAGCCGACGGTGGGCGAAATCGACATACCGTTATCATTGAGCACCACGCAAACCCGGGAGCCCAGGTGGCCTACCTGGTTTAAAGCCTCGAGAGCCATGCCCCCGGTTATAGCCCCGTCACCGATAATAGCCACGACATTGTAGTCATCGTTGGCAAGGTCACGGGCGACAGCCATGCCCAGGGCAGCGGAAATCGAGGTGCTGGCGTGGCCGGCGCCAAAGGGGTCATGTTCGCTTTCGCTGCGGTTGGTGAAACCGGATAGGCCACCGTACTGGCGGATAGTGCTAAAACGCTCCCTCCGGCCGGTGAGCAACTTGTGAACGTAGCTCTGGTGCCCCACATCCCAGATAATCTTGTCGCGAGGGCTGTCGAAAACACGATGTAGGGCGATGGTAAGCTCCACTGCTCCCAGATTGGAGGCGAGGTGGCCTCCGTTGGCGTTTACCGTAGTTACCAGCTCCTGCCTGATTTCAGCAGCCAGTTGCGCCAGCTCTTCTTTTGCCAGCCCTTTTAGGTCGGCGGGGCTATTTATTTTATCTAATAGTCTCAGCGTTACTACCCTGGATCGCCAGATTGGGGAGTTGACTTCATACTAGCAATGTGGTGGGATGATTGTCAAGCAAAAACCGCCTTGACCTTTGCCGTTGCCTCTGCTACATTTTAGGAGTAAAGAGCTTGTCCCTGTAGCTCAGTTGGACAGAGCGGCTGCCTTCTAAGCAGCGGGTCGTGGGTTCGAGTCCCGCCAGGGACGCCAGTCTAGCTATAAATCGAGGCTATCTTGCCCTCCGAGTCCCGGGTGGCCCCCGGGATTTTTGCTTAAAAGAGCGGCGGCACCGATGTCGATTGTCTGAAAGGCAAAGAGGTAAATCAGCGCCCATCTATATCTCTTAAGATATAGACAGCATCCAGCCTAATGTGTTAGACTTTCACCAAAAATAAGGAGGGGGAAAATATGAAGCGTCTTTTTTGGTGTGTTTTAATTGGGCTGATGCTACTGGCTATGGTGCCCGGCTGTAGTCAGGGTGAAGCCAAGATCCGTATCGCCACCGATGCTACCTGGCCACCGTTCGAGTATGTCGATGAAGAAACTATGGAGATTGTAGGGTTTGACATTGACCTGATGACAGCCATTGCCGAAAAGGAAGACCTTGACATTGAGTTTGTCAACGTAGCCTGGGACCCACTCTTAGCCGGGGTAGCTCAGTGCCAGTATGACGCTGCCATTTCGTCCATTACCATCACATTTGAGCGCGCGGAAGCAATGCTCTTCTCCGACCCCTATTTTGCGGCGGGGCAGATTGTCACCGTACGTATAGACAATACTGACATCGCTGACAAAGATGACCTGGGGGGCAAGGTCGTCGGGGCACAGCTTGGAACCACTGGCGCTATGGAGGTGGAGAAGATAGCTGGCGCCACTCTCAAGTCCTACGATGAAATTGGACTGGCTTACCAGGATTTGATGAACGGACAGATTGACGCCGTTATCGCCGATAATCCATTAGCCCTGGAATATGTGGGTAAGAACTCAGATAAGCTTAAGACTGCTGGCGAGGCCTTCACCAGCGAATTTTACGGGATCGCCGTATGCAAGGACAATCCAGAGCTACTGGCCAAAATCAACTCGGGTCTGGCTGCCGTTAAAGCCGAAGGACTGATTGAAGAACTGGTTGATAAGTGGCTTGGGAGCCAGTAACTAACTAAAGGCATATCAGTGAGGTCGTGGGGGTGGGGTATATAAGTAATCTCAAGGGGTCTAATGGCAGAAAAACCAAAAACTAGACCCGGCGGGGGCAAGCTATTTTATATTCCTGGCGGTGATACAATCACGCGCATTGATCCGTGGTGGGGACTGGTGGCTTTGGTGGTGGTGGCGGCGGTGGTTCTGGTTACGGTATGGCCCGACCCGTTTTGGAACATCCTGGTCTTTGTACGCGGCGGTATTATCGTAACCGTCTCCATCACGGTGATTTCGTTTATCTTTATCATGGTATTGGGCTTGCTGGGGGGATTGGGACGGCTATCACGGAACCGGGTCCTTCGCGGCTTTGCCTCACTCTACGTTGAAATGGTCCGGGGAGTTCCCCTCCTCGTCCAGCTAATCTGGTGGTATTTTGCCTTCCCGGTAATGATTCATGCGGTCGGGAAATGGCTCGACTTCTCTTTTATGATTGAATATCAGGCTAATCCAATCGTTACCGCCATTATCGGCCTGACCGTCTGCTACGGAGCTTATATGAGCGAGATCTGCCGGGCTGGTATTCAGAGCATCCCCAAAGGCCAGATGGAAGCTGCACGCAGCCTGGGCATGTCTCATTTTCAGGCGATGCGCTATATAATTTTGCCCCAATCGATCCGCGTGATTCTGCCCCCGGTGGGCAACGAGTTTATTGCCCTGCTCAAAGACTCGTCCTTGGTCAGCGTGGTGGCCGTGGCTGACCTGACGCGGCGAGGACGCGAGTTCATGGCCACACACTTCAACCCCATAGAGGTTTGGACAATGGTCGCCCTGATCTATCTGGTAATGACCCTGCTTTCGGCTCGTGGCGTATCCTGGCTTGAGAAAAAGAACCGTTTTGAAGAATAGAGACGATGGAACCAATAATTCATATAGAGAATGTTCATAAGCACTTCGGCAGAGTTCATGCCCTGCGAGGAATAAGCCTGGATGTGTATAAGGGCGAAGTCGTCGTGATTATCGGTCCTTCCGGGTCGGGTAAATCCACCTTGTTACGCTGTATAAATCATCTTGAGGAATATAACGAAGGCAGAATCGTGGTAGACGGTACCCCGCTGGATGATACCAAGAATATCAATGTCGTTCGTCAGGAAGTTGGGATGGTGTTTCAGTCGTTTAATCTGTTTTCTCACCTCAGGGTAATCGACAACCTGGCACTGGCGCAGCGCATTGTGCGTCGACGCACCCGAGAGGAAGCCGAGAAAATAGCTACGGACCTGTTGGCTAAAGTAGGCATTCCGGATAAAGCCCAAGCTTACCCAGTTCAACTTTCCGGGGGACAGCAGCAACGTGTGGCTATTGCGCGAGCCCTGGCAATGAATCCCAAAATCATGCTGTTCGATGAGCCGACCAGCGCCCTTGACCCGGAGATGATTAAAGAGGTTTTAGACGTGATGTTGGCCCTGGCTAAAGAGGGAATGACTATGGTTGTAGTTTCACATGAGATGGGATTTGCTCGCGCTGCTGGCGACCGTATGATTCTGATGGACGAGGGTCAGATTGTTGAGGAAGCCACTCCGGACAAGTTGTTAACCTCCAGCCACGAGCGCACCAAGCTATTCTTGAGCAAGGTCTTGAACCTGTGAACGGTCAGTATAAAAGGTCCCGAAAGTTGCCGAGCTAGATTTACTGTCCTCTTGATTGCAGCCAGGCGATGGGTTTTAGCTTGATTCGGGGAACGGTCTTTAGTTCGTCCAGGAATTTTAGCACCAGCAGCGCCAGCACTCCCAGCATAAAGAATGTATCCCACGAGCTTCCCCTGGTGACCAGCACGTAAGTCGCCGCTCCAGTGGCGCCGAAGACTACTACCCAGGCGTCAATGGCGATAAAGAGAAAGCCCAGGAACATAGAGCCAGCCAGGGCGAATAGTATATCGTGTTGGGGCAGGGCTAATATGGTGCCGAAGCTAACGGCTACCGCCTTGCCCCCTTTGAGCTGGAGTATGGGAGAGAAGGCGTGCCCCAGTATGGCGCTCATGGCTACCCCCAGCACAGCGGCTTCGGGGAGCTTAAAGAATGAGTGCGCCAGGAAGACAAAGGGTACACCCTTGGCTGTATCCAGAAACACAGCCAGGAAACCCGACTTGCGCCCCCCTGCCCGGAAGACATTGGCGGCCCCGGGATTACCGTCTCCGTAGCCCCTGATGTCTTTGCCCAGCAGACAGCGCCCGATCCAGACCGAGAAGGGGCAGGCGCCAAGCCCGAAAGCGCAGAGGACTAACAGGGTGAAATAGGACATTTCCACTATGGCTAATCCTGATGCCTAGTACATCTAGGTATCAGCTATAGAATAGCCTATCGCCTGGCTTTCCGTCAATAGTAGAGACGGCGTTCCCGCCTCCGGAAGAAGTAGCCTGCCACCAGCCCGAGCACCAGTCCGCCGAGGTGAGCCTGCCAGGCGACATGGGGGATGAAGGAGAAGACGACAAAGATGCCAATGATGGCTATCCAGAGGGGGAGGGGGACGGGGATGGGGAAAACAATGACACGCAGTTTGGGTCTCATTACCGCCAGGACTCCGCCCAGGGCGAAGATAGCCCCCGAGGCGCCTATGGCTATGGAGTATGGCGACGGTGGCAAGAGGAGATAAAGAATACCCCCCAGTATACCGCCGGCAAAGTAAACGATGAGGAGTTTTGTCGTTCCCAGCAATCGGTTCAGGTAGCTGCCAAAGAAGTAGAGGGTTATCATGTTAGCGAAGATATGCCAGATGTTTTGGTGAATAAACATGCAGGTCAACAAAGTCCAGGGCCTATCTAGAAAGCTGGCCTGCTGCAACCCCAGATTCAGGATTAGATTCTGGTTTATAACAGTGGCGAGAAATAGCAGGAGGTTTACCGCTATTAAAAGCCATGTCGCAATGGGACTGGAACTCTGACCCCGATATGCCATTATCTTACCCCCATATCTAAAGGTTTATTATTTTCCCGCTGACCTCGGCGCCGATGGTCAATATTCCGAAGGAGTTTCTTGCCTGCCCCGGATTGAAGAAAAAGACGCCGTTCTTGGTCTCATTCTGTGGGTAGTGGGAATGACCGTAAATAATTATGTCAACTCCACTAAACACATTCCCTACCCTCTCGTCGATGCCGTGAGGGCTGCCCCAGCCGTGAATTATGCCGATTTTCTTTCCCTCTATCTCCAGCAGTTCCTTTTCGGGGAGAATTCGCTTGATCTCGTCTGAGTCCATATTGCCCCGCACCGCCTTTATTTCCCCCAGTTGTTTCAAGCCTTCGAGCACATCTTTAGCCACGAAATCACCAGCGTGGATTATCAGGTCGACCTCAGTCAGGGTGGCTAGTATCTTATCGGGGAGCTGAGCGAATGAATCGGCGTGGGTATCCGAGAGCACTCCTATCTTCATGCCACCGCCTCCAGGGCAGCGGCATAAGTCTGGTAGGTCCTGGCGTCAAAGAGAACGAAGACTACTTCTTTGAGCGAAGTGGCTTGTTCGCTGAGAAAAGAGGCCGCCGTCTTGAGCGCTATGCTGGCGGCTTCAGCCAGCGGGTAGCCGTAGGCACCGGTGCTGATTGAGGGAAAGGAGACGCTGGTTAGCTTGTGAGCTGCCGCCAGTTTAAGGCTCTCGCGATAGGCGCTCTCCAGGAGAGCCGCTTCACCCTTATCGCCGCCATGCCAGACAGGACCGACGGTGTGGATGACATGCTTTGCCGACAGCTTTCCGCTCGTGGTGATGACCGCTTGGCCGGTGGGCAAACGCCCCTGCTGAGCCACGATTTGCTTGCATTCTTTCAGGATAGCTGGGCCCCCTGCCCGATGGATAGCGCCGTCAACGCCACCGCCGCCCATCAGCCCCGAGTTGGCGGCATTGACGATGGCATCAGTACCTTGCTCGGTGATATTACCCTGGATAACGGTCAGTCTGGCTTGACCGACCAGCACTTCTCGGGCCGGGTTTTCCATAATTACTCCTGACTTGGTTTCTATAATTATAAGGTGGATATGGTGTATGAGTCTAGTTTTATTCGAGTTGCACGGGTGGGTGGGATTTGCTAAACTGGCTTTGTTGTGGTGGGCCGTTAGCTCAGTTGGTAGAGCACCTGACTTTTAATCAGGTGGTCGCAGGTTCGAGACCTGCACGGCCTACCAATTTATAGCTAAATCGTATCTGACAAAACCACCCGAAAAACAGGGCGGTTTTTCTTTTTGGCAAAACGTGACACCCTGATTCGCCTAAAAATTTTCCTTTGTATCACTGCTCTTGCTTGTCTGCTGGACAATTTACAAGAAAGGCAGGCAAGTATATGTTTCAAAGTAAAAGGAGAAATCTGCACTGGGGTAACCTTAACATGGTGGAACTGGAACTGGACAAGTTAATCCTGCATTTCGAGCAAACTAATAGAGCTGAACGCAAATCACCAAAGACCATAATCTGGTACACAGAGAAGATTGCCGGCTTTGCCAAGTTTCTCTCTGACACAGGCAGAAGATCGGTGCTGGCCGATTTTGATATCTCGACAGTACGAGAATTCATAATCCATTGTGCCATGTTATAATGTATTTGCCGTAAGAGAGGGAGGTGCCTTGGATAGTAAAAGCCTAGAAATGCTTGATTTTAGGCAGATAAGTGAAATAGTGGCCGGGTTTACCTCATTTTCCGCCAGCCGCGAATTAGCCCTTAATCTGCAACCGCTTTCCGATTACGAACAGATTTTTCTGCTGCTGAGGCAGTCGACCGAGGCACGCCACCTCCTCTCGCTGGAGCCCGCCTTCTCTATTGGAGGGGCTTTTGACATTCGAGAAGCGGTAAAGATGGCCGCGCAGGGTAAGGTTCTTGAACCGCAAGGCCTTCTAGAAATTCAGCAGACCCTGGCTGCCATGCGCCAGCTGCGGGGCAGTCTCGAAAAAATATCAGAGGAATTCCCGTTACTCTGGAATAATGCCAGCGGTATAGTTGAGCTTCGTCAGCTGGAGAAAGACGTCGCCAGCTGCCTGGCGCCAAACGGCGAAGTGCTGGATAGCGCCTCTCCCCGGCTGGCTGCAGTTAGACGGCAACTGAGACAGGTGCGTCAGCAGTTATTAGACCGTCTGAAGGTCACTATGGAGTCACCTAGAGGACGTACGGTAGTCCAGGAACCTATTATTACCGAGCGGGAAGGCAGGTATGTTATTCCCGTCAGGATTGAACATCGCAAAGAAATAAAGGGCATCGTTCACGATGTTTCTAACAGCGGAGCTACGGTATTCATCGAGCCGTGGGTGACCGTAGAACTGGGTAACACGCTCCGGGAGTTGGTGGTAGAAGAAAGCCATGAGATCGAAAGGATTCTGGCAAGCTTAAGCGCCGCAGTGGGAACCTACGAAATTGAAATATCTCAGGGTGTAGCTTTGACAGCTGAGTTAGACCTGGCAGTGGCTAAGGCAAAGTATGCCAGGAAAGCCAGGGCTACCGAACCTATACTTACTGCATACAACAAAGACGGGAGCACTCTTGAGGGCAAGCCGGCTCCTGTACTAAGACTTGTCGAAGCCAGACACCCGTTACTGGCAGAAAAAGCGGTGCCTCTTTCTGTGGAGATAGGGCGAGACTTCTCTATCCTCGTAATTACGGGGCCCAATACCGGCGGTAAGACGGTAGCTCTGAAAACAATTGGCCTGCTCAGTTTAATGGCACAAGCTGGCTTACCCATTCCGGCTTCAGCGGAAAGTCGTATTCCCGTTTTTGATGGCGTATTTGCCGACATTGGTGATGAGCAGAGCATTGAAAAAACACTCTCCACGTTTAGCTGGCATATCGGCAATATCGTACGAATCATTAACAGCGCTACAGAAAGGAGTCTTGTACTTCTCGATGAGCTGGGTACGAGCACTGACCCGGCGGAAGGCTCGGCCTTGGCTCGCTCTATTTTGCTCTACTTCTTATCTCGTGGAACAATAGCCGTAGCCACCACACACTTTAGTGACCTTAAGGCTTTCGCGCATACGACGCCCGGGCTACAAAATGCCTCGCTTGACTTTGACCCGGTTACGCTGACGCCTACTTACCACCTGACAATAGGTATACCTGGCGGTAGTAACGCCCTGGCTACCGCTGCCCGCCTGGGCTTGTCCCCCGATATTGTCTCTCGGGCAAAAGAGATGCTAACGAGAGGTAGCGAGGAGATGGAGACTCTACTAACCAATTTGCTTGAGGAAAAGCATGGAATTGAAGCCCTCCGTGATGATCTGAAAAGAAAGACGGACGAGGTGGCACGACGGAACATTGAATTAGAAAACGAACAGCGACGGCTGGCGGAGGAAGAAAGAAAGACTATTCAAGAGACCCGGGACAGAGTTGTCCGTGAGGCTGCCGAGCTGCATCAGGAAATCCGCCAGGCTGCGTCAGCCTTACGTAAAGAAAGAACGAAGGAGAGAATCGAGCAAGCTAAGCAAGCGTTCGCCGCAGTGCGGGAACAGTTGAAAAACGAGGTATGGCAGCCAAAGACACGAGAAATCGGTGATGAGACAGAAGACGAGGGCAGAATCACTGTAGGCGACATGGTCCGGCTGAGAGAAGCAAACCTAGTGACGACAGTGCTTTCGGTATCAGAAGAGACACAACAGGTTGAAGTCCAGGCCGGACAGGCAAAGCTCAGGCTCGGTCTAAATAGCGTGGAAAAGGTAAAAGTGACCCCGGGCACAGCACCCCCGGAATTCACCCCGGTTAAAAGGCTGGTGATGTCACGGCCGGTTTCGATGGAACTTGACCTGAGGGGGAAACGGGCCGATGAGGTGGAGTGGGCGCTTGACAGATACCTGAATGCCGCCTCTCTGGCTAATTTGAGCGAGGTACGTATTATTCATGGTATTGGCACCGGGGCAGTACGTGAAATCGTCAGAGAGCTGTTAGCCTCTCACCCCCTGGTTAAGTCGTTCCGTCCCGGGGTGAGGGGCGAAGGTGGCGATGGAGCCACCGTTGTCAGACTATAGGTTTCTAGAGCAGAGGCATTTCTTACGATGCTAGTTTCAAGACGGTTCTTCCTGAGTAGGCTAAGGATGCTTACCTTCCTTACTGAACTGGAGGCAACCAGTGGTCCTGCTGAGTCCCTATACATACCGTCTGGTTTGTCTTTACAAGAGGTTGGAAATTTACTGGAAAAGGTGCTTGACCCACAAGCCATTCCACCGGAATTAGCCGAACTCGCTGCCGCTTCGAAAACGGGGGCGGTCATTTTTGTGAGCCCTTCCCAAACGCGTCTAGTTGTACCACCATTTCCGATAAGGGCGGAATACTTCGCGCGGGGTTATGTCGTTGAGCCGTTGTGTTCTCTGCTCAAACGCAATTTCAGGGTTGCCTTGATTCTAATACGTTTGGGGGCATATGCCATCGGGCTCTCTGAGGGTGAAAATCTGGTCACCAGTAAGGTTGGAACCGGGCTTATCCACGGGCGACACAAGAAAGGTGGTAGTTCACAGCAGCGATTTCGGAGACACCGGGAAAAGCAGATCGAATATTTTCTGACTCGGGTCTGCGGCCACATCCAGGAACGTCTCAAACCTCATGCCTCGACGCTAGACTTTGTAGTTTATGGTGGTGCGCAAACTACAATATTGTTACTACAAAAGCAATGTCCCTTTCTGGCCAGGCTTGAGGGTGTAATCCTGCCGCCTCTGCTGGATATACCCGAGCCGCGTCAGGCGGTACTGGAAAAGGCGGCCAGGCGTGTCTGGTCAAGTAGCGTAATTGAGTGGCATAATAATGAAGTTCTCGTCTGAAAGTTGCACAATCCGTCACAATGCGTGGTCAGTGAGACGCACTGCTACGTAGATTTCTCAGTCTCATACTATTCTATTGGACTTCGAAACTATTGATTACGGTATCAAAATCACTGTTGACTTCGTCGAAGGATTCAGGCGCTACCGCGAAAGCAATATCATATACCGTGCCATCTTTCTCAAGCGACACCACCCTCCACCGATAATCTTGATCATCAACTGCCCCGTTAAAGACAGTCTCATAGGCATCCACCCCGGATACAGTAAGGGGGTTCTCCGATATGGGTTGACCTTCCATCAGTATAATCACAAAACTGTCATGGTAAGTTTTCAATGTGTAGCCGGTTGGCATATCCTGCTTGATGACTTGGACGACTATGCCGGTTTCCTCCTCGCTTAAGTATGCGATACGAGCGGTGTCAGTGGACGTTAGGGTCTCCCAGGTGCTGGGATAATCAAAAGAGATTCCGCCTGCTTCAAAGTGGCTTGTTGTCGGGGTTTCCGTCGCTCCGCCAGCACATCCGATTATTAAGGTAACCCCAAGTATCAGGACTCCCAAGCAAGCCAACGCTCCTAATCTTTTCACCTTCATTTTTGCCAGCCTCCTTTTCAAATTTTTATCAGGCTTCAGGCTCAGCCTTCTTATTTTTAAGAACTAGCGTAACTCTTGCGGTTCATCACACAGGTGGGGTAATTGCAGATGTTCTGCCATAAGAATATTCTTTCTTTGTGGCCTTGTCAAAACGTCATGATTAAGCAATGCCAGTGGTATACAGTTGATGTCATTACACCGAGGAATAGCGCTCTCTTGGTGCTGTGATATAACAAAAAGCCAAATTGTTAAACCACGATACGAAAAGGAGAGGGGGACTAAGGGGGCGAGGTGTCACTACCTTGTAGCCACCGTTTTGACAAGAAGCTCTGTATAGAGTATATTTTAGCTATACTTATCCACAAGATAAGGTCGTCCAGCAAACTTTCAGGACAAGAAAATTTAATGTTTTGGCTTGAGAACTACTTTCGCCTTCACCGCTTTCGAGCAGGAATTCCTCACTAATACAGGCTTCGCCAGTGAGGCAAGACGCTGTCTATGTTGCCGGAGACTAGAGACGATACAGTCGCGGTTCACCTGTTGCAATAGCCATCAACAGCGAAGCTAAGTAAGCCAATTATCTACGTCCTCCTTGCTAAGACTATGTATCACCATTTGCACTTCCCGGAGACAGAACTGCCTGTTGTGGCGATTGATATGAAGGGGACGAGCAGGTCTGACGAGGATAGGCTACGATGAGAATGAATAGAGGAGAAGTTTAGCTAAATATATGAATTATCGCTGGGACATAAGGAATATAGCTATTATCGCCCATGTTGACCATGGTAAAACTACTCTGGTAGATGCCCTGCTTAAGCAAAGTCGGGTGTTCCGGGATAACCAGGCGGTAGGCGAGTTAATAATGGACCAGGGCGTCCTGGAGCGTGAAAAAGGCATTACTATCATGGCCAAAAATACCGCCGTAGTTTACCGGGGAGTCAAAATCAATATCATTGATACTCCCGGCCATGCCGATTTCAGTGGAGAGGTGGAGCGCGTCATAAGTATGGCGGACGGCTGCCTGCTTTTAGTGGACTCGATAGAAGGTCCCATGCCCCAGACCAAGTTTGTGCTTCGCAAAGCTCTGGAAAGGGGCCTAAAGCCCATTGTGGTTATTAACAAAATAGACAGGGAAAATTCACGGGTATCGGAGGTGCTTGGATTCACCCAGGACCTATTCTTAGAATTAGCTACCAGTGCTGACCAGCTTGATTTCCCGGTACTATATTCCAGTGCCAGGGAAGGTATAGCCGTAACCGAACCGGATATGAAAGGCAAAGACATCACTCCTCTCTTCGAATGTATCTTAGAAAAAGTACCGCCACCGCAAATTGAAAGCGGGCCATTTCAAATGCTGGTTTCCAATCTAGACTACGATAGCCACAAAGGTAAAATAGCTATTGGTAGAATCTGGAGGGGCAAAGTTGCTCCCCACGACCCGGTAGTTAGTATGAGTGCTGATGGTAGCATCACTCATTATGAGATTAGTGAAGTGTTTACGTATCTCGGTCTCAAGCGCTTGGAGGTAGCCGAAGCCGAGGCAGGCGACATAGTAGCCGTAACCGGAATCGAAGTAGTCAATATTGGAGATACCATTGCCAGCCCGGAGCAGCCTGAAGCTCTACCGCGAATAGAAATTGGTGAACCTACGGTAGAGATGACCTTTGGAGTAAACACCTCGCCGTTCGCCGGTCGCGAGGGGCGCTTTAGCACCACGCGCCAGCTACGGGAGCGGCTCTATAGAGAATTGGAGACTAATCTTAGTCTCAGGGTCCAGGATACGGATAGCCCAGACACCTTCCTGGTAAAAGGGAGGGGGGAGCTACACTTGGCTATTCTGATTGAAACCATGCGCCGGGAGGGCTACGAATTTGAAGTCTCCAAACCGGAAGCTATTACCAAAGTAATGGAAGGGAAGCTTATGGAACCCATGGAGGTTCTTACCCTTGATACCAAAGAGGGATATATTGGAGTTTTAACCGAGATGCTGAGCAAGCGGCAAGCTCAGCTTACGGATATGCGTAACGATGGCCATGGTAATGTGCACCTAGAATTCCGTGTGCCGACGAAAGGACTCATCGGTTTCCGCAGTGCCTTCCTTACTGCTACCCGAGGTGAGGGTATCATGAATACCAATTTTCTTGGCTATGAGGCCTGGCATGGAGATATAACTTCAACTCGTAATGGGGTACTGGTAGCCTCGGAACGAGGCATCGCTGTTACCTATGGCCTAAATAATGCTCAGGGGCGAGGACTCACCTTCATTGAACCCAATACACCAGTCTATGAAGGTATGATAGTCGGGCAAAATCCGCGGCCACAGGACATAGCCATCAACGTATGCAAGGAAAAGCAGAAGACCAATATACGCTCGTCGACATCCGACATTGCCGTCAAACTGACTCCTCCCGTTAAGCTGAGCTTGGAGCAGGCCATTGATTTTATCAATAAGGATGAACTGGTTGAAGTGACTCCTGAGAACATCAGATTCAGGAAGAAGTTACTCACCGAGGCACAACGGTTGAGGAGCATCTCTATTTCCCGTCGGAGCACAGAAACATAGACTGCGGCTTACCAAAGCTATCAGTCCGCATTTATTCCCTTAGCCCAGGCAATGTCAAGCGAGCTCGGGCCAACGATAGTGCCAGCGACATCAGGCAGAAAATCGGAACCATTCAATACGATACACTAATCCCTTGCCTCGTGAAACCAACCTATAATCCCTCCTTTCGCCAAAGCTTGACGCCAGCTATGGAAAACCTCTAAAATTGCCCCAAGGTCGTGGGCCGCGGTGGAACTTCAGAGAAAGGAAACCTATATACTACTATGTCAGATGTAACGTGGCGAAATTATAAGGAAGAGAAGCATTCCAAACCGTCTCCGCTAAAGGGTATCCGGGTGCTTGAGGTTTGCACCCTGCTTTTGGGTCCGGCGGGGCCGGGGTTTCTGGCCGAGATGGGCGCCGAGGTCATCAAGTGCGAGTTTCCCCCTATGGGCGATACCTGCCGCGACCTGACCCCCTTCGGCTATCTATTTCGGGAGCAGGGACCGGCATTTGCCCATATGAACACCAACAAATACTGGTTGGGGCTGGACCTGCACACAACCGAGGCGCAGGAAGTGTTTCACGAACTCGCTGCCAAAGCTGACATCATCGAGAACAACCTGAGACCGGGGGTGATGGAGAGCTGGAATATCGGTTACCGGCAAATCAGGGAAATCAACCCCGACATTATTTATCTGGCTAAGAACGGCTTCGGCCAGTGGGGCCAGTATGCCCGGGAGAACCGACCCTCCAACGACGGCGCTTCGCAGGCATTTTCCGGATACGCCTGGCTTTCCAGCTTCCCTGGCCAGCCGCCGTTGAAGAGCCGTCTCTACATCTGCGATAACTACGGGGCACTAATGGGCGAACTGGCGGTATTGGCCGCTCTTCACCATCGGGAAAAGACGGGGAAGGGTCAGTTCATCGAGCTGTCGCAGAGCGAAGCCATTATGCGGGCGATGACCTGGGTCTGGCCCTACCAGCAGATTACGGGTAAGGTGGCTATGCCCTCCGGCAACCGTGATTTATCCATCTGCCCTGCCGACACCTTCTACTGCGCCGACGACAGCTTCGTGGCTATAGCCGCGCCGGCCCCGGATGAATTCAGGGGTTTATGCACAGCTATGGGTAAACCGGAACTGGCGGACGACCCCCGATTCAAAGACCACCTGACCCGACTGCAGGAGGATAACGCCACCGAAATCCTTAAGATCATTGCCGACTGGGCGAGAAGCAGGACCTCCAAAGGGATTGAAGAGCTGGCGGAAAAGCACGGCTTCGCCGCCAGTCATGTTTATAACACCAAGGAAGTGGTTGAGGACAAGCATTTTCGGGAGCGGGGCTTTATGACCGAGGTCAATGATGCCATACTCGGCCGCTACCTCGACCACGAATTCCCGGTGATGATGTCCCAGAGCTCGCCCAAGGTCGAGTGGGGGGTCAGGGCGGTGGGTTTTGACAACGAATATATAATGACCGAGGTTTTGGGCAAGAGTGAGGCCGAAATCAAGCGGCTGTATGAGTGCGGCGCCCTGGGCAAATGGGCCGACGTGCCGACCCGCCGACCACCGTCAAACTGGGACGGTAAGTCCGGGCTAAGAACGCTTCTGGACTTATCATCGTCAGCGAGCAAGACGGCTGCCAAACCAGGCCAGAAAAAGAAGAACAAGGAGGCGCTTAAAGAACAAGCCGCCTTTTTGGACTTGATAAGGGATAGAGATGACCCGGCCATCGCCCATACCAAGCCCGAAGCCCTGGAAGATATAACCGTCCTGGACTTGAGCTACAAGAGCTATGCCGGCTGCTATTGCTCTTCAATGCTGGCTGAGCTCGGGGCTAAGGTCCTGCGGATAGAGCCGCTGGAGGGCGATTTCATCAGGACATTCACTCCTTATGGTATGCTGCACAAGGGCGAGGGGCTTAACTACCTGACGGAGGGCCGAAACAAACATCATATTACCCTCAACCTGAAGGAGGCAGAGGGCAGGGAGATACTAAAAGCCCTTGCCGCTAAGGCCGACGTGCTAATAGAAACCTATAAGCCCGGGGTTATGGATGGGTGGGGTATCGGCTACGAGCAGTTAAAGAAGCTCAATCCGAAGCTGGTATTCGCCTCTATTACCGGTTTCGGGCAATTCGGGCCTATGAGCCGCATTAATATGCCCGATTACGATAATATAGCCCAGGCCAGGTCGGGGGTGCAGTCGGCTACGGGGGAGGTTATGCCCGAGGGCAAGAGCTATGATGAATGTCCCTGGGCAGTGCCTACTAAGGCCGGACCCTGGATAGCCTGGGTACAACCGGGGACATTCATGGCGGTAGGCATTCTGGCGGCGCTGCACTGGAGAAAGACGAGTGGCCAGGGGCAGGCGCTGGACGTGGCTACGGCGGAGGCTTACGCCCGCTTTGATGACTATGCGGCGCTATGGTATCAGGAGACAGGAATTGTCTGTGAGCGCTTCGGCAGTCTGGATACCGCGGGCTGGCTCTACTGCTTCGCGCCGACCAAGGACGGCGCCGTTTTTCTGGGAGGCTTAAGGCTAGAGATGTGGCAGGCTTTTGCCGATATGCTGGGGAAGTGGGATGAGTGGGATGCCGCCAGCTGGACGACCCTGCAGGTCTTTATGCGCAAAGATGAGCAATTGAAGTGGGCGCCGCGGGTCTTTGCCGAGACACGCAACTACACCAACGACGAGCTGGTGGCCATGTCGATAGAGTATTCCCAGAATGGCCGCTTAGCCCCCATTACACCGGTGGTGGCGCCGGTCTGTTCCCCGGAAGAGCCGATGAAGGACGCCAACTGGTTGGAGCGGGGGATGTTCACTCCGGTCAAAGACCCGGTTTACGGGGAGGTTGTCGTCGCCCAGGCACAGCACAAGATGACCAAAACGCCCATCAGGACAAACTGGGTCTGCCAGCCAGTGGGCTATGCTAACGAGCGTATCTATAAAGAATATATGGGCTTTTCCCCTGCCCGCTTAAAAGAGTTGAAGAAGGCGGGTATAATATAGTTAAGGACAATAATGGATTTAGCTAATCTGGTGGTGCTTATCAGGGGTGGTGGGGAGGTAGCCAGCGGCGTGGCTCATAAGCTGGCGCGCGCCCGTTTCCATGTATGCATGACTGAGACCTCTCAGCCATTAGCCGTCAGCCGCGGGGTTGCCTTCTGCGAGGCGATATACGATGGGGAAAAAGAGGTTGAGGGAATAACAGCCAGGCGGGTGGAATCGCCGAGCCAGATTGCTGAGGTATGGCGTCAAAACAAACTGCCCATCATCGTCGATCCCGATGCCCTGGTGAAAGATATGCTAAAACCCGCGGTGCTGGTTGATGCCCTGATGGCCAAGCAAAATCTGGGGACAAATATCAGCGATGCCTCCCTGGTCATCGGGTTGGGGCCCGGCTTTCAAGCGGAAGAGGATGTTCATGTGGTGGTGGAGACCAACAACAGTGAGCGCCTGGGCAGAGTAATCGTAACCGGGAAGGCGGAGGAAAATACCGGCATCCCCGTGGCTGTCGGCGGCCTGACCTCGGAAAGGGTGCTGCATTCCCCCAGCGAAGGCCAGTTCCTGACTGACAAGGAAATCGGAGACATGGTGGTGGTGAGAGAGGTGGTGGCTTCGGTGGCTGCCCAGCCTCTCAGGACGGAGATAGGCGGCGTAGTACGGGCTCTGCTCAGGAACGGGACGGTGGTGGGAAGAGGAGCAAAGCTGGGCGAGATAGACCCTTCGGGGGACAGGGAAGCCTGCTATACCATCAGGCCCAGGGTGAGGGCGATTGCGGGCGGGGTTTTAGAGGCGATACTGATGCGCTTTAATGCTTAGAGGAGAGCTAGAATGGCCGATATCTACCAGGAAATCGTCAGAATTAAAGAAGAGGGCGAAGAAGCAGCGCTGGTAACCATTGTCTCCGCCACTGGCTCTACACCCCGCGAAGAAGGCACCAAGATGCTGGTTAAGCCTGACGGCACTATTACCGGTACCATCGGCGGCGGCAGCCTGGAAGCCCAGGTGATTGGAGAAGCTATTAAGGTAATAAAACAGGGCAAGCCCAAGCGCCTCCACATAAGCCTGACCGCTAAGGAAGCCGATAAGGCAGGGATGATATGCGGGGGCGACCTGGAGGTGTTTATCGAGCCTATCCTGACAGCACCCACCCTGTATATCTTCGGCGGCGGTCATGTTTCGTTGCCGCTGGCCAGGATGGGAAAACTCCTCGGCTTTAAGATTGCCGTTATTGACGACCGTGCCGAGTTCGCCAACGCCGAGAGGTTTCCTGAAGCTGAGATTATCCTGGCCGATGACTTTACCAAGTCATTCCCCAATCTGAAGATAGATAAGTCGAGCTACATCGTGATTGTTACCCATGGCCATCAGCATGACGAGCTGGTGCTGGGCTGGGCGGTGGGCACTCCGGCTAAATATATCGGCATGATTGGCAGCCAGACCAAGGTTAAGACTATATTCTCCCACCTGCTGGCTAAAGGAGTGCCTAAAGCAAAGCTGGATGGCGTCCACTCCCCCATCGGGCTGGAAATAGAGGCACAAACTCCCGAGGAAATAGCGGTCAGCATCCTGGCGGAGATAGTAAAGGTCCGCCGTTCTGTTTGAGTGACCTCAGCCCCCGGAGATACGCACTACGGTATCAAGCTCGTCCCCGTCTTTAACCACGGTGGCTAACTCGTCCGGATAGATGCTCTCCCCATTGACATAGATTTCAAGGATACGGCTCAGCGCGCCGTCCTTTTCGAAGAGCCTCTTTTTAAGCTTGGGGAATCGGGCGCTCATCTGCTCGAGGCACCGGCCAACAGTATTGCCGTTAACTTCGACCACCGCCTGGCCGTCGGCGAGTTTAGCCAGGGAGCGATGAAGTTTTATCTTAACGCTCAATTTTTATCCTTCAGGGCGCCGCAGTGCTGGCAATTGGGGTCTCGCTTCACCTTGAACTGGGTGAATTTCATATTCAGTCCGTCGTAGACGAGCAGCCGATTTCCCAGCAGTTGCCCTGCTCCCAGGAGATACTTTATTACCTCTGTTGCCTGAATGCAGCCGATGACCCCGGGGGTAACGCCGACCACGGGGAAACTCCCTTCGACGACAGCCCCCCGGTAAACGCACCTCAGGCAGGCGGTTTGGCCCGGGATTATGGTCATAGCCCTGCCTTCAAAGCCGTTGACGGCACCGTGAAAGAAGGGAATTTCTTTATCTATCGCTATCTTGTTCAGCAGGTAGCGGGTGGGCAGGTTATCCATGGCGTCAACGATCAGGTCGAAGCCAGTCACCAGCTCAGAGATATTGGCTTCGGTCATTTTTTCGGCGACGGCTTCTATTTTTACCTCCGGGTTTATGCTCTTGAGCCTTTTCGCCGCCGAATCGACTTTCTTCTTGCCTATGTCCTCGTCGCAGTGCAGTATTTGCCGGTTCAGGTTGCTGAGCTCTACCTTGTCGTGGTCAACGATCCGTATTACCCCTACCCCGGCCGCCGCCAGGTAGGTGGCGGTTACCGAGCCCAAGCCGCCAACGCCGGCAATAAAGACCTTAGCCCTTTTTAGCTTGGCTTGTCCTTCCTCGCCGAAGCCGTTAATCAATATCTGGCGGCTGTATCTTTCTAATTGTTCTTTACTAAGCATTCTTATCAGCTATCCCCTCATAATAAGCTAGCCGCCCCCGATTATGGTGTCTAAGACAAAAATCTCCTCCAATTCCGGGTCTATCTGGTAGATGACCTTTTCGGTTTTGGCGTTGGCTACCAGACCACCCAGGGGGTCATTGTAGGTTTCGTCCAGTATTCTCTTCGCCTCCTCAACCGTCACCTCTTTTTCTCCCCCCGATGAGAAACGGACTTTGATTTTTCGCTCCATAATACTAAACGACTCCTTCGGTTAAGGCAAGATGCCAGGCGTTTTATTCTACCTCCTGACCCTTTACTCTCCAGTCGTTTGCATAGACGTTCATCCTTTTATCCCGGGCAAAGCCGATGAGGGTTATCCCCCAATCATCGGCCAACTTAACTCCCAGGTCGGTGGAGGCGGATTTTGAGACAAGCAGGGGAATATTCCTCTTAGCTACCTTGAGCACCACTTCCGATGATACCCTGCCGCTGGTAATGAGCAAACGACCGGTGGTGGGTAGATCTTCCAGGATGCACCGGCCGAAGATTTTGTCGATGGCACTATGGCGGCTTATGTCCTCGCTGAAGACCAGTATTCTCTTCCTATCGCACAGGGCGGCGCTGTGAACCCCGCCCGTTGCCTTGAACAGTTCGGAGCGCTGAACAAATTCGTCGATAAGGGCGAAGACCTCGTTGGCGGATATTTCGATATCGGATTCTACTCTCTGTTTTAATTGAGGCTCGCTGGGGGAACGGCTAGCTTCCTCAGCCTCTACCCGCACTATGCCCTTGCCGTCATCGACGGCTATCTTTTTGATAGCCTCTTTACCTTTTATTAGCCCCCTGGCTAGAAGAAAGCCGACGGCCAGATAATCCAGGTTCGAAGGAGAGCAAGAGATGGCTGCTATCTCACGCTTATTGAGGACGATAGTCAGCAGGAGTTCCCTGACCACAACATCGTCTTGAGAGCTTATGCCCTTTTCGCTAACCCTGATTATGGAGAGCTTCTTCGTTTCTTGGTTCATTGCTGCGGTCTGGTGGTCGGGGTGGGCGGATTTGAACCGCCGACCTCATGGTCCCAAACCATGCGCGCTACCAGCTGCGCTACACCCCGTATCACAGAGTATAGCAAGGCTCCAGTTAAGGGTCAATGTGGGGGTTAAAGAAGAAAGGGTTAATCCCGGCAGTCGGGGCAGTTATCAAAGGCGTCGGGGGCTAGCCCCGCCTTTTTGATGATATAGTCCAACTGAGCCTGGGGAGCCCAGTATCTACTGCAGGTCTTACACTTCTTGAGCTTGAATTCCATATCGTTATCGGGCCAGTAGATATGTCTGGTATCGCCGATATCCTCAAACCTTATGGCGTCAACCGGACAGACGTAAGCGCAGGAGCCACAGCCGATGCAAACGCTGGAAGGCTCGAAAAACGGTGTGGCCAGGGCGCGGTCAACGCCGCGGTTGACCAGGCTGATGGCCGAGACGCCGACAACCTCCTGGCAGACCCGGATGCACAGGGCACAGAGCATACAGTCGTCATCGTCGAGCTTGAAGCTGGTCTTTTCCACGCCTAATTTATGAGCTAAATCCTGTACCGCTTTGTTGTTGGGGCAGCGGGCCAAGAGGAGCTCCATCAACATCTTGCGGTTGGTGGCGATTCTCTCCGAGTCGGTTTTTACTTTAAGACCCTCCGCTACCTCGTAAAGGCAAGAAGCTACCAGCCTTTCCCTGCCATTCTTGGTAACTTCGACCAGGCAAAGGCGGCAGGCTCCGTAGGGGGTCACCTCTTCATGGTGGCAGAGAGAGGGTATATAGATGTTGTTCTCCCTGGCTGCTTCCAGTATGGTTGTCCCCTCTTCGGCCTGAACCTTTTGGCCATTGATTGTCAGTTTGACCATTTCTTCTGCCTTTACTTCCTTATTATCGCCCCGAGCTTGCAGACGTCATAGCAGGCGCCGCACTTTATGCACTTCTCCTGGTCTAAGACCACGGGTTTTTTCTTGCCCATATCGGTTATCGCCTCTGAAGGGCAGGCTTTGACACAGAGTCCGCAACCGGGACACTTCTCTTCGTCAATTGAATAGGTGACCAGCGCCTTGCAAACGCCAGCCGGACACCGCTTATCCTTGATGTGAGCTTCGTACTCATCGCGGAAATAGCGCAGGGTGGTTAAAACGGGGTTGGGGGCAGTACTGCCCAGGGCGCAAAGCGAGGTGTCGATTAGCGTGGCTGACAGCCGCTCTAACAGCTCAATATCGCCTTCCTTGCCCCTGCCCTCGGTGATGTCGGTTAGTATCTGGCTCATCCTCTTCAGCCCCTCGCGACAGGGGAGACACTTGCCGCAAGACTCGCCCTCTAGGAAATTGACGAAGTACTTGGCGATATCCACCATGCAGGTGTTCTCGTCCATGATAATCATACCACCCGAGCCCATCATCGAGCCGGCCTTATCCAGCTCGTCAAAGTCAACGGGCAGGTTGAGCAGGCTTTCGGGTATACAGCCGCCCGAAGGACCGCCGGTCTGTACCGCCTTGAACTTCTTGCCTTCGGGTATGCCGCCGCCGATGCCGTAGATAATATCCTTCAGGGCGACCCCCATGGGAACTTCGATGAGTCCGGTGTTGTTAATCTTGCCTACCAGCGAGAAAATCTTGGTCCCCTTGCTGCCCTGGCTGCCTATTTTGCCATACCAGTCGGCGCCGTTTTTAATGATTAACGGGACATTAGCCCAGGTTTCTACATTGTTAAGGTTGGTCGGCTGCTCCCACAGGCCCTTCTCCGAGGTGTGGACATACTTCGCCCTCGGCTCGCCGACCTTGCCTTCCAGCGAAGCCATAAGCGCCGTCGATTCGCCGCAGACAAAGGCGCCACCGCCACGGCTTATCTTGACGCTGAAGTCAAAGCCGGAACCCAGTATATTCTTGCCCAGCAGCCCGAGCTTTTCCGCCTGCTCGATGGCTATATGGGCGTTCTTTACCGCCAGCGGGTACTCGTTACGAACGTAGATATAGCCTTGGTGGCCGCCGATGGCGTAAGCGCCGATAACCATCCCCTCCAGGACGCTGTGGGGATTGCCTTCCATCAGGCTCCTGTCCATAAAAGCACCAGGGTCGCCCTCATCACAGTTACAGATAATATACCTGGTATCGCCTTCCGTATTACGGCAGGTCTCCCACTTAGTGCCGGTGGGAAAACCGCCGCCGCCCCGCCCTCTCAAGCCCGCTTTTTTAACTTCTTCGATTACCGCCTCGGGGGTCATGCTGGAAAGGGCTTTAGCCAGGGCGGCATAGCCGCCGATAGCCAGGTAGTCCTCAATTAGGGTGGGGGCAATGTTGCTATTGTTACCAAGGAGGAGGCGCTTCTGTTTTTTATAGAAGGGCACATCCGATTCATAGGTTGTTTTCTTCCCGGTATCCGGGTCAACGTAGAGCAACCGGTCAACAATACTGCCCTTGACCGTTGCCGAGACTATCTCGGCAGCATCCTCGCCCCTTACCTGCTGGTAGAGGATATTTTCGGGCTTGACCACCACCAGCGGACCCCTCTCGCAGAAGCCGGGACAGCCGGTTACTCTGAGGCTTACCTTGCTCTCCAGCCTGCCTTTTTCTATTTCTTGCTTGAAGGCGGTAATAACATCCGCAGCTCCCAGAGCCAGGCAACCAGTGCCGCCACAAACAACTAGGCAGGTCTGGCTCGGGTTTCTCTTCGCAATGATTGATTTTCTTAGAGCCTCAAACGCGGCCACAGAGTTCAGCCGATTATTGCTTTGTTTGACCATTTAATCGTAACTCTCCAGCAAAGTTTTCACCCTATCGGTCTTCATCTGCCCCGAATATTTGCCGTCAATTATCACTATCGGCCCCAGGGCACAGGCACCGACACAGTTGACCGTCTCCATGGTGTACTTGAAGTCTCTGGTCGTTTCGCCTGGTTTTATGTCAAGTTGCCGCCCTATTTCCTCCAAGACCCTGCCCGCTCCCCTGACGTGGCAGGCAGTGCC